>NZ_ANAD01000228.1 GCF_000341245.1 Nocardiopsis halophila DSM 44494
CTAGGGCCTGATCCAAGAAACACCCCCTAACCGGAAATCACCCCAGTGCGGGCCGGCGGGGCGGGGAACGGGTGCCGGAAGGTGAAGGCCTCGGGGGTGGGGCCGTCCGCCGTCAGCCGGGCCAGCCGCTCACCGCCCTCGGCCAGTGTCGGCAGCACGCCGGCGGGGACCCACCACAGCACGAGGCCGGGCCGCCCCAGCGGGGTGAACCACTCGCGCCGCCGGCGCATGTAGTCCAGGTGGCCGTCGTCCCGGTAGGTGAAGGCGCGCAGCGATTCCAGGTCCTCCCATACCGAGAGGTTGACGATCACGTCCGGGCCGAACGGCCGACTGGCGGTGGCGTCGTCGGTGTCCTCGTCGGTGTAGCGCCAGACGAAGCCGGGGGAGGCGTCGGCGAGGGCGTTGATCGGGGCGAGGCCGGCGACGAAGTCCGCCAGCAGAGGGGAGTCGATCGGGGCCTTGAGGGCGGCGATGTTCAGCTGGGCGAGGTGGTGGGAGGTCATGACGGACAGCAGAGCACGTCCCGATTTCTAAGTCAAGAATTATTGTTTTTAGAGATGGCGACGCAGCACCCTCCCGCCGACGGGGCCATCCGGGCGCTGAACCCGCCCCACTCCTCGACCATCCCCCGCACCAGTTCCAGGTTCATCCCGCAGGCCAGCGGAGGAAAGTCGGCGGCGAGCGAGCGGAAGGGGCAGTTGCGGAACCGGACCTGGCCGTCCCCGGGCGCCGTGGTCGGCTCGTACCCGCAGGCCGCGATCGCCCCGGCCAGCTCGTCGAGCGTCCGGGGAGCCCCGCCGCCGTTCCCGCCCGCGGCCGCGCGCCGGCGGCCCTCCTCCCGTGCGGCCGCGTACAGCGCCTCCTCGGCCCCCGCGCGCTCGACCGCTTCGGCCAGCAGCCGCGCCGCCGCCTCGTACTCGCGCGGCGGGAGGTGCAGGCTGACCTCCCGGTCGGCGCGGCGGTACACCTTCGCCGGGCGCCCCGCCCCCGGCCCCTGACGCCCGGAGAGCCGCCGCCGCTCCACCTCCAGCAGGCCGGCGCCGGCCAGCCGGTCCAGGTGGAAGGCGGCCAGGGTGCGGGTCAGGTCCAGGGCCTCGGCGGCCTCGGCCCGGCCGGCCTCGCCCCGCTCGCACACGAACCGGTACAGGCGGCGGCGCACCGGGTCGGCCAGCGCCCCCNCGGATGCATCATCGGCCGTCTGTCGCGCGCGGCCGTCCGCGGAGTCCTCGGTCACCCCTCCATTGTGCGGCGCACCGCGTCGTCGGCCAGGGCGCGGCCCGCCTCCCCGTAGAGGTGGTGCACCTCGTCGGCGCCGCGCGCGTAGAGCTCGTCGATCTCCTCGGCGTGGGTGACCACCCCCGCCACCACCGGACGGTGGCCGTCGGCGCCCAGGCTCTCCAGCGCGGCGAGGTTGCCCCGCTGGTGGGGCATGGCCAGCACGACGAGGTCGACCTCGTCGGACAGGGTGAGCCGGTCCCAGAAGTCGGAGTCGGTGGCGTCGCCCTCCACGACCCGGTAGCCCGCCGCGCGCAGCCGCTCCACGGTGGCCGGGTCGTGCTCGATACCGACCGCGGCGATCCCGTACGCCTCGTGCAGCCGGTCGTAGGCGCCCCGCCCGACCCGGCCCATCCCCAGCACGACGGCCCGCGCCCCGTCCAGGTCGATGGGCCGGTCGCTCGGCAGCAGGTCCGCGCGCTCCCGCCGGCGCAGCCACGGCGCGACGGCGCGGTAGACCTCCTCCCCGCGCGTGTTCAGCGGGGCCGAGGCCAGGAAGCTCAGCGCCACGGCCAGCGCCAGCGCCACCAGCCAGTCGTCGCTCAGCCACCCCTGCTCCCCCGCCAGCGCGCCTACGATCAGCCCGAACTCCGAGTAGGTGGCCAGCGCGATCCCCGTCAGCAGGGCGGTGCGCCCGCGCAGCCGGAAGCGCAGGAACAGCGCGGCGAACAGCGCCCCCTTGACCGGTACCAGGAGCAGCAGGGCGATCGCCAGGAGCACCGTCTCCCAGGTCGGCATCCCGGTCAGGCCGATGCTCAGGAAGAACCCGACCAGGAACAGCTCCTTCAGCGAGAACAGCGTCTTGGCCAGCGGCGGGGCGTTGGCGGCGGGGGCCAGCAGGACGCCGAGGGCCAGCGCGCCGAGGTCGCCCTTGACGCCCACCAGGTCGAACAGGGCGTAGCCGAGCACGAGCGCGGCCGCCACCCCGAACAGCACCTGCATCTCGCCGTGGCCG
Source organism: Nocardiopsis halophila DSM 44494 (assembly GCF_000341245.1). Classification (GTDB taxonomy): domain Bacteria; phylum Actinomycetota; class Actinomycetes; order Streptosporangiales; family Streptosporangiaceae; genus Nocardiopsis_A; species Nocardiopsis_A halophila. The sequence continues at coordinate 2,231 of NZ_ANAD01000228.1, forward strand.
ATCCGGTCCAGCAGCCGCCGCAGCAGCGGGGCCGCGGGCACCAGCAGCGGCAGCAGCAGCGCCCACGGGGAGGGCAGGCCGCCGCCGGAGGCGGTGAGGAAGACGACCGCGAAGACGTCCTGCATGACCAGCACGCTGATGGCCAGGCGACCGTACAGCGACCCCATCTCGCTGCGCCCCTCCAGTACCTTGACCGCGAACACGGTGCTGGAGAAGGACAGGGCGAACCCGAGCACCAGCAGCCCGGTCCAGTCCGTGCCCTGGAGCAGGGACAGGCCGGTCAGCTTGATCGCTCCGAGGGCGAGCGCGCCCAGCGGCGCCGAGAGCGCCATGTGGGCGGTCGCCGAGCCCCACACCTCGGCCCTGAGCAGGCTGCGCACGTCGAGCTTGAGGCCGATGGTGAACAGCAGCAGCGTCACGCCCAGGTCGGCGACGGCGTCCAGCTCCGGGGTGAGCGTGTAGCCCATCCCGTTGAGCACGAACCCGGCGATGAGGAACCCCGCGAGCGGAGGCAGCCGCACCGCCGTGGCGGCGAGCCCGCCGGCGAATGCGGCGGCGATGAATGCGGGTTCCATGGTCCCCCTCGCTTCCGGGCGTTGCGCGTCCCGGTCGGCGCGCCGGGGGCCTGCGGTCCGGCGGTCCGGCCGATGCCGCGCGCTCTGCGGACGGGCGTCACGAGTGTTAAGAAATCGTATGGAGTCGCATCCGCCGCGTACACAGGCGGGCCCCCGTGTACCATTCGCCGACCGAAAAGCGCGGCCGCCGGCGCCCGGTGTCCCCTCCGCGGACGCGTACGATCGGTGCCGCCTATGAGAACGATCAGCCGCGGTGGCGAGCACGAACTCGACATCAAGAAGTCCCGGTTCATCTGCGCGATGGCGCGCGTCGGCTCGGAGGACGAGGCGCGCGCCTTCATCGCCGAGCGGCGCAAGGCCCACTGGAGCGCCAACCACAACTGCAGCGCCTACGTCCTCGGCGACGACGGCGGAGTGCAGCGCTCCAGCGACGACGGCGAGCCCTCCGGCACCGCCGGGGTGCCCATGCTGGAGGTGCTGCGCCACCGCGGCGTGACCGACACGGTCGCCGTGGTCACCCGCTACTTCGGCGGCGTCAAGCTCGGGGCGGGCGGGCTGATCCGCGCCTACGGCGGCGCCGTCTCCGCCGCGCTCGACGCGTTCGGGCTGCTGGAGCGCCGCACCCTGCTCGTCGTCGCGGTGGTGGCCGACTACCTGCAGGCCGGGCGGCTGGAGAGCGAGCTGCGCTCCTCCGCCTACACCGTTCGGGAGGTGGAGTACGGGGCCGACGTGCGCATCGACGTCGCCCTGAGCGAGGACGAACTGGAGGGCTTCCGCGCCTGGCTGGCCGAGGCCACGGCGGGCCAGGCCGTCTGTGAGGTGCAGGGCAGCACCGTGGTCGAGGTGCCCCCGGAGCCCGGCGAAGGGTGAGCCCGGAGCCCGGCGAAGGGTGAGCCCGGCAAAGGGGCGTATCCGGCCGGCGCCCGGCGTTCTAGGATGCGCCTACGGAACGTCGTCCAAGGGAGTGGGCAATGTGCACCACGCGGCGGGCCCAGGGCGCCGTGCTCCTCGCGGGAGTCGTGGCCCTCGCGAGTGCCGCGTGCACGCCTGAGGGGCCGGAGCCGCCCGACCCCTCGCCCAGCCCGCTGCCCACCGCCTTCGGCGGTGAACGGCCGCCCGGGGTCGAGGGGGATCCGGTGCGCCACCTGCACGGGTCCGGTTCCGACGGTCCCGACATCCTCGACGACGACATGGGCGTGCGCATCCAGGGCGTCGGCGGCTCCTTCCTCATCAGCTCCAACAGCGAGGAGCGCCACCTGCTCCAGCGCGCTTCGGACGGCGAGACCCTCTGGCAGGGCGGGGAACGGGTGGTCGGCTTCACCCGCGCGCCCGACGGCGGACCCGCGCTGCGCCTCGCCAGCGCCGAGGGCGACGGCGCGAGCGTGATCGACGACGAGGGCGCGACCGTCTGGGAAGGCGGTGGCCGCGACGTCTACGTGCCCGGCTTCTCGGTGCGCCGCCCTGAGGGGTGGACGCCCGAGGAGCCGTACGGGGAGTTCACGGTGACCGGCCCCGAGGGGGACGGCCCCCGATGGGAGTACGCGTTCGAGGCGCCCCCGGGGGAGCAGGAGGAGGGCGCCGGTCCGCCGGACTCCGACGTCGGACGGCTCGGTGTGCCCGTCGGTGCCGACGAAGGGGTCCTGCTCCTCGACGACGGCGCGGGGCTGCTCCAGGCCCGCGACCCCGGCGACCCCGACGAGCCGCTGTGGAGCACCGCCGGGGACGCCTCCGGACTCCTCGGCGACGGTGCCGTCCCGCGCCCGGTCCCGCAGATCATCGGCCACTACCGCCTCCCCGAGCCGGACGGCCTGGACGACCCGGACGCCTCTGAAGACGCTGAGGACACCGAGGAAACCGAGGGCACCGAGGGCGGAACCGAGGACGGCGACGGAGACGGGGCCGCCCCTTCGGCCCCTGAGGACACGGAGGGCGCGGACGCTGAGGAGGACGCCGAGGAGGACACCGTCCCCGCCGTGCTCGTGCGCTGGATCCGCCCTGAGGAGCCCTCCCTGCTGTCCATGCACGACCTGCACACGGGCGAGGTCGCCTGGACCCTCTCCGAGCCCGGCACCAACCCCGCCGATCCCGGCTTCTCCCCGGATCCGGTCGCCGGGACCGTCCACGACTCCGAGACCGGAACCCTCCTGCTTCCCCAGGCCGGAGGTGCGACGCCGATGATGGCCGTGGACACCGCCACGGGGGAGCGGCTCTGGGAGTTCGAGGGCGAGGAGGAGCGGGCGCTCGCCCCGGCGTTCGCCGCGCAGGGGTTCGTCTACGGTGACGCGCGCGGCGCCGACGACACCGACAGCGCGCAGGTCGTCCTGGAGGCGCGCACCAAGGACGCCGTCGCCGAGGGCATGGACGCCTATGTCGAGGCCGTCAGCGCAGACGGGTACGCGGTGGTCGTGTACGACCGCCAGCGCTTCGTCTTCCCGCCCTCCGGCGGGGGCTGACCGCCTGGGCCGGAGCGCGCGCCGCCCGGACCCCGGATACCGGGGGCGAAGACTGAACGTGCCGCCATCGGGCACGTGGTCTCCGACACTTTCTGCGCACCCCGCTCGGTTCCTCGCAGAACCCCGTTCTATAGCATCTCGGAGTATGGACATGCCGGACAGTCAGACGGGCGGCGACCCGGTCCCGGGCTCCGCGTTCCCCCGCGCTTCCCGCGAGCAGTGGCGGTCGCTCGTGGCCGGGGTGCTGAAGAAGACCGGTGTCGAGGTGGGCCCCGACGCCTCGGAGCCCGAGGCCCTGCTGGCTTCGGCGACCTATGACGGCATCACCCTCAGCCCGCTCTACACCCCCGAGGACGGCCTCGACTCCGGCTTCCCCGGCCTCTCCCCCTTCACCCGCGGCGGGCGCCCCGACGGGGCCGCGGCCGCCTCCGGGTGGCAGGTCCGCCAGCTGCACGCCGACCCCGACCCCGCGCGCACCCGCCGCGCCGTGCTGGCCGACCTGGAGAACGGGGTCGGCGCACTGTGGCTGCGGGTCGGCGAGGGCGGGCTGCCCCCCTCCGGCCTGCGCGAGGCGCTGACCGACGTGTACCTGGACATGGCCCCGGTCCACCTGGAGCCCGGCGCCGACCACCGCGCCGCCGCCGACGCGCTGCTCCAGGTCTGGGCCGACTCCGGCGCCCCCGGCGGCTCGGCCGTCGGCGGCCTGGGCATCGACCCGCTCGCCGCCCGGATGCGCGGGCAGGACGCCGACCCGGCCGACGCGGCGGCCACCGCCCGGGACCTCGGCGCCCGCCACCCCCGCCTGCTGCTGATGGCCGCCGACGCCACCCCCGTCCACGACGCGGGCGGCTCGGAGGCCCAGGAGCTGGGCACCGCCATGGCGGTCGGCGCCTCCTACCTGCGCCTGCTCACCGAGGCCGGCCTCGGCCTGGCCGAGGCGGCCGCCCGCATCGAGTTCCGCCTGGCGGCCTCGGCCGACCAGTTCCTGACCATCGCCAAGCTGCGCGCCGCCCGCGCCATGTGGGCGCGGGTCTGCGAGGCGTGCGGGCTGGGCGAGGAGCACCGGTCGATGCGGCTGCACGCGGTGACCTCGGACGCGATGATGACCCGCCGCGACCCGTACGTGAACATGCTCCGCACCACCCTGGCCTGCTTCGGCGCCGGGGTCGGCGGGGCCGACGCGGTCACCGTGCGCCCCTTCGACTCCGCGCTGGGCCTGCCCGACGGCTTCGCCCGGCGCATCGCCCGCAACACCCAGACGCTGCTGGTGGAGGAGGCGCACCTGGCGCAGGTCATCGACCCGGCCGGGGGCGCCTTCTTCGTGGAGCGGCTCACCGCCGACCTGTACGCCCAGGGGTGGGCGTTCTTCCAGGAGCTGGAGGCCGCCGGCGGCCTGCCCCGGGCGCTCGACTCCGGCCTGCTGCGCGACCGGGTCGACGAGGTGTGGGAGCGCCGCCGGGACGCCGTCGCGCACCGCACCGACCCGGTGACCGGGGTCAGCGAGTTCCCGCTGCTCTCCGAGGAGCTGCTGGAGCGCACGCCGGCCCCGGCCCTGTACACCGGGCAGGACTCCCCCTCCCTCCTGCCGGCCCGCCGCTACGCCCAGGACTTCGAGGAGCTGCGCGAGCGCTCGGACGCCCACCGCGACGCCACCGGCGCCCGCCCCGCCGTCTTCCTGGCCACCCTGGGACCGGTCGCCGCGCACACCGCGCGCGCCTCCTTCGCGGCCAACCTGCTGCAGGCCGGGGGGATCGAGGCGCTGGGCGGCGGCACCGCCGGCGGGCCGGCCGAGGCCGCCGAGGCGTTCGCCGCCGCCGGGGCCGAGGTGGCCTGCCTGTGCTCCAGCGACGCGGTCTACGACGAGCACGCCGCCGAGGCGGTGCGCGCCCTGCGCGGCGCGGGCGCGCGCAGCGTGCTGCTGGCGGGAAAGCCGCTCGACGAGTACCGGGCGGCCGGCGCGGACGGCTTCCTGTACACCGGGGCCGACGCCCTGGACCTGCTCAAGGGACTGCACGAGACGCTGGGGGTGGGCCGATGACCACGGGTGCGGGCGGGGGCCGGGAGGCGGTCCCCGACTTCAGCACGGTTCCACCGGGCGCGGTGGGGCCGCCGCCCGGGGCGGGCGCCGCCGGGGCGGAGGCCTGGCGGGCGGCGCTGGCCGAGGCCACCGGCAAGGACCCGGACGCGTTCGTGTGGGAGACCCCCGAGGGCATCGGGGTGCGGCCGCTGTACACCGCCGCCGACACCGAGGGGCTGGACTTCGTGTCCGGCTACCCGGGCATCGCCCCCTACCTCCGGGGCCCCTACCCGACCATGTACGTCAACCAGCCCTGGACGGTGCGCCAGTACGCCGGCTTCTCCACCGCCGAGGAGTCCAACGCCTTCTACCGGCGCAACCTGGCGGCGGGACAGAAGGGCCTGTCGGTCGCCTTCGACCTGGCCACCCACCGCGGCTACGACTCCGACCACCCGCGGGTCTCCGGGGACGTGGGCATGGCCGGGGTGGCGATCGACTCCATCTACGACATGCGGCAGCTCTTCGACGGCATCCCGCTGGACCGGATGAGCGTGTCGATGACCATGAACGGCGCGGTGCTGCCGGTGATGGCGCTGTACATCGTCGCCGCCGAGGAGCAGGGGGTGGCGCCGGAGAAGCTGGCGGGGACCATCCAGAACGACATCCTCAAAGAGTTCATGGTCCGCAACACCTACATCTACCCGCCGGCCCCGTCGATGCGGATCATCTCCGACATCTTCGCCTACACCTCGAACCGGATGCCCCGGTTCAACTCCATCTCCATCTCCGGCTACCACATGCAGGAGGCGGGGGCCACCGCCGACCTGGAGCTGGCCTACACCCTGGCCGACGGCGTGGAGTACATCCGTGCCGGGCAGGGCGCCGGGCTGGACGTGGACGCGTTCGCGCCCCGGCTGTCCTTCTTCTGGGCCATCGGCATGAACTTCTTCATGGAGGTGGCCAAGCTGCGCGCCGCGCGGCTGCTCTGGGCCGACCTGGTGCACGGCTTCGGCGCGCAGAACCCCAAGTCGCTGTCGCTGCGCACCCACTCCCAGACCTCGGGCTGGTCGCTGACGGCCCAGGACGTGTTCAACAACGTGGTGCGCACCTGCGTGGAGGCGATGGCCGCCACCCAGGGGCACACCCAGTCGCTGCACACCAACGCCCTGGACGAGGCGCTGGCCCTGCCCACCGACTTCTCGGCGCGCATCGCCCGCAACACCCAGCTGGTGCTGCAGCAGGAGTCGGGCACCACCCGCAGCATCGACCCCTGGGGCGGCAGCCACTACGTCGAGCGCCTCACCGCCGAGCTGGCCCAGCGCGCCCGCGCGCACCTCCGGGAGGTGGAGGAGGCCGGGGGCATGGCCGCCGCCATCGACGCGGGGATCCCCAAGATGCGCATCGAGGAGGCGGCCGCCCGCACCCAGGCGCGCATCGACTCGGGCCGCCAGCCCGTCATCGGGGTGAACAAGTACCGGCCGGACACCCCCGACGAGATCGAGGTGCTCAGGGTCGACAACAGCCGGGTGCGGGCCGAGCAGCTGGAGAAGCTGCGGCGGCTGCGCGAGGAGCGGGACGAGGAGGCGACCCGGGCCGCCCTGGAGCGGCTGACCGACGCAGCCGCGAAGGAGCCCGGCGCCGGGACCCTGGAGAACAACCTGCTGGCGGCGGCGGTGGACGCGGCGCGGGCCAAGGCGACCGTGGGGGAGATCTCCGACGCCATGGAGCGGGTGTTCGGGCGGCACTCCGGGCAGATCCGCACCATCCAGGGCGTGTACCGACAGGAGGCGTCGTCGGCGAAGGGGGCCGCTGAGGCGATGGATTCCGTCGCGGACAAGGTGGAGCGGTTCGAGGAGCAGGAGGGGCGCCGTCCCCGCATCCTGGTCGCCAAGATGGGCCAGGACGGCCACGACCGCGGGCAGAAGGTGATCGCCACCGCCTTCGCCGACCTGGGCTTCGACGTGGACGTGGGCCCGCTGTTCCAGACCCCGGGCGAGGTGGCGGTCCAGGCGGCCGAGTCCGACGTGCACGTGATCGGGGTGTCGTCGCTGGCGGCGGGGCACCTGACGCTGGTCCCGGCGCTGCGCGAGGCCCTGGCCGGGCAGGGGCGCGAGGACATCATGGTCGTGGTCGGCGGGGTGATCCCCCCGGCCGACCACGACGCGCTGGTCGAGGCCGGCGCCGCCGCGGTCTTCGGCCCCGGAACGGTGATCGCCGAGGCGGCGGCGGGCCTGATCGACCGGCTCGCCGCCGAGCTGGGGCACGCGTGAGCGGGCGGCGCTTCGACGTGGACGCCCTGGCCGAAGGGGTGCTGGCGGGCCACCGCCCCACCCTGGCCCGGGCGGTCACCCTGGTCGAGTCGCGCCGTCCCGACCACGCCGAGCGCGCCCAGGAGCTGCTGGTGCGGCTGCTCCCGCACAGCGGCAAGGCGCACCGGGTGGGCATCACCGGGGTGCCCGGGGTGGGCAAGTCGACCTTCATCGACGCGCTCGGCACCGCGCTGACCGGCCGCGGCCACCGGGTGGCCGTGCTGGCGGTGGACCCCTCCTCCACCCGCAGCGGCGGCAGCATCCTCGGTGACAAGACCCGCATGGCGCGGCTGGCGGTGGACCCCGACGCCTTCGTCCGCCCCTCGCCCACCGCCGGCACGCTGGGCGGGGTGGCCCGCGCCACCCGGGAGACCATGGTGCTCATGGAGGCCGCCGGGTTCGACGTGGTGCTGGTGGAGACCGTGGGCGTGGGCCAGTCGGAGGTGGCGGTGGCCGGGATGGTCGACTGCTTCTGCTTTCTGACCCTGGCCCGCACCGGCGACCAGCTGCAGGGCATCAAGAAGGGCGTGCTGGAGCTGGTCGACGTGGTCGCGGTGAACAAGGCCGACGGCCCGCACGCCGACGACGCCCGCACGGCCGCCCGCGAGCTGGGGCGGGCGCTGCGGATGCTGCGCCCGGTGCACGAGGTGTGGCGCCCCCGGGTGCTCACCTGCAGCGGCCTGACCGGGGAGGGCCTGGACGAGGTGTGGGGGGCGGTGCAGGACCAGCGCCGCGCCCTGGAGGAGTCGGGGGAGTTCGCCGAGCAGCGCAGCCGCCAGCAGGTGGCGTGGATGTGGGCGCAGGTGCGCGAGCGGCTGATGGACCGCCTGGAGCGCGATCCGCGGGTCGCCTCCGAGGTGCCCGGCCTGGAGGAGGCGGTGCGCACCGGGGAGCGGACCGCGACGCAGGCCGCCGACCGCATCCTGGAGGGGTTCCTGCGCGGCGTCGGGGGCGTCCCGGACGCCGGAGAATGACGCAGGCCACAGCGCACACGGGGTTCACCGCGCCGTGTGCGGACGAAAATAACTTCCGAATCGGCATTCCCGTCACGCCGATCGGCTAATACCGTGGGTGGTCAGGGATGCGCGCGCGACCGGCGAGGGGAGCCGGGCGCCCGGCCGGTGCGCCGGGGCGGGCGGACGCGGCCGAGCCGCGGTCGGGCGGCATGGGGACCCCTCACCATCAGTGGGGCTGGGAGGAGTGAACGTGCACAGGCTTGGGCTCGGCACCCGGGTCGAGAACCACACCGTGATCGTCACGGTGGAGGGCGACCTCGACATCGCGACGGCCGGGGATCTCCAGGGGCATGTCATGGAGGCCGTGGGCGAGCACGGTCCGTGGCTGATCCTGGACCTGAGCGCGTTGGAGTTCATGGACTCCAGCGGGCTCAACGCCGTCATCCACATCTACCGCGCGGTCAAGGAGCGGGGCGGCAGCCTGGCGCTCGCCGCGCCCAACGACCGCGTCACCAAGGTGGTCCGGCTGGTCGGACTGCACCGGCAGGTCCCGGTGCACCGCACCGTGCCGGTGGCGGTCAGCGCCATGAAGGCGCTGGAGGCCAAGCAGGCCGGCTGACCCCCCGAACGAGGCTCTCCCCGTGGACCTCTCCTGGAACCACAACGCGCACTACCACGGCCTGCTGCTGAGCCGTGTGCCGCGGCCGTGCACCCGCGCCCTGGACGTGGGCTGCGGCGACGGCCGGTTCGCGCGGCGGCTGGCGGCGGTGGCCGCACAGGTGGACGCGATCGACCCCGACCCCCGCATGGTCGACGCGGCCCGCGCCCGCACCCCCGAGCGGATGGACGTGCGCTTCACCAAGGCGGCGCTGGGCGAGATCGACCTGGAGCCCGGCGCCTACGGCTTCGTGTCCGCCATCGCCAGCCTGCACCACTTGCCCGCCGCCGAGTTCGGCGACGCGCTGCGCCGCCTGGAGGCGGCGCTGGCGCCCGGCGGGGTGCTCGCCGTGCTGGGGCTGTACCGCGAGGAGACCGCGGACGACCGGGCCGCCTCGGCCGCCGCCCTGCTGCCGCAATGGACGATGGGCGCGTCGCTGGCCGCCGGCCGCGCGCTGACCGGGGTGCCGGACCCGGCCGAGCCGGGGATGCCGGTGGCCGAACCGGAGATGGGATTGCGCCGCATCGCCGCCGAGGCCGGCCGCGTGCTGCCCGGGGTCCGAGTGCGGCGGCTGCTGTTCTGGCGGTACTCGCTCTTCTACACGCGGCCCTGACCCGCCGCCGGCGCCCGGCCGTGCCCCCGCCGCGCCTCGGCCGTCCCACCCGTACCGCGAGGTAGTGTCGCCGCATGCCCACACCCGACTTCATCCTGGCGCTGCGCAAGCACGTCGGCCACGAGAAGCTGTTCCTCACCGGCGTGACGGGGGTCGTCATCGGCGACGGCGCCACCGGGCCGCGGGACCGGGTGCTGCTGCACCGCCGGGCCGACGACGGGGGGTGGTCGCCGCCGGGCGGCATCCTGGAGCCGGGCGAGCAGCCGGCGGCCGCGCTGGTCCGCGAGGTCGAGGAGGAGACCGGTGTGCGGGTGGTCCCCGAACGCGTGGCCGGCGTGGTCACCGGCGAGCCGTTCACCTACGCCAACGGGGACGTGGTGCAGTTCATCGACATCTCCTTCCGGTGCCGCCCGGTCGGCGGCGCGGCCCGGGTCGACGGCGACGAGTCCCTGGCCGTGGACTGGTTCCCGGTCGACGCCCTGCCGCCCATGCCCGACCGCGTCCTGGACCGCATCCACCGCGCCCATGAGGACGGCGAGGCCTGGTTCGTGCCGGCCGGGTAGGCGGCGACGGGCCCGGCGCCCGTGGACTCACACCGGGACGACCGCCACCCGCTCTCCGCAGAGCCGCCTCATGTCATCGGGATCAGAGGTGAGAAGGGCGACGGGACCCGGCTGGCGCAGCGCGACCTCTGCGACGGTGGCATCGATCGCGTGTTTGTGGCCGTGGACGCCTGCCTCCTTGAGGAGGCGCGCGGCCGACACCGCCGCCTGCTCGGTCACCGGCTCGATCTTGAGTTGGGACAGGATCCAGTGCATGCGCGCCGGGTTCGTCCGTGCGTGGCTGACTTCGATGATGGTGTTGGCGCCGATCACCAGCGCGCTCTTCGCCGAGCTGAACCTCTGCAACATCGCTACGACCTTGCGGTCGTTCTCCAGCCAGGCCGAGAGCCCCTGGGAGTCCAGTACGACGGTCGCCGGGTTCGTGGTCATGCGGCCCTGTTTCCCGACTCGCCTGTGTCCTGTCGGAACGCGGAATCGATACGCTCCTGAGCTTCGGCCAGCTCCTCCTCAGTGAACTCACCGAACTCCTCTTGATGGAGCCGCAGTTCCTCTTCAAGGCGATGATGTCGGATCTGTTGAGCGATGGCCTCTGCCGCATAGGCCGAGACGTTGTCGGTCAACTCCTTCAGCGCTTCGACCTGCTCCTTCGGGAGCGTCACGGTGATGCGTGTGGTGTCGGCCATGCTCTCATCATACTCAAGTAAGCGGCTCGTGTCCGGAGAACGGCGGATCGCCGGTCAAGCGGCCGCCACCCGGCCGCGCATGACCGCCCAGTGCAGGACCGCGCCGAGTGCGGCGCCCAGGATCCAGGCGAAGCCGGAGAGGAACTCCAGGGCGGGCAGCCACACCGCCGCGATCGAGAAGACCGACGCGGCGGCGAACACCGCCATGGCGCGCAGGTTCCACCCCCGGGTGTAGTGGTAGGGGCCGTCCGGTGCGGAGGAGTACAGGGCCTGCACGTCCAGGCGCTGCCGGCGCAGCAGGTAGTAGTCGGCGACGATGATCCCGAACAGCGGCGCCAGCACCGCCCCCAATGTGTCCACGAACGCCGCGATGCCGATGCCCTCGATGAACGCCACCCACAGGCCGCCGACCACGAAGCCCACCGCCGCGGTGACCAGGCCGCCGGTGAAGGCGGTGATGCGCGAAGGCGCCAGGTTGGCCAGCGCGTACACCGGCGGGATGAAGTTGGCGACCAGGTTGATCCCCACCGTCGCGACGAAGAAGGTCAGCGCCGCCACCACGGTGAGCGCGGTGTTGTCCACCTGCTCGACGATGTCGGAGGGGTTGGTCAGGGCTTCGCCGTACAGCACCCCGGTGCCGGCGGTGATCATCAGCGCCAGGAAGGAGAACACGGCCAGGCTCACCGGCAGCCCCAGCAGGTTGCCGAGCTTCATGGACCGCTCCGAACGGACGAAGCGGGCGAAGTCGCCGTAGTTGACGACCACCGCCGCGAAGTAGGCCACCATCGTGCCCACGACCGCGAAGAAGGCGCCGACGCCGCCGGCCTGCTCGGAGCCGCCCTGCGAGCCTGAGAAGACGGTGCCGATCTCGGCGAGCAGTCCGCCTCCGGCACGCCACCAGATCACCGCCATCAGGGCGATCATCACCGCGTAGACCGCCGGGCCCGCCCAGTTCAGGAACGTGCCGATCCACCGCATGCCGCCCACGAACAGGGCGAGCTGGAACACCGCCACGATGGCGTAGGACAGCCACCCCACCGCCGACATCCCCAGGAACGTCGCGTCCGGGCCGGGCCCGAACAGCGCGGTGATCATCAGCGCCACCGCCGTCGAGGCGAAATAGGTCTGGGCGCCGTACCAGAACACCGCGGTGACCGCCCGCAGCATCGTCGGGAACTGGGTGCCGTAGACCCCCAGGGAGGCGCGGGCCACCACCGCGTAGGGGATGCCGTGCCGGACGCTGGGGCGGCCGACCAGGTTGCACAGCACCATGATGATGACGCCGGCGAGCATGATGCCCGCGAACACGGCCCACCCGTTCAGGCCGTAGGAGACGAAGAGGGTGGCGGCGAGCGTGTAGCCGAACAGGCTCTGGATGTCGTTCGACCACACGTTGAAGATCTCGAAGGTGCCCCAGGTGCGCTTCTTCTGCGGGAGCGGTGCGATGTCGTCGTTGTACAGCGCCGGGTCGGCGCCCGGGACGGACGCGGGCGCGGCGGCCGCCTGGTCGGTGGCGGGGGCCGGGGCCGCTGTCGTGGGGTCGGTCATGGCGGGTCCTCGGAATCGGCGGGTGGGGATGCGGCGGAGCGCCTCAGATGTCGGAGCGGGCCCGGTCCTGGGGGAGGTCGGCGACGGACGGGCGGGAGAAGGCGTCGGTCGCCGGGTCGTAGACCCAGCTCGCCCCGACGCTGGTGGCCAGGTAGTCGTCCGGGCGCTCGGCGCCGATCTCGGCCTGCGGGTGGCGCGGCAGGATCCACGCCTTCATCAGCACGAGGTAGGCGGCGAAGGCGACCGGGAAGCCGATGACGTAGGCGTAGTCGGGCTGCCAGAGCGCGATCGCGGAGGCGGAGGACCAGGCGATCAGCGCCGCCGGGTTGAACCCGCGGGCGTACCGGTACTGCCCGTCGGGGCGGTACAGGTCGGGCACGTTCACCCGGCGGCGGCGCAGCACGTAGTAGTCGGCGATCATGATCCCGGCGATGGCCGCGATGAACCCGCCGTAGTAGCTCAGGAAGGTGAACAGGTTGTCCAGCAGCAGCCAGGGCATCACCGCGGTGCCGACGGCGCCCGCCAGCACCACGCCCATCCGGTAGGACAGCCGGGGCGCGGCCGCGTTGACGAAGTTCAGCGCCGCCGGGACCACGTTGGCGGCGGTGTTGGTGGACCACTGGGCGAGCAGCACCATCACCAGGAGCACCCCGAGCACGGCCCCCGTGCTCTGCTCGCGGATGACGTCGATGGGGTTCCAGTTCCCGGTGACGATGAAGGAGACCGCGCCGATGAAGGCGATCCAGGTCTGCATCGCCGGCAGCACCGCGAACTGGGCCACGATGACGTTGCGGTTGCGCCGGAGGAAGCCGCGGTCCCCGGACGGGGCGGCCACGAACCGGGTGATGTTGGGGATGTCCACCGCCAGCGGCGCCCACACCACCATGTTCACCAGGAACAGGGCGAGCAGGGTGGTGTCGCCGTCGCCGGCGAAGGTCCAGATGTTGCGCCCCTCCAGCTCGGCGATGCCGTCCAGGGTGAGGTACATCCACAGCGAGATGGCCAGGATGCACGGGGCCGCCAGGGAGGCCAGGCGCTCAACGGCCTTGATGCCCAGCGCCACGTTGACCACCTGCACGGCCAGGAACACCGCGTACCACACCGGCCAGGAGCTGAACCCGGTCCAGTACTCGACCAGCCCGTTGATCGCCAGGGCGCCCAGGTAGGTCTGGATGCCGAACCAGCACGCGGCGACCAGGCCGCGGGAGACCGACGGGAAGTGGGTGCCGACGGTGCCGAAGGGGGCGCGCAGGTAGACGGCGAAGGAGAGCCCGTGCTCGGTGCCGATGTCGGCGGTGAGCGTCATGACCACCGCCAGCGCCAGGGTGGCGGTGAAGACCACCGCCATCACCTGTGCGAGCGGGACGCCGCCCTCCACGCCGTTGGCGCCGTACTGGAAGGTCACGATGACCACCGCCAGCCCGACCCAGATCCAGGCGAACCCCCACACCGAGATGGGGCGCTGGGTCAGCCAGGTGGGCAGGATGGACTCTTCGAGCAGGTGGTTGACGGGGCGGGGGCCGCCGCGTGCCGGGGCGCCGCGGGCGCGACTGCCAGGGGCCGGCGCTTCCATGGGGGATCCTCGCAATCTCCGGGCGGGCCGGGGCTCTGTCTCATGCGTGCGGGGCGGGGGCGCCGTCCAGGGCGGCGCTCAGCGGCCAGTGGGTGATCTCCTTCGGCAGGGGCGGCGCGTAGGCGCCCCTGCGGCCGGTGGACAGGCCCAGCCCGACCAGGGACTCGGCCAGGGCGACCCCGGCGGCCACGCCGTCGACCACCGGGACCCCGGTGGCCTCGCGCACCGCCTCGGCGAGCCCGGCCATTCCGGCGCAGCCGAGCACGATGCTGTCCGCGCCGTCCTCCTCGACGGCGCGCTCGGCCTGGGCGGCGATCGCGCGCAGCGCGGCGCCGTGGTCGCGCTCCAGCTCCAGCACGGGCAGGCCGCTGGCCCGCACCGAGGCGCACCGGGTGTCCAGCCCGGCCAGGCGGAGCCGGGCGCGGATCTGCGGGACCGTGCGCCGCAGGCTGGTGACTACCGCGTACTCCCCGCCCACCAGGCAGGCGAGCTGGGCGGCGGCCTCGGTGATGTCGACGACCGGGGCCGGGCACAGCTCCTGCAGGCCCTCCCGGCCGTGCTCGCCGAACCCGGCCTGCACCACCGCGTCGTAGGGCCCCTCGTAGGAGGCGACCCGGTCCATCACCGCCACCGCCGACAGGTAGCTCTCGAAGTTCCCCTCGACCGATTCGGGGCCGAAGCGGGGGGTCAGCGCAACGATCTCGGTCCCCGGGCGGGCGGCGGACCGGGCCTCGTCGGCCAGCGCGCGGGTCACGCGGTCGGAGGTGTTGACGTTGACCAGCAGGATGCGCATGGGGTCCTTTTCGTCCGGGGCGCGGCGGCCGGTACGGGGCGGGCGGGCGGGACGTGTGATGCCCGCCACGTGGTGTGAAGCTATTACTTCACGAGATATAAAGCAATAGCTTCATGCAGGCGACATCTATACTTAACAGCGCCATGGACGACTCCCCGGAAGCCCCACACGCCGCCACGGCCCTCGCCCGCGCGGGATTCGACGAGCAGCGCTTCGGTGAACGGATCCGCGAGCTGCGCACCGGCCGGGGCCTGTCCCTGCGGGAGCTGGCCGGGCGGCTCGGCATCAGCGCCAGCGCCCTCTCCCAGATCGAACGCGGCAAGATGCGCCCGTCGGTCACCCGGCTGTACCAGATCCTCACCGAGCTCGACGCGCCCATGTCCTCGGCCTTCGGTGAGGAGCCGGCGGACGCCGACAGCGGCGGCGACGGGGGCGATACCGCCGCGCCCGGCTTCCCGCAGTTCCCCGAGGACCCCGGAGGCACCGGCGCACCCGACGGGGTGCAGCTCGTCCGCCGGGACGAGGCCGCCACCCTGGAGCTGGACCACGGGGTGCGCTACCGCCGGCTGTCCCCCGCGGGCGTACGCGGACTGAACTATTTCGAGTCGGTGTACCCGCCCGGGGCGTTCTCCAGCCAGAACGCCGAGTACGTGCGCCACCGCGGCCAGGAGATCGGCAACGTGGTCAGGGGCGTGCTCACCGTGGACGTGGGCTTCGAGACGCACGAGCTGCACCCGGGCGACTCGATCATGTACCCCTCCACCACGCCGCACCGGATCTCCAACCAGGGCGCCGAGACCGCCGTGGCGATCTGGCTCAACCTCGGCTGAGGCCCCGCCGCGCGCACACGAAGAAGGGCGGTGCCCGCGCGCAGGGAGGGGAGGGGCGCGCGGACACCGCCCTGGGCGGAAGGACCGGAGGGGACGGGCCTTCCGCGGTCGCCCTAGAGGGCGAAGTCCAGGAGCCGGCCGGCGATCGTGTACATCACCAGCATGATCAGGGCCAGGGCGATGATGTTGAGGACGGCGCCCCCGCGCATCATCTGGCGGATGCCCACGTGGCCCGAGCCGAACACGATCGCGTTGGGCGGGGTGGCCACCGGCAGCATGAAGGCCAGCGACGCGGCCAGCACCGCGGGCACGACCAGCGTCATCACGTCGGTGCCCACGCCGGCCGCCACACCGGCCATGACCGGGACGAAGGTCGCCGCGGTGGCGGTGTTGCTGGTCAGCTCGGTCAGCAGCAGCACCACGCCGGCCACGAGGAGCACCAGCACCCACACCGGCACCGGGATGCCGCCGACCTGCTCGCCGATCCAGCCGCTCAGCCCGTTCCCGTCGAACTGCTTGGCCAGGCTCAGGCCGCCGCCGAACAGCAGCAGGATGCCCCAGGGCAGCTGCGCCGCGGTCTCCCAGTCGAGCAGCCGGGAGCCGTCGCCCCTGCCGGCGGGCAGGAGGAACAGCAGCACGGCCACGGTCATCGCGATCCCGGCGTCGCTGATGTTCGCCAGCCACGGCACCGCCCCGCCCACGGGCGAGTCGGCCAGCAGCGGCACGCCCACCCAGGAGGCGGCGGCGAGCACGAACATGCCCAGCACCAGCTTCTCCTGGAGCGACATGGGGCCCATCGCGCGCAGCTCGTCGCGGATCAGCTCCCGCCCGCCGTCGAGCTCCTTGATCTGCGGCGGGAAGACCAGGCGGGTCAGCACCAGCCAGGCCGCCACGAGGAAGACCGCGGCCAGCGGCAGGCCGACCATCATCCACTCGGCGAAGCCGACGTGGATGTCGTGGCTCTCGGCCAGGTAGCCGACCATGAACGCGTTGGGCGGGGTGCCGATGACGGTGGCCACCGAGCCGATGGAGGCCGCGTAGGCGATGCCCAGCATCAGCGCGGTCGCGAAGTTGGGGTCGGTGCGCCCGCCGCGCAGCTGGGCCACCATGCCGATCACGGCGACGCCGATCGGCAGCATCATGATGGTGGTGGAGGTGTTGCTGACCCACATCGTGATGAAGCCGGTGGCCAGCATGAACCCGGCGATCAGCATGACCGGGCTGCTGCCCACCGCGGCGACGATGCTCAGGGCGATCCGCCGGTGCAGGTTCCACTTCTGCATGGCCAGGGCCAGCATGAAGCCGCCCATGAACAGGAAGATGATGCCGCTGGCGTAGGGGGCGGCGACGTCGCCGATGTCCGCGCCGACCAGCACCGGGAACAGCACCAGCGGGACCAGCGCGGTGGCCGGCAGCGGGATGGCCTCGGTGGCCCACCAGACGGCCATCAGCCCGGCGATCCCGGCGGTCATCCGGCCCTCGACCGGCAGCGAGTCCGGCAACGCGAGGATGAGCAGGCCCATCACGGCCGGTCCGACGAGCAGGCCGACGGCCTTGCTCGTGAACGAGCCGTTCGGGGCCGGTCCGTCGGCCGCGGGGGCCTCGGCGGCGGGGGTGTCGGAGCCCTGGGCGCTCGACATGGTGTGCAGCCTCCTCAGGAGGTGGGGCGGGGTGGTGCGGGTGCGGGGTTTCCGCGGAATCGCCCCGTTGTCTCCGCGGTCACGGGGTGAGCCTGGTCACTGTGGTCCGGCCCACGCAAACATCGCGGCAAAACTTGGGATTTCTCTGACATTCGCCGGACCGTCCGTACCCGCGGTCCCACCTGCGGTGCGCCGTGTTTATCCTGCTCGCGTGGGAGACGAACGGAGGGCGCGGCCGCCCGGGCGGCGCGCGGTGCTGCGCGGGGCCCTGGGCGCGGCCGCCGCGGGAGCGCTGGCGTCGGCGGCCCCCGGCTGCTCCGCTCCGGCCCCCGCGCCCTATCCGCGCCTGGTGCTGGCGACCGGCCCGCCGGGCGCGGTCTACCGGGAGATCGGCGCGGCCCTGGCCGAGGAGCTGCGTGCGGCCCTGCCCGACACCGAGGTCGAGGTGCGCGGGACGCGGGCCTCCACCGACAACATGCGGCTGCTCGACGAGGGCGCGGTGCAGACCGCCATGGTCAGCCTGGACTCGGTCCCCGGCGGCGCCGGGGGGACGGCTGCGCTGTGCCGCCTGTACGACAGCTACCTGCACCTGGTGGTCCCGGCCGGCTCCGGCGTCGAGGAGCTCGCCGACCTGGAGGGCCGCCGGGTGTCCTTCGGCGCCGCCGACTCGGGGACCGAGTACACGGTGCGGCGGCTCAGCGCGCTGACCGGGGTGCGCATGGACGGGATCCTGCTGAACCAGGCCGAGTCGGCCCGGCTCATGGAGGACGGGGAGATCGAGGCGATGTTCTCCCTCACCGGCATCCCCACCCCGGCGATCACCGGGCTGGCGGGGCGGATGCGGCTGCGCGCGGTGGACCTGGGCGGGGCCGCCGACCTGCTGGCGGGCGACGAGCCCGGGGTGTACCTGCCGGCGACGCTGCCGGCCAGCGGGTACGAGGGCGTGGCGGCCACCCCGACGCTGACCGTACCCAACATCCTGCTGGCCCGCACCGACCTGCCCGACGACGTCGCGGCCGCGGTCACCGCCACGGTCTTCACCCGCTCGGCCGAACTGGCCGCCCGGCGCCCGGAGGCGGCCCAGATCAACATCCGCACCGGCATCGCCACCGGCGAGGTCCCCCTCCACCCGGGCGCCCGGAGATGGTTCCGCGAACAGAAGCTGTAGGACGCCCCCCATCGGCCTGCCGATGCCCGCCCGCACGATCTTCGACAGCCGTACGGCCGTACCGGGCTCTCCGGAAGTTCGGCGGGTGCGGAGGACGGATGCCACGGTCCGCGCCCGTTCCCCGCCTGGCCCGGGCCGGCGGGCGGCTGTCGGGCCGCTGTGGAGGGTTCGACGGGGAGGGGCGTCGGCGGCGGGATGCCGCCCGCCCGTCGGCTCGGAACCGCCGGTTCTCCAGTCCCGCGGCGCCACCGGAGCGGCCCGCCCTACACCGCAGAACCTCTGAAAAGCTCAGCAGAACCGAGCTTTGCGGAAGTCGTGAGGGGACGTTCTGCGGGGCGGTCGCCTCCCCTGCGCGCGGGCACGCCTACCGCCGCCGTTCCTCCTGCTGCGGGGAGGCCGGCGCCTCGGGGAGGCGGACCTCCACGTCCAGGCCGAAGCCGCCGTCGGGGCGGGGAAGGCCCGGCAGCAGGCGCAGGCTCCCGCCGGACGATTCGACCAGGTCGGCGCAGATCGCCAGGCCGAGTCCGGTGCCCTCCACGTTCTGGTGGCGCGGCCCCCGCCAGAAGCGCTGCAGGGCCTTGGCGCGCTCGTCCGCGTCCAGCCCGCTCCCGTCGTCGGCGACGTGCAGCACCACCGCCCCGTCCGCGGCCGACGCGCTCAGCCGGATCCTGCCGCCCCCCGACAGCCGGATCGCGTTGCTCATCAGCTCGTCCAGGACGCTGCCCAGCCCGCCCGGGGGCGCCAGCGCGAGCAGCCCCTCGGGCACGCGCGTCTCCAGCTCCATGTCCTGCACCTCGGCCAGGGCCCGCCACCGCGCCAGCCGGGTGGCCAGCACCTCGTCCAGCTCCACCGGCTCCGAGGCGCGGAAGCTCTCCATCCGGGTGGCGGCCGTCAGCGAGTTGAGCAGCCGGTGCATCGCCTTGGCCTCCTCGACCGCGTCGGCCTGCGCCTGGCGCGCCTGCTCGCCCTGCAGCAGCGGCTCCAGGTTCTCCACCGCCAGCCGCAGGCTCGCCAGCGGATTGCGCAGCTGGTGGGAGGCGTCCGAGACGAACGCCCGCTGCCGGTGCAGGGCCCGCTCCACCGTGTCCACCATGGCGTTGAAGGACGAGGCCAGCCGGCGCAGCTCCGGCGGCCCGCCCGCCTGGTCGGCCCGGGCCGACAGGTCGCCTTCGGCGATCGCCGCGGTCGCCTCGTCCAGCCGGCGCACCGGACGCAGCACCCACCGCGACAGCGGCCAGGCCACCGCCGACAGCCCCACGAGCGGCACCATGGACAGCGCCGCCATCATCGCCCACGAGCGCAGGATCCGCGCGCGCAGCTCCCCGGTGGGCGCGGAGAGCACCACCGCCCCCTCCACGCCGCTGTCCCGGCCGATCGGCTCGGCGATCACCAGGTCCTCGTCGGACCAGGGCCACACCGCCGTCGGCGGCGCGGGGCGGAACCCGCCCAGCGCGCGCTGGGCCTCCGGCCGCCCCTGCGCGGTCCGGGCCGCCTCCGGGGAGGAGGCCAGCACGGAGGCACCGGAGGGGTCGACCACCGCGACCCGGGCGCCGTAGAGCTCCCCGTACCGCTCCAGCTCCCCGCGCAGCCCCGCGGTGCGGCCGGTGCGCAGGGCGGTCGCCCCCAGGGAGGCGAACCGGCCGGCGTCGTTGAGCCGGTCCACGTACATCTCCTGGGTCTGGCGCTGGGCGGTGACGGCGCCCAGCGGGACCGCCAGCGAGGCGGTGAGCAGGAAGGCGATCGGGACCAGGAGGGCCAGCAGGCGGCGCAGCACGGCGCGGCCCGCTCAGCCGTCCTCGCCGGCGGGGGCCAGCCGGTAGCCGACCCCGCGCACGGTGCGGATCAGCACCGCCCCGGCGAGCTTGCCCCGCAGCGAGGCGATGTGGGTGTCCAGGGTGCGCGAGGACGACTCCCAGGAGGTCCCCCACACCTGGTCGAGGATGGCGTCCCGGCCGACCACCGCGGGCGCCCGCGCCGCCAGCAGCGCGAGCACGTCGAACTCCTTGCGGGTGAGGGTGAGCGGCGCGCCGTCCAGGGCGGCGCGGCGCAGCCCCGGGTCGACGTCGAGCGGCCCCACCGCCAGCGGGGAGTCGGGCGCCGCGGCGGCCCGCTCGGCCCGGGTCCGGCGCAGCACCGCCTCCACCCGGGCCAGCAGCTCGGCGATGCCGAAGGGCTTGACCACGTAGTCGTCGGCCCCGGCGCGCAGCCCGCGCACCCGCTCGCGCTCCTCGGCGCGGGCGGTGACGGCGATGATCGCGGTCCCGGGGCGCTCGCGCAGCCGCCGCAGCACGTCGATGCCGTCGGCGTCGGGCAGCCCCAGGTCGAGCAGGACGACGTCGGCGGGGCCGGCCTCCACCGCCCGCTGGGCCGTCGCCGCCCGCTCGACCTCGTACCGGGCGTTGCGCAGCGCCGTCACCAGCCCGCGCGCGACCCGGTCGTCGTCTTCGACCACGAGTATGCGCATCGCCGACAATCGTAGAGCCGTTCCCGGGGAACGGCCCGGGTCAGCTCCAGTGGCGGCGCATCGTCCAGTCCTCTGTGGTGCGGTCGACCGAGATGTCGGCGATGCTGGGCTCGCCCCGGTCGGACTCGGCGGCCACGCGCACCAGGTCGACCGCGCCCTCCCAGTGGCCGATGACCCGCTGGACCCGGTAGAGGCGCCCCCTCCAGGCGAAGAGGGAGGGGCGGCCGGCAGCGGTCGTTCGGACGTCGATCCGTTCGTTGAAGAGACTCACCCGGGAAGCGTATCGAACAGGTGTTCGCGTTCCCAGCGCTCCGCGCCGGTGCCCACCCTAGGAGGAACGCCGCACCGTATGCGGCCCGCCGCGCAGCGCCGGGGCGGCAGAGGGGGGCATCGCCGCTGCTCGGCGGGGGGAGAGCGGATCGGGAGCGATCGCCTGCCGGGCGTGTCGCCGGGGGTGCCTCTCTGTTCTCCGCTCTGCTCTCCGCCAAGCCGGGCGCGGGCCCGGTGCCCGTCGAGGGGGCCGTCGCGGAGCATCGCGGACGCCACGTCGGTCCGTCGCCACGTCGGTCCGTCGCCGGGCAAGGCGGAGCAGGGCCTGGGCATGGGACGAGCCCCGGGAGCGGCACGTGTCGTGGGGGGCGGGAGGCCGGGGCGCGCAGTGCGGCGAACGCGGAGGGGAGCATCGCGCGTTCGGGCCGGCGGCGGGGGAGGTCCCACCGCGACTCGGCGTGCGAAGACCGGGGCGGGGCCTGCGGGGCCCGAGGGGCCCGGGGCCTTCGCACGCGGAGCCGTGGTGCGCCCCCACCTGGGGCGGGAAGGTGCGGACCGTCCAGGGGTCACGGGCGGTCGGGCTCGTACCTGCGGAGCTCGGCGGCGAGTTCGTCGAGGAACGCGTCGACCTGCGCCGGGTCGTAGCCCGGCCGCGCCCGGGTGGTGGAGAAGCGGACCCGCTCCACGTCGGCGGCGGTCAGCAGCGCCCGGTCGGGGCGCCCGTTGACCAGGGCCGAGAGGGTGACCTCGGCGCTGTCCAGGAACGCGTCGACCTCGTCCTCGTTGTAGCCGGTGGTCAGGCGCGTGGTGGCGAACCTCTTGTTGCGCACGTGCTCGGGGGACATTGCCCCTTGCGGCGTCCCCTGCGGCGTCCCGGGTGCCGGCCCGGCCCCGTTCGCGCCCCCGTGGGCGGGCGCCGCCGGTTCGGCGCGGGTGCGGGGCGGCTCCGGGGGAGGCGCGGGCGCGCCCCGGTCCACCGGGGCGGACGCCCCGGGCCGGGGCCGGTCGCCGGGGCGGGCCAGCCCGTGGCCGCGCAGCTCGGCGGCGACCTGGTCGAGGAAGTCGTCGACCTCGTCCTCCTTGTAGCCGGCCGTCAGCCGGGTCCCGCGGAAGACCGAGTCCTCCACCTCGGCGGCGGTGATCACCGGCTCCTCGGCGCGGCCGTGCTCGATGGCGGCGAAGGCTTCCTCCACCCGGTCCAGGAGCGCGTCGACGTCGTCCTCGTTGTATCCAGGGCGCAGGCGCACCAGGGTGAACCGCTTGTTCCTGATGTCGGCGGGTGTCAGAGGCATGTACCCATTGTGCCGACCCATCGGTCGGTACGCCTGCTCCACCCCGGGGGCGCGTGCGCGGACCGGCTGCTCAGCGGCCCTGCAGGCGGTCCGCGGCCCGTTCCAGGTACGCGGCGACCTGGCTGCGGTCGAAGCCGCGCAGGACCACGTCCAGGCCGGGCGAGCGCAGCTCCTCGGCGGTCAGGGCGGCGTCGCCGGCCAGGTACCGGCCGACGAGCACGGCCACCTGGCCGCGGTCGTATCCGCGCATCACGACGTCGAACTCGGGCTGCTCCTCGGCCGGCGCCCCGTCGCCTCCCGCCCGTCCGGCGTCCGCGCCCCCGGGGGACCCGTCGGCGGCGGTGCCGCCGTCCCGGAGGGCGATGGCCTGATCCAGGTAGGCGGCCACCTGCGTGCGGTCGTAGCCGCGCAGGACCACGTCGAATTCCGTGGCGCGCAGCTCCTCGGCGGTGAGTGCGGGGTCGTCGGCCAGGACGCGCTCGACCAGCGCGGTGACCTGGCCCCGGTGGAAGCCGCGGAGCACGGTGTCGAAGACGGGGCGTCGGGGGCCGAAGTGCTCGGCGAGGCGGGTGGGGAGATCGGACATGGGGCGATCATGCCGTAGGGCGGTTCGGCGGGGGGAGGGCCGGGCCGGTCCCGGTCAGCCCCGGACGGCGTCCCCGGAGGTGAGGAAGGCGGCGACCGCCCCGGCCGCCACCACCGCGGCCTCCTCCCGCCACTGCGGGTCCTCCAGCAGCTCGGCGTCCTCGGCATTGCGCATGTTGCCCGCCTCCAGGAACACCTTGGGCACCGTCGACAGGTTCAGGCCGCCCAGGTCGGTGCGCTCGTCCAGGCCGTCCTCGCCCAGGTAGTCGGAGACCGGCAGGCCGGCGTCCTCGGCGAAGGCGTCGCGCAGCTCCTCGGCCAGCCGCCGGGACGGGGCGACGATCTCCTCGGTGAAGCCCTCCACCTCGCCGGGCGCGATCACGTGGAAGCCGCGCCCGGACTCCGATCCGCCGTCGGCGTGCACCGAGACCGCCGCGTCGGCGCCGGCCTCGTTGCCGATCGCGGCCCGCTCGTCGATGCAGGGCCCGACGCCTTCGTCGTCCTCGCGCGTGAGCACCACCTCGGCCCCGCGCTCCTCCAGCTCGTCGCGCATGTGCAGGGAGAAGTCGAGGTTGAAGGCGTGCTCGGGGTAGCCGTCCGCGCTCTCGGCGCCGACGGTGTCGCACTCCTTCTCCCCGGGGCCGGCCGGGACCAACGCGCCGATCTCCCCCGGGGCGTCGGCGTTGCCGCCGTTGTGGCCGGGGTCGATCACCACGGTGAACCCGCTGAGCGGACCGCCGTCGCCGTCCCCCGCGCCGCCGTCCGCCCGCCCGTCCTGCGCTCCGGGCGCCCCGCTGCCGGACCCGTCCTCCTCCGAAGCGCCGGGGCGCACCCCGGCCTGCGGGCGGGGCTCGGCGCCGTCCGCGGCCGAGGTGCAGCCGGCGAGCGGGACGAGCAGCGCGGCGGCGAGGGCGGCGGGGCCGAGGGGGCGCATGTGGGGCATTGGGCCAAGGTAACGGGTACGGGGAACACCGCGCGCCCCCGTCGCGTCATATCGTGAGTAGGGGGTGCGACGCCCCTGACCGGAGAACGACCGAGGGGGTCGGATGCGCAAGTCCAACCGCGCCGCCGCGGGTGCCGCCGCCTGGCAGGTGGTCCACGAGGGGATCGAGCCCGGAAAGCCGACGCTGTGGGCGCGCGCCACTGCGGTGCCCCGCATGCTGGGCGGCCGGATCACCGGCCGCTACACCCAGATGCCCGCCTCCCGGGTGCTGCTGTTCCTCGCGGCGCTCGTCTACGTGCTCAGCCCCGTCGACCTCGTCCCCGAGCTGTTCATCCCGCTCTTCGGGCTGGCCGACGACGCCGTCGTGGCGGTGTGGCTGGCCTCGGGCCTGATGGGCGAGACGGAGCGCTTCCTGGAGTGGGAGCGCAGCCAGGGGCGCGAGTACGTCCAAGGGAGGGTCGTGGACTGAGCGTCCCGGCCCCCCGAGTGCGGCCCCCGCCCAGGTCATGGGCGGGGGCCGCGGTGCGTCGGGCGGCGGGGCCCACCCCTGCGGGGCGATGCCGCGCGCCAGGAGCGTACGGTTGTCAGTTGCAAATCATTCGCAACTAGTGGGGAAACATGTTCCGTTCGCGATCCCTGGCCGCCGCCGGGACCTGCCTCGCGCTCATCGCCGCCGGGTGCTCGGCGCAGGGCGGCGCCGACGACGGCGACACGCTCACCTACGCCTTGGGCGACGAGCCCGACCAGTTCAACCCGGCCCTGGTCGACGAGCACCTGGACCCGGTCACCGAGATGGTCTTCCGCGGGCTCACCGCGCACGACGCCGACAACGAGGTCGTGCCGGCGCTGGCCGAGAGCTGGGAGGTGGCCGACGACGAGCGGACCTACACCTTCTCCCTGCGCGAGGGGGTCACCTGGCACGACGGCGAGCCCTTCACCGCCGACGACGTGGTCTTCACCGTCGAGGGCGTGCGCGACGGCGACCTGCCCACGAGCAACAAGTTCGCCAACGTCGAGGAGGTCGAGGCCGAGGACGGGCACACCGTGGTGATGCGGCTCAGCGAGCCCACCCCGGCGCTGCTGGACACCCTCTCCAACGGCATCCTGCCCGAGCACCTGCTGGCCGACAGCGGCGTCGACGACCCCGGCTTCGGGGAGAACCCGGTGGGGACCGGCCCCTTCCGGCTGGACGAGTGGAAGCACGGCGAGTACGCCACCCTGTCGGCCTTCGGTGACTACTACGGCGGCGCGCCCGGGCTGGACGGCGTCACCGTCTCCTACGTGCCCGACGCCGCCGCGCGCCTGATCAGCCTGCAGAACGGCGAGGTCGACGCGGCCTACCTGGAGCCCAGCCAGGCCGACGGCTTCGACGTCGAGGGCTACCGGACCGAGCGCTTCCCCACCGCCGACTACCGGGGGATCCTGTTCAACATGACCGATGAGCGGTTCGCCGACCCCGAGCCGCGCACGGCCATGAACTACGCCGTGGACCGCGACGCGGTCATCGACAGCGTGCTGCACGGCTACGGCTCCCCGGCCTCCGGCCCGCTCGACAAGAGCCCCTTCGGCACCGACGCCGCCGACTACTCCTTCGACCCCGACCGGGTGAAAGAGATCATGGAGGACGACGGCTACGAGCTCAACGGGGACGGCGTCTGGGAGAAGGACGGCGAGCCCTACGCCTTCGAGCTGACCACGTTCGCCGAGGACGGCGTGCGCTCGGCCATGATCGAGGTGGTGGCCACCCAGCTGCGCGAGCAGGGCTTCGACGTGACCGCCGAGCCCAAGCCGCGCGACGCGGTCGACTGGGCCGGGCTGGAGGCCTTCCTCATCGGCTGGGGCACCCCCTACGACCCGGACACCTCGCTGTTCGGCCCCTTCCACTCCAGCGAGGCGCTGGGCGACGGCGGCTCCAACTACGGCAGCTACGCCGACGACGACGTCGACGCGGCCCTGGAGGACGGGCGCAGCACCAACGACAGGGACGAGCGCGCGAAGGCCTACGCCGACTTCCAGGAGGCGATCGCCGAGAACCCGCCGTACGTGTTCGTGTCCTACCTGGACGCCGTGAACGCGGTCCCGGAGAACCTGGAGGGGCCGAAGGAGAGGGCGCTGGCCCACCACGGCTACGGGTTCTTCTGGAATGTGGAGGACTGGAGCTATTCCTCCTGACCCCGGCGCCGGCCGTGGGGCCGGGCCCCGTCCGGGCCCACGGCCGGGCCCCGCCTCCCCGGCCCTCGCGCCACCGCTGAGGAACCGCCGCCACTGACGTACAGAAGCCCGCCCCGCGCGTCGGCCGTCACCCGCCTCTCGGGCGGCGACCGGCCGCGCGGCCAGGAGAGACAAGGAGACCGCCGTCACCGGATTCGCACTCCGCAGGGCAGGCGCGGCACTGGCCGTGCTCGCCGCCCTGTCGGTCTTCTGCTTCCTCATGCTCGACCTGGCCCCCGGCGACCCCGCGCGGTCGGTGCTGGAGGCGCGGTCGGGCGGGCGCCCGGTGCCCGACGCCGAGGTGGCGGCCCTGCGCGCGTCCATGGGCCTGGACGCCCCGCTGCCGGTCCGCTACGCCGACTGGCTGGGCGGGGCGCTCACCGGCGACCTCGGGTCCTCGTACATGAACGGGCGCCCGGTCGCCGACCAGGTGGCCGACGCCCTGCCGTGGACCCTGCTGCTGGCGGCGGTCGCGACGGTGTTCAGCCTGGTCGGCGCGGTGGCCCTGGGCCTGGTCGCCGGTCTGACCCGCTCGGCGGCGCTGCGGCGCGGCATCGGCGTGGCCGTGTTCGCCCTGGGCGGCCTGCCCGGGTTCGTCGCCGCGCTGCTCCTTCTCTTCGCCGGGTCGGTCTGGCTGGGGTGGTTCCCCTCAGGGGGCATCGGACGGCCGGGACAGCCCCCCGACGCCGCCACCGTCGCCTCCTCGGTGGTGCTCCCGGCGCTCGCGCTGACGCTGGGCCACCACTTCGGCGTCTACGTGCGCCTGGTGGAGAGCGGCGTGCGCCGGGTCCGCTCGTCCCCGCACGTGACGGCGGCGCATGCCCGCGGCCTCACCCCTGGGACGGTGCGGATCCGCCACGTCCTCAAGCCGGGGCTGGTCCCCTTCGCCGCGCGCTTCGGCGTCGGCGTCGCCCAGCTCCTGGCGGGGGCGTACGCGGTCGAGGTCGTGTTCGCCTGGCCCGGGATGGGACGCCTGGCGCTGGAGGCGGCGCAGACGCAGGACTACCCGGTGCTGCTGGCGGTGGTGCTCGTGACCGGGGCGATCGTCGTGGCCGCCAATCTGGTCGCCGACATCGCCGCCGCCCGCCTCGACCCCCGCGTCCGGCTCCTGAGGGAGGCATAGATGCACGATAAAACAGCCTTGCGGACGCCTCCCCGGCCCGCGGCCGCGGGCGGACCGGCCTTCAGTGCGCCCGTCGCACCGCACACGTGCGCCGCGGCCTCCGTCCCCGGTTTCCGAGGGGGTGTGTGGTGAGCGGAACCCCTTCCCCTCTGGCACCGCGTGCGGCCACACCCGCGGCGCTGCTCGTCCCCCGGGTCCGGGGGCGCGCCGGGCTCGTCGCCGGGCTCGCGGTGCTGGCCCTGATGGTCCTGGCGGCGGCGCTCGCGCCGGTGCTCTCCGGACACGACCCGATCGCCACCGACACCTCGGCCACCGGGCTGCCGCCGGGCAGCCCCGGCCACCCCCTGGGGACCGACCGGCTCGGCCGGGACCTGCTCGCCCGGATGCTGCACGGCGCCCGCTACTCGCTCCTGGTCGGCGCGGCCGCCAGCCTGCTCACCGTCGCCGCCGGCACCGCGGTCGGCACCGCCGCCGCGCTCGGCCCCCGGTGGCTGGACACGCTGGTCACCCGCACCGCCGACGCACTCCTGGCGCTCCCGATGATCCTGGTCGCCCTCACCCTGGCCGCCGTGGCCGGCCCGTCCCCGGCCACCGTGGTGCTGGCGATCGCCGCCACCGGCTGGATGCCCGTCGCCCTGATCGCCCGCGCCGAGGTCCGCGCCCTGCGCGAGCGCCCGTTCGTGCGCGCCGCCCGGTCCCTGGGCCACTCGCGCACCCGGATCCTCCTGCGGCACCTGGTGCCCAACGCGCTGCCGCCGATCGCCGCCATCGCCGCCTTCGAGGTCGGCCACGCCATCCTGACCGAGTCCACCCTGAGCTTCCTCGGGCTCGGCATCCCGCCGAACATTCCCAGCTGGGGCACCATGCTCACCGACGCGCGCGCCCTGCTGCTGACCGGCCAGTGGTACACGGTGGCGCTCCCGGCCGGGGCGATCGTGGCCACCATCATCGCGGTCAACGCCGTCTCCACCGGGCTGGAGCGGCCGGGGGCCGGAGAGGGGAGGACATGGTGAGCACCGTGGGCACCGTCCTGGAGGTCGCCGGACTGCGGGTCCGGGTGGGCGGCCGGTCCGTGGTCGACGGCCTCGACCTGGAGCTGCGCGCAGGCGAGGCGACCGCCCTGGTGGGGCGGAGCGGCAGCGGCAAGAGCCTGACCGCGAGCGCCCTGGCCGGCCTGCTGCCGGAGGGCGCCGAGCGCTCGGGCACCGCCCGGTTCACCGGGGCCGACGGCGCCGTCGTCGACCTGATGGCCCTGCCGCCGGCCCGGATGCGCGCCCTGCGCGGCCCGGGCATCGGTTACGCCTTCCAGGAGGCGCAGGCCAGCCTCAACCCGACCGTGACCGTCGGCGCGCACCTGGCCGAGACCCTCAAGGCGCACGGGGTGCCCCGGGCCGAGCGCCGGGAGCGGGGGACCGACGCCCTGCGCGCGGCCGGCCTGGAGGAACCCGAGGGCCTGTGGCGGGCCTACCCCTTCGAGCTCTCCGGCGGCCAGGCCCAGCGGGTGGCGCTCGCCCTGGCCTGCGTCCTCGGTCCGCGGCTGCTGGTGGCCGACGAGGTCACCTCGGCCCTCGACCCCGTCACCCAGGCCGGCGTGCTCGACACACTGCGCGCCCGGACCGCCGGGGGCGGCGCCCTGCTGCTGATCACCCACGACCTGGCGGTGGCCGCGCGGTGGGCCGACCGGGTCGCGGTCCTCGACGGCGGCCGGATCGCCGAGTCCGGCCCCGCCGCCGAGGTGCTGCGCTCCCCGCGCCACCCCTTCACCCGGGAGCTGGTCCGGGCCGCGGCGCCCGCCGTCGCCACGCCCTCCCCGGCGCGCGGAGGCGCCCGTTGAGCGCCGCGATCGAACTGGCAGGGGTCACACGCCGCCTCGGCGGCCGCCGGCGCCGCGTGGAGGCGCTGAGCGGCGTGGACCTCGCGGTGGGCGAGGGGGAGGCGGTGGCCGTCGTCGGGCCCAGCGGGTCGGGCAAGTCGACCCTGGTGGGCGTGGCCGCGCTGCTCGACCGCCCGCAGAGCGGCCGGGTGGGTGCCTTCGGCGCGTCCGACGTGTGGGCGCTGCCCGAGCGGGAGCGGCGGGGGGGGGGGCGGCCGCNCTGAGCTCCTTCGACCCCCGCCACACGGCGGGCCGGGCGGTGGCCGACGCGCTGCCGGCGGGGACGCGGCGCCGCGAGGCGGCGGACCGCGTGGCCGGCCTGCTGGAGCGGGTGGGGCTGGACCCGGCGATGGCCGGGCGGCGGCCCACCGAGCTGTCGGGCGGCGAGCGCCAGCGGGTGGCGGTGGCGCGTGCCCTGGCGGTGCGGCCGTCGGTGCTGCTGGCCGACGAGCCCACCAGCGGCCTGGACGTGCTGGCCCAGGAGCGAGTGCTGGACCTGCTGGCCGCCGAGTCCCGGGGGAGGACCCTGGTCATGGTCACCCACGACCTGCGGGTGGCCCGGCGCATGGCCGGCCGGCTCCTGGTCCTGGACGGCGGTCGCTCGGTGGCCGACGTCCCCGCCGCCACGGCCCCGGCCGAGGCCGAGCGGACCGCCCCGGTCCTCGCCCGCATGATCGAGGCGACCCCTTAGTACTGCAACGACAGGTCGGTCGAGGACC
>NZ_ANAD01000229.1 GCF_000341245.1 Nocardiopsis halophila DSM 44494
TCGCCGCCTCCACTGGCCCCCGCAGGGCCCGCCACCCGGCCAGGGCCCGCGAGCGGGGCACCGGCCGCGCCGTGGCCGCCGGCCGCGCCGAGCCGCGAGGAGCCCTGGCGCCCTGTCCAGGAGGGGCGCCCTGCCCACAGGAAGGCCCCGCCCTGTCCTGCGGGCGGGGCCGTGAACGCCGTCCGAGCGGCCCTCCCCGTTCACGGGGCGGGCGAGGTCACCCTCTCTCCTCGACCACCTTCAGCGTCCCGTCGCCGTGCGCCTTGCGCAGGCTCTTCTTGTCGAACTTGCCGACGCTGGTCTTGGGCACCTCGTCCACGAAGGCCCACCGCTCGGGCAGCTGCCAGCGGGCGACCCGGTCGGCCAGGTGGGCGCGCAGTTCAGCGGCGTCGACGGCCTGCCCCTCCCGCAGCACCACCGCCACCAGCGGCCGCTCGTCCCACTTGGGGTCGGGCACGGCGATCACGGCGGCCTCGGCGACCGCGGGGTGCTCCATCACCCGGTTCTCGAGCTCCACCGACGAGATCCACTCCCCGCCGGACTTGATCACGTCCTTGGCGCGGTCGGTGAGGCGCAGGAACCCGTCCGGGCTGAGGGTGCCCACGTCCCCCGTGCGCAGCCAGCCGTCCTGGAACTTCTCCGGGTCGGCATCCTTGTAGTACGAACCGGCGATCCACGGGCCCCGCACCTGGAGCTCGCCCACGCTCTGCCCGTCGTTGGGCACGACCTCTCCTCCGTCGCCGACCAGGCGCCCCTGCACACTCGCCGGGAGCCGCCCCTGGGAGAGGCGGTAGGCCCAGCGCTCCTCCCCCTCGGCCCCGGCCGGCGGGTTGGCGACGCTGCCCAGCGGCGAGGTCTCGGTCATGCCCCAGGCGTGCACGATGGGCACCCCGAACCGCTCGTCGAAGGCGCGCATCAGCGACGGCGGGCAGGCCGAGCCGCCCACCACGACCCGCTCCAGCGAGGACACGTCGCGCGGGTGCTCCTCCAGCTCGGCGGTGAGGCCCTGCCAGATGGTGGGCACCGCGGCGGCGATGGTGGGGCGCTCGACCTGGATCATGTTGGCGANTGGAGGAACCGGTCGGGCAGCAG
>NZ_ANAD01000230.1 GCF_000341245.1 Nocardiopsis halophila DSM 44494
CGACCATCATCGCCGCGTACGGCAGGCCCCACGACATGGCGTGGAACATCGGGACGATCGCCAGCGCCTTGTCCCCCTGGCTCAGCCCCTTGCCGTCGCTCATGCACACCTGCATGGAGTGCAGCCAGATGGAGCGGTGGCTGTAGACGACGCCCTTGGGGTCACCGGTGGTGCCGGAGGTGTAGCACATGGCGGCGGCGTCGCGCTCGTCGACGACGGGCCAGTCGAACTCCTCCGGGCGGCCCTGGATCAGGGCGTCGTAGCGGTGCACCCGCACCCCGTCGGCATCCAGCGCCGACAGGTCGGCCCCGGCGTCCCCGGCGACGATGACGTGCCGGACGGTGCTCAGCTTCGGCAGCAGCGGGGCGAACAGCGGCACCAGGCTGGCGTCGACGATGACGACCTCGTCCTCGGCATGGTCGGCGATGTAGGCGACCTGGGACGCGTGGAGCCGGATGTTGAGCGTGTGCAGCACCGCCCCCATGGCCGGAACGGCCAGGTAGGCCTCCAGGTGCTCCTGGTTGTTCCACTGGAAGGTGGCGACCCGCTGGTCGCCGGTGATGCCGAGCTCGCGCAGGGCGTGGGCCAGCTGCGCGGCCCGGCGCCCCACCTCCCGGTAGGTGGACGCGTACGGCTCGCCCCCGGTCCAGGTGACCACCTCGGCGTCGCCGTGGACCGTGGTCCCGTAGCGGACCAGGTCGCCGATCGACAGCGGTACGTCCTGCATCGTGCTGCGCATGGTGATTGCCCTCGCTCCCAGGTACGGCGGCCCGTGTGATGCGTGTCACCGAACCTAGAGAGCCGGACGGGGCCGCGTACAGGCGTGCCCGGCAATCGTTACCTAACAGTGTTAGGAGAGGGTGGAGGTGGCTCTGAGGCCCTTGGGACCACCGGAGAAGGACGTCCCTGTAGTGCAGCTCCCCATTCCTGTGCAGCAGAGGCGCGGAATCGGCGCTCCCTCCTCCCCCTCACACACCGAAGCCCTTTGACCAGCGAATTCGTCAACCTGCCGACCACAGTCTTGACCTTGACACAGTGACAAGGTCTTCACTTGGGCGCAGGAGGTGGTCCCGATCGAAACGAGCACCACGACACCACAGAACACCCGCGTTGCCGAGGCCCTGTCCGCCGGGGACACGTCGGTCCGGCTCCGGGCGGCACTCGCGGTCGGCTCGAACCCCGACCCTGCGCTTCTGGAGACGCTCATCGAGCGGTGCGCGGTCGAGCCCGACCTCTTCGTGCGGGACATGCTGTCCTGGGCGCTGACCCGCCTCCCGTCGGAGGCGACCCTGCCCCGGATCCGCCGGGAGCTCGATTCCGAGCCCCCTCAGGCCCGAAGCCAGGCGCTGCACCTGCTGTCCAAGATCGGTGACGCGGGCACGTGGGCCTGGATCACCCGCGACCTGCTGCGCGACGCCGACGACCAGGTCGCACGGACCGCATGGCGGGTCGCGGCCGCCCTCGTCCCCGAGGACGAGCAGGAGCGGAGGCGGCTGGCCGGTGAACTGGTCCTGCAGCTCGGCCGGGGCGAGCGCGACGTGCGGCTGAGCCTGAGCCGGGCGCTGGCGGACCTCGGCGAGGCGGTCACGCCCCTCCTGGAGGAGGCCGCGGAGAGCCCCGAGCCGGAGGTGGCCGCGCACGCCCGCGCCACCGAGCTGCTCCGCCAGGACCCGGAGAGCGGGTTCGACGCGGCCCTCGCAGAGGCGGAGCGCGTGGTCGCGCTCGGCCCGGAACGGGCCGCCGCTGCCGCCGCCGCGGTCGCGTCGGCGGACACCGTGACCGCCGAGGCCGCAGAGCCTTCGGCGGCTTCGGGAGCTTCCAGCGCCTCGGGCGCCTCGGGCGCTCCAGCGGCGACGGGGGCTCCGGGGGCCTCGGGGTGCTGATCGGCGACGTCGCCCGCCGCTCCGGGGTGAGCACCCGGATGCTCCGGCACTACGACGCCCTGGGGCTGGTGCGGCCGACAGGCCGCACCGCCGGCGGCTATCGCGAGTACTCCGCCGAAGACGTCCGCAGGATCTTCCACGTGGAGAGCCTGCGGTCCCTCGGGCTGTCGCTCAAGCAGATCGGACGCGCGCTGGAGGACCCGGCCTTCACGCCGTCCGCGTTGGTCGGCGACCTCATCCGGTGGACGGAGGAGCGCTTGGCCTGGGAGCAGGAGCTGCTCGAACGGCTCCGTGCGATCGACACGTCGGCCCCCGCCGACTGGCAGGACGTGCTGCGCATCGTCGAGCTCATGCGGGAGCTCGATTCGACGAGCGCCGCGCGCAGGAACCAGGCCGTCCTGGCCGGGTCGGAGGGGGCGCCGGTCCCCGCCGAGCTGCTGGCCCGGGCGGTCCTGGACGAATCCGACCCCCACGTCGCAGGCGCCCTGCGCTGGGCGCTCGCACGATCGGACGGCGACGGCACGGCGGTGCTGGGCGCCGGGACGCGCTCGGAGGACGTCGCCGTCCGGCGGCGCGCGGTGCTGGCGATCACCGAGATGCCCGGGGCTCCGGGCGCGGCCGCGGTGCTGGAGGGCGCCCTGGGGGACGCGGACGCGACGGTCCGCAGACACGCCGCCCTGGCCCTGGGCAGGCAGGGCGTGACGGCGGCCGTGCCCGAGCTCGTCGGCATGGTGGTCGAGGGGTCCAACGACGTGGAGGCGGCGGAGGTCCTGGGGGCGCTGTCCCGGGAGCCCGGGTGCGCGGAACGGATCACGGCCGCCCTGGCCGACGCCCTCGCCGCGCCCGCAGCGGACTCCGCGACGCGGATCCGCCTCACCCAGGCACTGGTCGAACTCGAGGGAGCCCCCGCACAGGAGGTCCTGCACCACCTGACCCGCGACGACGACCCCGCCGTCGCCCTGGTCGCCACGGCCCTGGCCGGAGTCATCGAAGAGCGGCCCCCCTGATGTGCCCTGAGGGCACCCCAGGGTCCGAAAGCGCCGAGCGCATTGAGGCCAGGGACTCCGTCCGGGCGTCATGTTCCAGAACGTCGGCAGCACTCGACCCGCCTGAAACAGCGGTTGGCGCAGAAGGGGACCTACGCACGCCCGAATGTCCACGAGACACCGACCTCCGGGCCGTCTCCCCGGCTTTCCTGGCCCGGCACGCCCACCATCGCCCCCCACCTCACAGGGACGGTCGCCCCCTGCAGGACAGATAGTGGTGATTCACCACTATCGAACGGGGTGATTCCGCCACCACCGATCCTGCAGGGACGCCGAACACTCGTCAGAAGGGCGGCAGCGGCCCCACGAACACGCCCCGCACTCCCCCCCCCGGACCGGCGACGGCCCACCGTCGGCGAGCGGCCGTGAGCGGAGGCCCGCCATTCCGTTGTCGCCCCGTCCGGTGACCACCCGACAGCACGACCGGGAAGACCACTTCTGTCGCCGCTCTCCGCCCCGAGCATCCGCGTACCCGGCCCCTGACAGCGCCTGCCGAGCAGCCGACGGCCCTTCTCGCCGCCGTCCCCGGGGCACCGGCGGTTCGGCGGCTTCCGGATCGCGGCGGGGTCAGGCCACGGGGGTCTCGGCGAGGCGGCTCTTCAGGCGGGCCGCGGCGGCGCGGGGGTCCTCGGCCTCGGTGATCGCGCGCACCACGACCACGCGGCGCGCCCCGGCCTCCAGCACCTCGCCGAGGTTCTGCGCGTCGATGCCGCCGATGGCGAACCACGGGCGCCCCTCGGCCAGTTCGGCGGCGCGGCGCACCAGGTCCAGCCCGGCGGCCGGGCGCCCCGGCTTGGTGGGGGTGGCCCAGGTCGGTCCGACGCAGAAGTAGTCCGTCCCGGGCTCCTTGGCCGATGCCGCCGCGACATCGGCGTTGTTGTTCGACCGGCCGATCAGCGGGCCGCCCCCGATGATCTGCCGCGCGTAGGACACGGGCAGGTCGTTCTGCCCCAGGTGGAGCACGTCGGCTCCGGCCGCACGCGCGATGTCGGCGCGGTCGTTGACGGCCATCAGCGCCCCGTGGCGGTCGCACGCCTCGCGCATGACCTCCAGGGCCTCCAGCTCCTGGCGCGCCTCCAGCCCCTTGTCACGGAGCTGGACGATGTCCACCCCGCCGGCCAGGGCAGCGTCGAGGAACGCGGCCAGGTCGCCCTTGTCCCGGCGGGCGTCGGTGCACAGGTACAGGCGGGCGCCGCCCAGTCGTTCGCGCAAGCTGTCGCTCATCCGGCCAGAGTAGCGGTGCGTCCCCCGACGAGGCCGGGGCCCGTCACCGACCACGGCCTCTGCCGGTGCGGGAGGCGGCGGCGAGCACGCGGTGACCGGCTTCCGGTGGTCGGGGGCGGGCTCTCCCCGGCCTCCTCCGTACGGCGGCTCCGTCCGTGTCCATCGTGGCCGCCGACCGGCCGCGGGTGGCGTCCTTCAGCCGGCCATCGCCGTCGGACATCCGCCGCCGACACCGCGGCCACGACCTCATCCCGCATGTCCCCGCACCGAAACCGGAAGCGCACGCACAGCGGCCGGCCCCGTGGCCGGGGACACCATCCCGGCCTCTCGCATCCGGCGGCCCCGCCCGCTGAGGACCGGAGCGCCGCCTCGGCCTTAGCGGCGTACCGGCGCCGTGTCCGGGCTCAGAAGGAGCCGAGCGCCTGCGCCCTGCGCCGCACCTCCGTCCCCCGGTTCTCCGCCAGGGCCTGGACCGGCGAGCCGGGCAGGGTGTCGTCCGGGGTGAAGAGCCACTCCAGGGCCTCCTCCTCGGAGAACCCGCTGTCCGCCAGCAGCGTCAGGGTCCCCGGCAGCCCCTTGAGCACGTCCCCGCCCGCGATGAGCGCGGCCGGGACCATCACCTCTCCCTTGCGCCTGACGCCGAGCAGCCGCCGTTCGCGCATGTACTGCTTGACGCGGTTGGGCCCGATGCCCAGCGCCGTGCCCGCCTCGTTCAGGGTCATCCAGTCGCCGACCAGGGAGTCGGCACCGTTGTCGTTCTGAGTCACGAACCCAATGTGCCACAGCCCTCGGACGTTCAGGGCGCCTCGTGCCGCCGGGGCGCGCCGACTAGGATGGGATGTGTCGCCGCCGGGACGCGTTCCCGGCGGAACCGTCCCCGCGGGAGCCGGGTGGGACCCGGCTGAGAGGGGGGCTGCCGCCCCCGACCGCACGAACCTGATCCGGGTCATACCGGCGAAGGGAGTGGTGAGAACCGCCATGTCCGAATCGTCGCCCGAGGCGCCCGATACGCCCGGAGCGGTCGGCGCGTTCGACGCGGTCATCGCCGGCGGCGGCCTGATCGGCCTGGCCACCGCCTGGCGCGCCGCCCGCCGCGGCCTGCGCACCGCCGTCGTCGCCCCCGCCGCCGACCCCGCGGCCGCCTCCGGTGTGGCCGCCGGCATGCTCACCCCCGCCACCGAGGCGGTCTTCGGCGAAGAGGCGCTGATGCGGCTGGGCGCCGCCTCCCGGGACCGCTACCCCTCCTTCATCGCGGAGGTGGAGGCCGACGCGGGGACCGCGGCAGGCTACAGCCCCCGCGGCACCCTGCAGATCGCCTTCGACACCGACGACCTCGCCCGCCTGACCGAGCTGGGCGAGCTGCAGTCCCGGCTGGGCCTGAAGGCCGAACGCATCACCTCCCGCGAATGCCGCCGCCTGGAGCCGATGCTCGCCCCGCACGTGCGCGGCGGCGTGCACGCGCCCGACGACCACTCGGTGGACCCGCGGCGGCTCACCGCGGCCCTGCGCCGCGCCGCCTCCGCCCGCGGCGCCGTCCTCGTGGCCGACCGCGCCGCCGAGGTGGTGTGCGCGGGCGGCGCGGTGCGCGGCCTGCGCACCGCCTCGGGACGGGTGATCGAGGCCGGCCGGGTGGTGCTGGCCGCCGGGGCCTGGACCCCCGACATCGGCGGGGGGGGGGGGGGGNTCAAGGGGCAGCTGCTGCGGCTGCGCACCCCGGCCGGGCAGGAGCCGGTCGTCTCCCGCACCGTGCGCGGCCTGGTCAAGGGCGCCCCGGTCTACCTGGTTCCGCGCCCGGACGGGGAGGTCGTGCTCGGCGCCACCCAGGAGGAGATGGGCCGGGACACCCGGCTCACCGCGGGCGGCGTCTATGGGCTGCTGCGCGACGCCCACGAGCTGGTGCCCGGCGTCAGCGAGCTGGAGATCGGCGAGGCCTGCGTGGGCCTGCGCCCCGGGTCTCCCGACAACGGGCCGCTGCTGGGCCCGCTCGGCGCGGGCGCGCCCGAGGGCCTGCACCTGGCCACCGGGCACCACCGGCACGGGGTGCTGCTCACCCCCGCCACCGCCGACGCCATGGCCGCCGCCCTGCTGGGCGAGGACCTTCCGGCCGAGGCACGCCCCTTCGCGGCCGCCCGCTTCGGGCCCGGCGAGGGGCCCAGGACCCCAGGAACGAACACCCGGGAAGAACGTGAGGAGCCCTGAAGCCATGGAGGTGACCGTCAACGGGGAGCGGCGCGCCGTCGACCCCGGGACCACCGTCGGCGACCTGGTGCGCGGCCTGACCGGCGCCGCGAACGGCGTGGCCGCCGCGCTCAACGACGAGGTGGTCCCGCGGGCCGGCTGGGACACCGCCACCGTCGCCGAGAACGACCGCGTGGACGTGCTCACCGCGGTCCAGGGAGGTTGAGATGACGACCGCCACCGCCCACGACGGCGTCCGCGCCGCCGCCACCGCCGCCGACCCGCTGGTCATCGCCGGGCGCTCGTTCGCGTCGCGGCTGATCACCGGCACCGGCGGCGCCCCCTCCATGCGGGTGCTGGAGGAGGCCCTGCAGGCCTCCGGCACCGAGCTGACCACCGTCGCCATGCGCAGGGTCACCCCCGGCTCCGACGGCTCGGTCTGGGACGTGCTGGAGCGCAACGGCATCGCCCCGCTGCCCAACACCGCCGGCTGCTTCACCGCCGCTGACGCCGTGCGCACCGCCCGCCTGGGGCGCGAGGCGCTGGGGACCGACTGGGTCAAGCTGGAGGTGGTGGCCGACGAGCGCACCCTGCTGCCCGACCCCGTGGAGCTGCTCGACGCCGCCGAGCGCCTGGTCGACGAGGGGTTCACGGTCCTGCCCTACACCAACGACGACCCGGTGCTGGCCCGCCGCCTGGAGCAGGTGGGCTGCGCCGCGGTGATGCCGCTGGCCGCGCCGATCGGCTCCGGGCTGGGCATCCGCAACCCGCACAGCCTGGAGATGATCGTGGAGCAGGCCGGGGTGCCGGTGATCGTGGACGCCGGCATCGGCACCGCCAGCGAGGCCGCCCAGGCCATGGAGCTGGGCTGCGACGCGGTGCTGCTGGCCAGCGCGGTCACCCGGGCCCAGGACCCGGTGCTGATGGCCCGGGCGATGCGCGACGCCGTGACCGCGGGCCGTTCGGCCCGCCTCGCCGGGCGCATCCCGGTGCGCCGCCACGCGCACGCTTCGTCCCCTCCGGCCGATCACCCGTAGACTCCCCTCTCGTGGACAGAACGACTGCCGACCCGCTCATCGGTGCGACGCTCGACCGTCGCTACGTCGTCGAGTCGCGCGTCGCGGGCGGCGGTATGGCCACCGTCTACCTCGCCCACGACCTGCGACTCGACCGGCGCCTGGCGCTCAAGGTCATGCACCCCTCGCTGGCTCAGGACCCCGACTTCGTGCGGCGCTTCATCAACGAGGCGCACTCGGTGGCCAAGCTCTCCCACCCCGGGGTGGTGCAGGTCTTCGACCAGGGCGAGGACCAGGGCACGGTCTTCCTGGCGATGGAGTACGTGCCGGGGCGGACGCTGCGCGACATGCTGACCGCGATGGGCCGGTTCGGCCCGGCCGAGGCGGCCCGGGTGATGGCCCCGGTGCTCTCGGCGCTGGGCGCCGCCCACCAGGCGGGCATGGTGCACCGGGACGTGAAGCCGGAGAACGTGCTGCTCACCGAGGACGGCCGGGTCAAGGTCGCCGACTTCGGGCTGGCCCGGGCCGTGGAGTCGGCCGGGCAGGGCATGACCAAGACCGGCACGCTCATGGGCACCGCGGCCTACCTGGCGCCCGAGCAGATCGAGCGCGGCGCCTCCGACGCGCGCACCGACGTCTACGCGGCCGGCGTCCTGTTCTACGAGCTGCTCACCGGAGAGCAGCCGCACACCGGGGACACCCCCATCGCGGTCGCCTACAAGCACGTCAACGAGGACGTGCCCCGGCCCTCCCGCGTGGTGGCCGGGGTGCCCGCGTCCATCGACGACCTGGTGGCGCGCGCCACCGAGCGCGACCCGCGCTACCGCCCCGGGGACGCCGCGCAGTTCCACGCGATGCTGGTGCAGGCCACCGGCGGCACCGAGAGCGGTCCGCACGCCTCGTTCGCGCCCGGCGCGGCCGGGGCAGCCGGGGCAGCCGGGGCCGCTGCCGCCGCGGGCGCCGCCGCCCACCCGGGCGCCCCGGTCCCGCCCGCCGATCCGGTCGGCCCCCCGGCCGGGACCACCGCGCCGCAGGGGCCGCCCCCCGAGGCCGCGGTGGGGCCCCCGCCGGCGGGGGCCGCCCCGGGCGGCGGCAACGACACGCTCATCGTGGAGTCCGGCGGCGGCTACGGCGGGTTCGACGGGCCCGGCGACTACGACGACGAGGACGGCCCCGGCCGCGAACCGCTCTGGCGCCGCAAGGGCGTGCTGGCCGCGGTGGCCGGCGTGCTCGCGGTGGTGCTGCTGGGCTCGGGCTGGTGGTACTTCGCCGGGCGGTACGAGCAGGTCCCCGGGCTGGTCGGCCAGGACCAGGAGGCGGCCCAGGCGATGCTGGCCGACGCCGGGCTGAAGATGTCGATCGCCGACGGCGAGGTCTACAGCGACGACGCCGACCCCGGCCAGATCGGCGAGGCCTCCCCGGCCGTGGGCGAGCAGGTCCTGCCGGGCGAGACGGTGACGGTGCGGCTGTCCAAGGGGCCGCGCACCGTGGAGCTGCCCGACGTGGTCGGCGAGCCGGTGGAGAACGCCCGCAAGACCCTGGAGGACGCGGGCTTCACCAAGGTGGAGGAGGAAGAGGCCGAGTCGCGCGACGCCGACCCCGGCACGGTCCTCTCCTCCGACCCCGAGCCCGAGGCCATGGCCGACCGGGAGGGCGCGGTGCTGCTGACGGTCAGCGCCGGGTTCGACGTCCCCGATGTGACCGGCAAGAAGGAGCAAGCGGCCCGGTCCCAGCTGGAGGGCGCGGGGCTCCAGGTGAAGGTCGAGTCCAAGCCCAGCGACGACGTGCCCGAGGGCGAGGTCATGTCCCAGAACCCGGGCGGCGGCACCACCGCGGGCTCGGGGGACGAGGTCACCATCACCGTCTCCAGCGGTCCCGAGGAGGTCGAGGTCCCCGACGTGCGCGGCAAGAAGGTCGGCAAGGCCCGCAAGCAGCTGGAGGACCTGGGCTTCAAGGTGAAGGTCACCAAGGTCATCGGCGGCGACCGGGTGACCGACTACAACCCCAAGGGCAAGGCGAAGAAGGGCACCGAGATCGAGCTGATCGTCACCCCCTTCGGCTGATCGGCTGATCGGCTGACCGGGCGCTCCGGGGCCCCTGCCGCGGCCCGGGGCCGTGGGCGCATGTCCCGCGCCCCGGGCTGCACCGGCCCGCCGCTACCCGGGCGTGACGGTGCGCCGCTAAGGTGCCCGGCATGGACGGCAGTGTGCGGGCAGGGGCGGCTGAGGACTCCGGGGCCGCAGAGGAACGGCAGGTCAGGGTGATGGTGGTCGACGACCACCCGATGTGGCGGGACGCGGTCGCCCGCGACCTGGCCGAGGCCGGGTTCGAGGTGGTGGCCACCGCCGGGGACGGCGCCAAGGCGCTGCGGGTGGCCCCGGCCGCCCGGCCCACCGTGGTGCTGCTGGACCTCCAGCTGCCGGACCTGAGCGGGGTCGAGGTGGCCGCCCGGCTGCTGGCGGGTTCGGACGGCCCCGCGCCCCGGGTGCTGATCCTGTCGGCCAGCGGGGAGCACCGGGACGTGCTGGACGCGGTCAAGGCCGGGGCCACCGGCTACCTGCTCAAGTCCGCCGGCCGCGAGGAGCTGCTGGAGGCGGTGCGCGGGGTGCACCGGGGCGAGGCCGTGTTCACGCCGGGCCTGGCCGGGCTGGTGCTGGGCGAGTACCGCCGCCTGGCCGCCGAGCCCGCGCCGTCCCAGGAGGAGGACCCGGCCCCGGAGCTGACCCGCCGCGAGACCGAGGTGCTGCGGCTGGTGGCCAAGGGACTGGAGTACAAGGCGATCGCGTCCCGGCTGGGCATCGCCCACCGGACGGTGCAGAACCACGTGCAGAACACGCTCACCAAGCTCCAGCTCCACAACCGCGCCCAGCTGGTGCGCTACGCGATCGAGAAGAACCTCGACGAGTAGTCTGAAAACCACGCGGGACCGGTGGCCGGTGCACGACAATCCTGGGGACGGTACTCATGACACGGAGGCCGGAAGTGACAGCCACGACACCCGGCGGCGCGGTCGACCTTTTCACGACGCTGGACGAACTCGACGTCCCCAGGGGCTATCGCGCGGAGATCTTGAGGGAAGCGGAGATCACCGTGTCGCCACCCCCCATCGGCAAGCACCAGCGCACGGTCATGGAACTGCTGTGGCAGTTCAAACCCCACCTTCCGGCAGGGTACGACACCGAAGTGCACCTAGAGGTCAGGATGCACCACATCGCTCGGAGCACCATCCCCGACCTCTTCGTCGCACCTGAGGCGGCCCTCGACACCAAGGAGTACTTCGTCTCCCCGGACGAGGTGGTCCTGGCGGCGGAGGTCGTCTCACGGTCCAATGCCGACAACGACCGTGTGGCGAAGCTGGGCATCTACGCGGCCGCCGCCATCCCGGTCTACCTGCTGGTCGATCCTCTCGCGCGCTCTTCGACCCTCTACTCCTCGCCGGAGAACGGCCACTACACGGAGCAGACCACGCTCCCCTTCGGCAAACCGGTCCCGGTCCCCGAGCCCTTCGGGTTCGAGCTGGACACCTCGCGCTTCCGTACGTACTGACGCGGCCGCGCACGCCCTACGCCCGCCTGAGGCACGGACAGGGGCGGGCGGGACGCCCACCGGCGTTCCGCCCGCCCCTGTCGTCGCCCTGCCTGTCGCCCTTCGCTCCCTCAGGCCAGTTCCGCCCAGCCCTTGGAGCGCTCCACCGCCGTCCTCCAGCGGCGGTACTGGGCGTCGTCCCGCTCCCCCGGCTCGAACCTGCGGTCGAGCTTCCAGGTGCGCTCCAGCTCGTCCGTGGACGACCACACGCCGGTGCCCAGGCCCGCCAGGAAAGCCGCGCCCAGGGCGGTCGTCTCCTGCACCTGAGGCCGGGCCACGGACACGCCCAGCTGGTCGGCCTGGATCTGGCAGAGCAGGTCGTTGGCCGAGGCGCCGCCGTCCACCCGCAGCTCCGGCACCTGGGTGCCCGAGGCGCGGGCCATGGCCTCGGCGACGTCGCGCACCTCGAACGCGATCGCGTCCAGGGTGGCCCGCGCCAGGTGCGCGCGGCCGGTGCCGCGGGTGATGCCGAAGACCGCCCCGCGGGCGTGCGGGTCCCAGTCGGGCGCGCCCAGGCCGGTCAGGGCCGGCACGAAGACCACCCCGCCAGAGTCGGGCACGCTCGCCGCCAGCCCCTCCGACTGCGCCGCGGTGTCGATCAGCCCGAGGCCGTCGCGCAGCCACTGCACCGCCGCGCCGGTGACGAAGATCGAACCCTCCAGGGCGTACTCGAGCCGCCCGTCGGGGTGCTGCCACAGCACCGTGCTCAGCAGCCCGTGATCCGGGGCCACCGCCTCCTCCCCGGTGTTGAGCAGGATGAACGACCCGGTGCCGTAGGTGCACTTGGAGGTGCCGGGGCGGTAGCAGTTCTGGCCGAACATGGCGGCCTGCTGGTCGCCGGCGATGCCGGAGACCGGAAGGCGCAGCCCCAGGAACTCCTCGGGGTCGGTCTCGCCGACGCTCCCGTAGGAGGGCACCACCTCCGGCAGCGCCGAGACCGGCACCCCGAACAGCTCGCACATCTCCTCCGACCACGCGCCCCTGCGGATGTCGTAGAGCAGGGTCCGGGAGGCGTTGCTGGCGTCGGTGACGTGCCGGGCGCCGCCGGTCAGCCGGGCGATGATGTAGGAGTCGACGGTGCCCACCGCCGTCTCGCCGGACTCCACCCCGCTCCAGGCCCGCTGGTCGTTGCGCTTGATCCAGGTGAGCTTGGTGCCGGTGAAGTAGGGGTCCAGCCGCAGGCCGGTGACCTCGGTGACCCGGTCCTCGTGCCCGGCCTCGCGCAGCTCGGTGCAGATGCCGGCGGGGGGCCGGGCCCGCCC
>NZ_ANAD01000231.1 GCF_000341245.1 Nocardiopsis halophila DSM 44494
CTCGGTGACCCGGTCCTCGTGCCCGGCCTCGCGCAGCTCGGTGCAGATGCCGGCGGTGCGCCGGTCCTGCCAGACGACGGCGCGGCGGGGCGAGGAGCCGCGCTTGCGGTTCCACAGCACCGCGGTCTCGCGCTGGTTGGTGATGCCCACACAGGTGGGCGGGGTGCCGGCCGCGTCCAGGGCGCTCTGGCACGCGGCCAGCGCGGCCTGCCAGATCTCCTCGGGGACGTGCTCCACCCAACCGGCCTCCGGGTAGTGCTGTGCGAACTCCTGGTATCCGCGGGAAAGGACGCGGCCGTCCTCCCCGACCATGAGGGCGGTGACGCCGGTCGTCCCGGCGTCGATGGTGAGCACGGTCATCTGCTGGCCTCCAGTGCGTTGGGCGACTATGGTCTAGACCATGTGGGCGGTGGAAGGCGGCTGCCCCCCGAATGCCGCCGAGGCCGGGGCGCAGGGCTTTCCGTGATGCCGGTCACATCGCTGTCGTTAGGCTGACGTCAGCGGACCGAGAGGTCAAGGGTCGAAACACACAGTTCGCACGGCATCACATGACGAGGAGCAGGCGTATGCGAGTGGGGGTTCTGACCGGCGGTGGAGACTGCCCGGGCCTGAACGCCGTCATCCGCGCCGTCGTCCGCAAGGGCATCAAGGACTACGGCTACGAATTCGTGGGATTCCGGGACGGATGGCGCGGCCCCCTGGAGGGCGACACCATGGTGCTCGACCGCGCCGCCGTGCGCGGGATCCTCCCCCGGGGCGGCACCATCCTGGGCTCCTCCCGCACCAACCTGATGAAGATCGAGGGGGGTGTCGAGCGCGTCAAGGACAACATGGCGG
This sequence comes from Nocardiopsis halophila DSM 44494, assembly GCF_000341245.1. Taxonomy (GTDB): domain Bacteria; phylum Actinomycetota; class Actinomycetes; order Streptosporangiales; family Streptosporangiaceae; genus Nocardiopsis_A; species Nocardiopsis_A halophila. The sequence goes on from NZ_ANAD01000231.1 coordinate 838, forward strand.
GGCTGGGCATCGACGCCCTGGTCGCCATCGGGGGCGAGGACACCCTCGGCGTGGCGACCCGCCTGACCGAGCAGGGGGTCAACGTCGTCGGGGTCCCCAAGACCATCGACAACGACCTCAACGCCACCGACTACACCTTCGGCTTCGACACCGCCGTCAACATCGCCACCGAGGCCATCGACCGGCTGCACACCACCGCAGAGTCGCACCACCGCGCGCTGGTGGTGGAGGTCATGGGCCGGCACGCCGGGTGGATCGCGCTGCACTCGGGCATGGCCGCGGGCGCCAACGCGATCCTGATCCCCGAGCGGCCCTTCGACATCGACGACGTGGTCGGCTGGGTGGAGAGCCGGTTCCAGACCGAGTACGCCCCCATCATCGTGGTGGCCGAGGGGGCCCACCCCAAGGACGGGCAGATGGAGCTGGCCACCGGCGAGAAGGACAGCTTCGGCCACGTGCGCCTGGGCGGCATCGGGCAGCGGCTGGCCGAGGAGATCGAGAGGCGCACCGGCAAGGAGTCGCGGTCGGTCGTGCTCGGGCACGTGCAGCGCGGCGGGACGCCCTCGGCGTTCGACCGGGTGCTGGCCACGCGCCTCGGCGTGAACGCCATCGACGCGGTCCGGGACGGCTCCTGGGGCAAGATGGTGGCCCTGCAGGGCACCGACATCGTCCGGGTGGACCTGTCGGCCGCCACCGACAAGCTCAAGACCGTTCCGGAGGAGCGCTACGCCGAGGCCGAGGTCTTCTTCGGCTGAGGGCCTCCTCCCCCACACGGGCACGCCCCTCGAGACAAGGCGTCCTCCCCTTGGGCCCCGCGCTGCGGCGCGGGGCCCTTGCGCGTGCCGTGCGGGAAAGGCGGGGACGGGACCGGGTCCGATGGAAGACAATCGGGTCCGGAGGGGTTTCCTCCCCCGGGAAGGCCCCGCGCACCGCCCCCGCCCTCTCCCGCCCCGTTCGTCCCGACCGGTCGTCCGCGTGGCGGATACTGGAGGGATCGGAGGTTCCGCCCCCGCGTGAGGGCCCTCCGTCCGACCACACCCGACCCTGACCTGGAGATGCCGCCATGGCCGTCACGTCCGACCCCGCCCCCGACACCGCGCCCGAGGGCACCGCCGCCTCCGGCTCGGAGGGCGCCGGGTCCGGTCTGGGCGAACTGTGCGTGCTGATGAAGCTCGGCGAGATCGTGCTCAAGGGCAGCAACCGCAACCTCTTCGAGCGCCGCCTGCACAACAACATCCGCTCGGCCGCGCGCGGCCTGGGCGAGATCAAGCTCACCCGGCGCGGTGCGGGCGTCATCATCCTGCGCATGCCCGGGGCCTCGGACCTGGAGGTGGCCGAGCTCGCCGAGCGCATGCGCAGCGTCATGGGCGTGGTCTGGGTGCACCAGGCGCGCCGGGTCGCCAAGGACATCGGCGCCGTCACCGACATCGCCGTGCGTTCCATGGCCGAGCGCACCGGCAGCTTCGCCGTGCGCGCCCGGCGGCGCGACAAGCGGTTCCCGCTGACCTCCTCCCAGATCGCCAAGGAGGTCGGCGCGCGCGTGCAGGAGGCCACCGGCCTCGCGGTGAAGCTCAAGCACCCGGAGAACACGGTCTTCATCGAGGTCGACAAGGACGAGGTGTTCGTCTTCACCGACGGCGTGCCCGGGCAGGGCGGCCTGCCTGCGGGGATGAGCGGCCGCGGCCTGGTGCTGATGTCGGGGGGCATCGACTCGCCCGTGGCCGCCCACCGGATGATGCGCCGCGGCCTCAAGGTCGACTTCCTGCACTTCTCGGGCATGCCGTTCACCGGCCCCGAGTCCATCTACAAGGCCTACAGCCTGGTGCGCCAGCTCGACCGGTTCCAGGTGGGCTCGCGGCTGTTCGTGGTGCCCTTCGGCAAGGCCCAGCAGCAGCTGAAGAGCTCGGGCGCCGAGCGGCTGCAGATCGTGGCCCAGCGGCGGCTGATGCTCAAGACCGCCGAGGCCCTCGCCGACGACCTGGGCGCCGAGGCGCTGATCACCGGCGATGCGCTGGGGCAGGTGTCCAGCCAGACGATGACCAACCTGACCGCGCTCGACGACGCGGTGGACGTGCCGATCCTGCGGCCGCTCATCGGCATGGACAAGACCGAGATCATGGACCAGGCGCGCGCGATCGGCACGCTGTCCATCTCCGAGCTGCCCGACGAGGACTGCTGCACGCTGCTCACGCCGCGCCAGGTGGAGACGGCCGCCAAGATCGCCGACCTGCGCCAGATCGAGAAGCGGCTGGACGTGGAGGAGCTGGCCGAGTACCTGGCGGCCAACACCCAGCTGCACCGGCCCAGCTTCCTCGGCGACGCCGCGCCGGCCTCGGTCTGATCCGGCCCGGGGGCACGATCGCGCGCCCGCAGGACGCCCGTCCCCGCCCCAAAGGCCTCCGGAGCGCCCCGCCTCGCGCGGGGCGCCGGAGGCGGCACACGGGCCATGCCGCGACGGCCCCGGACGAGTCGGCCCCGGGGCCCCTGCGCCCCACCGGGCACGCGTACCCGCCCTGCGGCTCCCGGAGGCCCGCTCACTCACCGTGCGCTCGGGCCGCACATGGGATGCACACCGTCCGACCCGGGCGCCGACGGGCTGTCTGAAGGCCGCCGGGGCCGTCCAGAGGGCGGCCCCGGCGCGGGGCCGCCCCGAACGGCGCCTCCCGTCAGACCGCGGCCGGAGCCGGGGCCTCGACCAGGGTGCGGCCCAGCAGCGCCGCGTGGGTCTGGGCGACGTCGCGCAGCTCGGCCAGGTCGGTGTCGACCAGCGCCTGCGGGCCGTCGCACAGCGCCGTCTCCGGCCGGGGGTGCACGTCGACGATGACGCCGTCGGCGCCCACCGCCAGGGCGGCGCGCGACAGCGGCAGCACCAGGGAGCGCTTGCCGCCCGAGTGCGAGGGGTCGACGATCACCGGCAGGTGGGACAGCTCCTGGGCGACCGGGACCGCGCTGATGTCCAGGGTGTTGCGGGTGGCCTTCTCGAAGGTGCGGATGCCGCGCTCGCACAGGACGATGTCGAGGTTGCCGCGCTGGGCGATGTACTCGGCGGCCATCAGCCACTCCTCGATGGTGGCGTTCATGCCGCGCTTGAGCAGCACCGGCTTGCCCGCCTCGCCCGCGGCCTGCAGCAGCGCGAAGTTCTGCATGTTGCGGGTGCCGATCTGCAGCATGTCGGCGTAGGAGGCGACCAGCTCCACGTCGGAGGCGTCGACCACCTCGGTGACGATGGGGAGGCCGGTCTCGTCGCGCACGTCGGAGAGGATCTTCAGGCCGGTCTCGCCCAGGCCCTGGAAGGCGTAGGGGGAGGTGCGGGGCTTGTAGGCGCCCCCGCGCAGCAGCGAGGCGCCGGCGTCGGCGGCCATCCGCGCGGCCTGCAGGGTCTGCTCGGGGGTCTCCACCGCGCACGGGCCGGCGATGACGGTGGTATGGGCGGGGCCGATCGGCACCCCGCGCACGGTCACCACGGAGCGCTCGGCGTTGTTCTCGCGACTGACCAGCTTGTAGGGGGCCGAGATGCGCAGCACGTCGCTCACGCCGGGCATCGCGCGCAGGTCCAGCGTCTCGAAGTGCCGGACGTCCCCCACCAGCCCGATGATGGTGCGGCTGACACCGCGCGTCACGTAGGCCTCACCGCCGGCGGTGGCGATGAGGTCGACGATGGAGTCGATGTCGGTGGAGGAGGCGTCGGGCGCCATGACGATGACCATGTCCTGTTTCCTTCGGCGTCGGGGTCGAAAGGCGGGCCCGGGCGGCGGAGAGGCCCTGAGACGCGAAGAAGCCCCGGGCCATTCGGCCCGGGGCTTCTTCGTAACGTCCGTCTCAGCGCAGCGCTAGGCGGGCGACCGTCCAAGCCAAGGGCCGGTAGCCATAAAAGCGCCAAAAGCTGTGCTGCATGTGAGCGACTATAGCGCACGGAGGGGGCGCGGTCGCACACGCGGGGCGCCGCCCGGCACGGCGCGCGGGGCTGGCAGGATGGCGGGAAGGCCGCAGCGGCACCGCATGAGGGGGTTCGATTGGCCCAGGATCGACTGCCGCCGGGGCAGTACATACCGCGCGACCACTCCGCGGTCCACTACGGTCCGGTGCCCCGCTTCCGCCCGCACCGGTGGGACTTCCGCGTCTACGGCGCCACCGAGGACCCCGCCGGGCACCGGTGGACCTGGGAGGAGTTCTCCGGGCTGCCGCACACCGAGTGGACGGCCGACTTCCACTGTGTGACCAGGTTCACCCTGCCGGAGGTGCGCTGGAGCGGCGTCTCCTCGGCGGCGCTGGTCGAGCTCGCCCCGCCGGCCCCGGAGGCCACGCACGTGATGCTGTGGGCCGAGTACGGCTACAGCGCGAACGTGCGCATGGACGACTTCCTGCGGGACGGGGTGCTGCTGGCCACGCACCGCGAGGGCGAGGAGCTCTCCCCGGAGCACGGGTTCCCGCTGCGGATGGTGGTGCCGCACCTGTACGGGTGGAAGAGCGTGAAGTGGCTGCGGGCGGTCGAGTACCTGACCACCGACCGCCGCGGCTTCTGGGAGGAGCGGGGGTACCACAACCTCGCCGACCCATGGTCCGAACAGCGCTACTCCTACCAGGAGGACCCGGGCGACGGTCCCCCGCTGATCTGAGGCCCCCGTCCCCGGCTCCCGAACACCCGGATTCCCTCTGCTCCCCTGAGTCCGGCCTACTGGGGCAGCGCCCCGGACCCCGTTCCCGCCCCAGGGCCCCTTGCACACCGACGACATCGCCACGCCCCCGGTCGCTCGGCGGCGATCCGGCGCCGGGTAAGGGAGAACTCCTCCCGCCGTCAGCGCAGGTGCGGCGGTTCCGGGTAGACCACGATCGTGGAAGCGACTCCGGCCGGAACCCGGTTCCGGCTGCTCACCTACAACATCCGCGCCATGCGGGACTCGCGGCCGGCCCTGTACCGGGTGATCGGCGACTGCCGCCCCGACGTGGTCTGCCTCCAGGAGGCCCCGCGGCTGCTCTTCTGGTGCCTGCGCCGACGGGCGCTGCGGCGCGCGACCGGCCTGGTGTCCGCCGTGGACCGGCGCTCCTGCGGACTCGCCGTGCTCGTGCGGCCCGGCATCACCGTCCTGGACACCCGGCACACGCTTCTGTCCCCGCGCCGCGGTCTGCACCGCCGCGCCGTCTCCGCCGCCCTGCTGGACATCGGCGGCCGCCGGGTCGCCGTCGCCTCCACCCACCTGGACCTGGAGGAGAGCGCACGCGCCGCCCACGCCCGGGAGGCCCTGGAGCACCTGCGCCGGTTCGCCGGGGACGCGCCGCGCGTCCTGGCCGGGGACGTCAACGGGACACCGGGCGGCAGGACCTGGCGGATCCTCACGGCCGACCTGTGCGACGCCGGCGCAGCGGCCCCGGCCGGCGAGGGCGCCACCTTCACCTCGCGCCGCCCCCGGCGCCGCATCGACGCCGTCTTCACCGGCCCGGGCCTCGCCGTCCTCGGCTCGGGGGTGCCCGTGGAGGACCTCACCCGGGCCGACGTCCACGCCGCCAGCGACCACCGCCCGGTCATCGCCGACCTCACCCTGGGGCCCCGCCGGGCCCCCTGACCCCACACGCCGCGTTCCGCCGGGGCCGGACCGCCGCGGCCGGTCACCGCAGGACGAGGAACAGCTCCAGCGCCGCGCCGGCGAGAACGGCCCCTCCCACGACCTGGGGAGGCGTGTGGTGCTGAAGGCGCACCCTCGACCAGGCGACCGCTGCGGCCGGCGGCCAGGCCACCAGGGCCCCGAGCGCTCCGAAGTACACGGTCGCCGTTCCGGCCGCCGTACACGCCACCAGCGTGTGCACGGACGGCTTCGCGCCTCCGAGGTCGGTGGCGCACCACAGGACGGCGATCACGGCGGCCATGGACGCTCCCAGCGCCACCAGATCGCGGGGAGCGCCCCACCACAGGCCGGTGGCGGTGCCGACCGACACCGAGAGCAGGCAGACCAGCAGGGGCCAACGGCGACGGGCCCGGTCGCGCACGTGCCGGTCCTCCCACCAGCCCGCGCGGACACCGGCCACGACGACGGCGAGCGGGACGGCGGCGCCGAACAGGACCGCTTGGAGGCCCCATACGACCGCGGAGCGAAGACCGGGGGCCGACTCCGCGGCCACCACGGCCACGATCCCGGCCGCGAGGTACCCGGGAGCCAGGACCTCGCTGATGGAACGGGCGATCCGCTCGCTCATGCGTCCTCCGGGGGTGAGGGGAGGCCAGGAGGCCGCCGTGCCGGTGCCGCTCTCAGCGCCCTTGGCCGCGACGCGTCCGTGGGAGTACCGGGAGTACGGGGCGCCCGCAGGCACGGCCGCGGTTCCGCCACCGGACCCCGCCGTGGCGGTCGGCCTGGGCCCCGGAGCCCCGTGTGCGCCGAATGGGAGCGGCTCCACGGGCCAGACCGGGCGGAAGACCGAGCGCCTGAGAGGCCTGGGGCGGCCCACTGTGCGCCTCGGCACGTCGAAGAAGGCGGTCGGCCGAGGCACTGCACGCGAGACGCCTCGGAGACCGGAGGCCGGTCCCGGGACCTGGGGCGGGTCAGCCCGTTTCCGTGGCCTCTTCGGGCTGGTCGGCCTTTTCCGCCTGGCGGGCGGCCTTCTTCTCCTCCTTGCGGGCCTTCTTCTCCGCCTTGCGCTTGGCGCGCTCAGAGCGCTTGCGCTCCTTGGCGTCGGCGTGCTGCTCCTTCTTCTCCTCCTTGGCCGCCTGCTCCAGCTCGCGCTTGACCGACTGGGCGTAGCGGTCCACGTACTCCTGGCCGGAGAGCGCCAGGAGGGCGTACATGATCTCGTCGGTCACCGCGCGGAGCACGCGGGGGTCCTTCTCCATGCCGTAGTAGCGGGAGAAGTCCAGCGGCTTACCGAAGACCACCTTGGGGCGGATGCCCAGCTTGGGGACGGTGCGCCCGGGCGGCATGATCTTGTCGACGTTGATCATCGCCATCGGCACCACCGGGGCGCGCGACTCCAGGGCCAGGCGCGCCACACCGGTGCGCCCGCGGTACAGGCGCCCGTCGGGCGAGCGCGTGCCCTCGGGGTAGATGCCCAGCAGCTTGCCCTGCTTGAGCACCCTCAGCCCGGTGCGCAGCGCGCCCTCGCTCGCCTTGCCGCCGGAGCGGTCGATGGGGATCTGCCCCACACCGGTGAAGAACAGGCGGCTGATCAGCCCCTTGGGGCCGGTGCCGGTGAAGTACTCGGCCTTCGCGAGGAAGGTGATCTTGCGCGGCAGCGGCAGCGGACCGAAGAAGTGGTCCGAGAACGACAGGTGGTTGCTCACCATGATCGCCGGACCGGTGCGCGGAACGTTCTCGACGCCCTCGGCGCGCGGTTGCCACAGCACCGCCAGCACCGGGCCCAGAAACGCCTTCACAACCCAGTAGAACACCGAGATTCACCCCCGCACCGGCGGGGGGGGGCCGGACAC
>NZ_ANAD01000232.1 GCF_000341245.1 Nocardiopsis halophila DSM 44494
AAACGCCTTCACAACCCAGTAGAACACCGAGATTCACCCCCGCACCGGCGGGTGGGGTCCGGACACGCGTGCCACGATCGCCTTCCCGCTTCCACGAACAATCGTGGCCATCTTCGCATTGGTCGGGACCGACTACCAATGCAGGCTCCGGCGGCGCCCGGGGGCCGGGGTACCGGACGGCCCCGCGCGCGGGTTAACTTCGTAATCCCGCGCCCGTCGTGCCGACCGCCCTCGCGAGGAGCGTCCCATGCCGCTGCTGCCCGGCGCCGAACCCTTCAGCGCCCCCGGAGGCCCCGTCGGGGCGGTCCTGTGCCACGGGTTCACCGGTTCCCCCCAGTCGATGCGCCCCTGGGCCGACCACTTGGCCGGGGCCGGGCTCGCGGTGGAGCTGCCACTGCTGCCCGGCCACGGGACGACCTGGCAGGAGATGAACCTCACCACCTCGGACGAATGGTTCGCCGAGGTCGAGCGCGCGCTGCTGGAGCTGAACCGGCGCTGCGACGAGGTGTTCGTCATGGGCATGTCGATGGGCGGCTGCCTCGCCCTGCGGTTGGCCCAGGAGCACCCGGACAAGGTCACCGGTGCGGTGGTGGTGAACCCGTCCTTGGCGTTGGAGAACCCGCTGCTGCTCGCCGCCCCGCTGCTCAAGCGCCTGCTGCCGTCCACGGCCGGCCTGGCCGACGACATCAAGCGGCCCGGCGCCCACGAGGTGGGGTACGACCGGGTGCCCACCGCTGCGGCCGCGACACTCCCGAAACTGTGGCGCGCGGTCCGCAAGGGCATGCCCGCGCTGCGGGCGCCGGTTCTGGCCTACCGAAGTCCGGAAGATCATGTCATCGGGCCGCAGAGTCTGCGTATCCTCACGAGTAAGGCGGTCAACACCACGGTGGCCGTCCGTTCGCTGGGCGACAGCTACCATGTCGCCACCCTGGACAATGATGCCGCCGCGATCTTCGAGGGCAGCCTCGGCTTCGTGCGCGAGCACAGCAGAAGCGGGGAAGGACGACAGCGATGACGCATCGCCGCGGCAACGGTCTGCTCGCGGACGCCTATGTGCCGCTCATCCTCCTTCCCCCGGCCTCTGCCGACCGGATGCTGGAGGCCCTGGGGCGGGAGGGGATCGCCGCCTATGCGATCCGCCTGGACGCCGACGCGGCCGACCCCGCCCCCGGGTCCGCCCCCGGCGCGGCCGCCACCGACCACCTCTACGTCGACGAGCGCGAGCGCGACTCCGCCGAGCGCGTGCTCCGCACCGAGCTTCCCGACCTGGGCCGGGATGAGACCGCCGAAGAGCCCGGCGGCGTCGCGGCCCCTCTGCGTCCCATGGACGCCGCGGACGGTGTCGACGGGGCAGACGTCGTCGACGGTGCAACCGGGCCGGACGGCGCCGCGCCGCCCCGGGACGACGACGAGGTGTGGGCCGACCTGGTGGCGCGCTTCTACGAGCCCGGGACGGGCGAGGGCGACGAGCCCCCGTCCTGGCCGGACGCCGAGAACGTCTCCCCCTCCTCCGGGCGCACGCGCGGGCGGACGCGCTCCGCGGAGACCGAGGACGACGAGGGCGGGGGCCACAGGGGCCGGACCGCCCCCGGCGACGGCGCCGACGAGGACGACGAGGACACCGCCCAGGGGCGCGGCGACCGGGACGCCGTCGACGCGGAGGACCACTTCGTGCCCCCGCCCCCGCCGCCGCTGCCCAGTGGCGACCTGGTGGGGCGGCTGGCCTGGGGCGGGCTGTTCGGCGGCCCGGCGGTGCTGCTGGTGTCGATGCTGATGGGCGTGCGGCCGGGGTGGCTGGCGTTCTGCGCGGTGGCCGCTTTCATCGCCGGGTTCGTGGTGCTGGTGGTCCGCATGGGCGACCGCGCCTCCGGCGACAACGGCCCCGACGACGGCGCCATCGTCTGACGCCGCCCGACACCGTTCCCCCGTGAGGTCTCCGGCGGTGCCGCCCCGGCTTCCTTCGGTCAGGGACGTACACCCGTTCCCCATTGGCCTTGCACGTGTGCATCCGCTGTGTGTCCGCCGGCCTGCCGCCCTGGTGCGGGGGTCGAGGGGAAAGCGCCGAGACGCGTGTGGTGTTCGCGATGCGTGCGGTGTGCGCGAACCGGGGCCCGCGCCTCTGCCCGGGACGCGCACCGGTCGACGTCGCCACCGGACGCAAGGCTCCCGGTTCGGCCCTCGGGGAAGGACGCCGACCGGCATGGTGCGCGTCGTCCACTCCCCCGGTCGGCCGACCGGCGGGGTGAAGCGGCCGCGCAGGGCTGGTAAGACCGTCCCCGGAGTCTTCCCGAAAGGCGTGGCCCGATGAACCAGGAACCCCGCACCCGCGTGGGGGGCGCCCCGCCGCCCCCGGACCGGCGGTCGGACCGCGACGGGGCCACGGGGTTCGAGGTCCCCCTGTGGCGGGCGATCGCGGTGTTCCGCGCGGCCTCCCTCGTCTACGCCGCCTACATGGTCGCCGACACCTTCCGGCTGCTGGCGCACCCGGTGGGGGCGGTCGCCGTGCTGGCGGTGATGGCGGCCTGGACGCTGTTCACCGTGTGGGCCTACGGTCCCGGCCGCGGCACCGTGGACGAGCGGCTGCTGGCGGCCGCGGACGTGGCGGTGGCCTTCGCCTGCCTGGCCGCGACCGCGCTGGTGGTCGAGCCCGTCTACCTGCGCCACGCCCCGCCGCTGACCTCGACGTGGTTCGCCGGTGCGGCCCTGGCCGCGGCGGTGGTGGGCGGGCGCCGGTGGGCGCTGTGCGTGGCGCTGGGGCACGGGGTGGTGGACATCGCGGTCCGGGTGTGGCTGGGCCTGGAGATCAGCGCGGCGGTGCCGCGGGGCGTGGTGCTGCTCCTCCTGGCCGGGTATTCGATGGGCTACCTGGCGCACTATGCGCTGCGGGCGGAGCGGCGCCTGGCCGAGGCGGTGGAGATCGAGGCGCGCACCGCCGAGCGGGAGCGCCTGGCGCGGTCGATCCACGACTCGGTGCTGCAGGTGCTGGCGATGGTGCGGCGCCGCGGCGAGGAGCTGGGGGGCGAGGCGGGCGAGCTGGGGCGCCTGGCCGGGGAGCAGGAGGTGCGCCTGCGCACCCTGGTCGGCGGCGGCCCGGCCGTCGAGCGGCCCGAGAACGGTACGGACGGTACAGACAGTGCGGACAGTGCGGAGGCCGCGGGAGCCACAGCCGGTGCGGACGGCCCGGGGGCTGCCGGGAGCACGGGTTCCGCGGGCGTCCGGACGTCGCTCCGCGGCCTGGTGCCCTCACTCCGCGGCCTCGTGTCCTCCTGGGGCCGCTCCTCCCCCGGCCCGGCCCCGACCGACGCCGTCGTTCCCTCGGCCGACCTGCACGCGGCGCTGGCCGAGCTGGCGTCGTCCCGCGTGACGTTCGCGGGCCCGGCCGACCCGGTGCGCATGCCCGCGCCGGCGGTGGCCGAGATCCGTGCCGCGGTGGAGGCGGCACTGGCCAACGTCGACCGCCACTGCCCGGACGGCACCCGGGTGTGGCTGCTGCTGGAGGACGAGGGCGGGCAGGTCACGGTGACCGTCCGCGACGACGGGCCGGGGATGCCTCCCGAACGCCCGGAGGAGGCCCGGGCCGAGGGCCGGCTCGGGATGTCCCAGTCCATCCGCGGCCGCATCCGCGACCTGGGGGGCACGACGGAGGTCGTCACCGCCCCGGGCGAAGGCACCGAGATCGAGATGCACATCCCGGTCCCGGAGGAGACGGCCCGGTAGGCGGACCGGTCAGGCTTCTGCCGGGAGGCGCCGACCGCACACGGGGCCGCCCCCGACCATTCGAAGGGCACCAGAGCGCCATGCCGCCCGCGTTCCCCGGCCGACGTGTACTCCTCCACCCGCCCGCGCGCCTCAGGGATCGCGCGACCGGCCGCCCAGCGGTGCGACAGGGGCGTGGCCGCGAGCCGGGGTCGGGCCGCCGAACCCCTCTAGCTATTCTGGCCGGACAGGTCGGTGACGCGGGAGGCGGGAGGACCGTCGTCGATCGCGGTGTGGAAGCGGTGGGCCCGTCGGCGGGCGGTGGTGTGGCTGCCCTGGAAGCGTTCGGCGGCCCGGTACAGGGGCCGTCCGTGCTCGACGATGCAGCGGGCCAGGGCCGGGCGGCCGTTGGGGGCCGGTTCGGCGTCGGCGTGGGCAGGGTGGGCCACGAAGGGCCTCCTGACGTGCTTCAGGTGTCGATCTAGGCGATCCACACCTGTGTCGGAGACCCTTCTTCGTCGTCGAACTCCGAAGGCCTGGAACCGACCTCCGTGGTCAGTACAGCTAGCGCAGGGCCAGGTCCGCCGCTCCGATGATGCCGGCCTCGCCTCCGAGTTCGGCCGGGCGGACGTCGGCGAGCCTGCGGGTGGCCTTTCCGGTGACCGCGCGGGCGTAGGCCTCCCTCGCGGGCTTCAGCAGGATCTCGCCCGCCGCGGACACTCCCCCGCCGACCACGAAGCACTCGGGGTCCAGGATCGCCGCCAGGTCCGCCAGCCCCTGGCCGACCCACTCGCCCACGGCGGCGAAGCACCGCAGCGCCGCCGGGTCCCCCTCGCGGGCCGCGCGGGTGACCTCCGGGCCCTCGATCCCCTCGGGGTCGCCCCCGGCCGCCTCCAGCAGGCGGGCCGCGCTCACCGGCTCCGCCGCGGCGAGGGCACGCGCCTCGGCGACCAGCGCGCTGCCGCTGGCGTACTGCTCCCAGCACCCCTGGTTGCCGCACGCGCACCTGCGGCCGAAGGGCACCATCCGGTAGTGGCCGATCTCCCCGGCCGCCCCGAAGCGCCCGCGGCGCAGCTCGCCGTCGACGATCAGCGCGCCGCCGACCCCGGTGCCCAGCGTGACGACCACGGCGTCGCGGCAGCCCCGGCCCGCGCCGAAGCGGACCTCGGCCCACGCGGCGGCGTTGGCGTCGTTCTCCACGACCACGGGCAGGTCGGTGCGTCGGGCGATGCGCTCGCGGACCGGGTCGTCGGACAGCCCCAGGTTGCCCGCCAGAACGATCCGCGACCGCGCCTCGTCGACGAACCCCGCCGTGCCGATGCCGACCGCCGTCGGCGGCTCCCGGTCGCTCTCGCGCAGCTCCCGCACCAGCCCGGCGACGGCCTCGGCCAGCAGCTCCCCGTCCCCGCGGGGCGTGGGGGCCTTCGCATGGCGCAGGATGCGCCCCTCGGGGTCGACGACGCCTGCGGCGATCTTCGTTCCGCCGATGTCGACGCCGATGGTCAACGCCATTGGGGGTGCTCCTCACGTGTACCGGGACGGACGGACCGAATGGAGTAAACCAAAGGTTTGGACCACTCGCCGCCTCCGCCCCCTGGATTGCCACCGGGGGCGGTCGCGAACCCGGATCGGGGGCGCACATGCCGGGGAAGGCCGAAGGCCGATCCGCGGGCACGGACCCGGCTCCCCCGCCCCGCACCCCTCGGAGCCGGCGGAGAGCGGTCCGCCCTATGCGGCGGCCGGCGCGCCCCCGGCGGCCGCCCGGATTCCGGGGGCTCTCAGTCCCGGCCCCCGGTGATCTCCGGAGGCGCCTCGGGGGCGCGGTCGTCGCGGGCGCGGCGCTCGGCAGCCTCGCGCCCTTCCCGCTCCTCGCGCTCGCGGCGCTGGCGCGCGAACTCCTCGCCGGCGATCCGCCAGCTCTCCTGCAGCGCGCCGAACAGGGTCACCCCGGCCCGCCCGATGTGGCCTGCGACCTCGGGGGCCGCCGTGCGCACGACGCCCGCCAGCCGGTCCAGCGGCGCCTCCTGCGGGGCCTGCTCCTCGCGGACCGCCTGCTCCCACACGTCACCGGTGCGCGGCGGCGGGGAGGCCACCGTGGACACGCCCTTGCGCACCCCGGCGATGATGAGCTTGCGCTGGAGCGTGTCGACCAGCCGGATCGCGTCGTCGATCAGCTCGGCAGAGGCGCCGCCCTCGCGGCCGGCCTCGCCGCCGGCGCCCTGCCGCTCCGCCCGGTCCTCCTGCCGACCGTTCGCCCCGGCGTTCCCGCGGCCGTTCCCGCCGCCGTTCGCGCCTGCTGTGCCGTCGGACCCTGCCATGCTCGCCCACCCCTGCTCGTGATAGCCGGACTCGACGACCACGGTAGCCGCACGCGCCCCGGGGCGGGCCCCCGGCGGCCCCGAACCCGGGGAAACCCCGAGCGGATTCAGGGACGCCCGCCCCCTGCCGGGGCATAATGCGGCCGAGGGATCGGAGAACGGCCCTGTTCGGTCACCATCCGATACCGAACCTGGAACAGGTTCTACCGACGAGTAGCCGAACTTGTTACCGTCGTCACGTCCCCTCGTCGACCCCGTCTGTCCAGGAGCCGAACGTGCGCGAATTCAGCCGACCCGTCAAGGCAGAGATCTCCTCTGATGCGCGCCTGCCCGACACCGTCTTCGCGCGCGCCGAGCAGGAGCCCACCGCCGTCGCGCTCCGGCGCCAGGAGTCGGGCCAGTGGCGCGACGTCACCTGCAAGGCCTTCCGCGACGACGTCGTGGCCATCGCCAAGGCGCTGGTCGCCGCCGGGATCGAGCACGGCGACCGGGTCGGCCTGATGGCCCGGACCCGCTACGAGTGGACCGCCATCGACTACGCCGTGTGGTCCGTGGGCGCGGTCAGCGTGCCCATCTACGAGTCCTCCTCCGAGGAGCAGGTCCAGTGGATCCTCGGCGACTCGGGCAGCAGGGCCGTCTTCGTGGAGACCGCCGAGCACGCCGCCCGCGTCGAGGCCGTGCGCGCCGAGCTGCCCGAGCTGTCCCACGTGTGGGAGATCGAGGACGGCGGCATGGAGCGGTTCACCGCCACCGGCTCGGAGATCGAGGACGCGGTGATCGAGGAGCGCCGCACCGCCGGCGGCGTGGACGAGCTCGCCACGCTCATCTACACCTCGGGCACCACCGGCCGCCCCAAGGGCTGCGAGCTGACCCACCGCAACCTGCTCTTCACCATCCTCAACGTCATCCAGGGCCCGCTGGAGGAGGTCTTCACGCTGGAGGGCCGCTCGACGCTGCTCTTCCTGCCGCTGGCGCACTCCTTCGCCCGCATCATCCAGATCGGCTGCATCGAGTCCAAGACGGCCCTGGGCCACTTCCCCTCCACCGGGCCCGAGCTGATCGACGCGCTCGGGGTGTACAAGCCCACGTTCCTGCTGGCCGTGCCCCGGGTGTTCGAGAAGGTCTTCAACAAGGCCGAGCAGAAGGCCACCGCCGAGGGGCGGGGCAAGATCTTCCACGCCGCCGCCGAGACCGCCATCGCCTACAGCCGCGCGCTGAGCACCGGGCACGTGCCGATGGGGCTGCGCCTGAAGCACGCGCTGTTCTCCAAGCTGGTCTACGGCAAGATCCTGGCGGCGGTCGGCGGGCAGGCCCGCTACGCCGTGTCCGGAGGGTCGGCGCTGGGCGAGCGGCTGGGCCACTTCTTCCGCGGCGTGGGCCTGACCATCATCGAGGGGTACGGCCTCACCGAGACCTCGGCCCCGACCGCGGTCAACACCCCGCAGCTGAACAAGATCGGCACCGTCGGCGCGCCCTTCCCCGGGGTGTCCATCCGCATCGGCGAGGACGGCGAGGTGCTCTGCAAGGGCGACCACGTCATGCGCGGCTACTGGAACAACGACGCCGCCACCAAGGACGCCTTCGACGAGGACGGCTGGTACCGCACCGGTGACCTGGGCACCCTCGACGACGACGGCTACGTGAGCATCACCGGCCGCAAGAAGGAGATCATCGTCACCGCCGGCGGCAAGAACGTCGCCCCGGCGGTGATCGAGGACCGCATCCGCGGCCACGCCATCATCAGCCAGTGCATGGTGGTCGGCGACAACCGCAAGTTCGTCTCGGCGCTGATCACCATCGATCCGGACGCTTTTGCTTTCTGGAAGGAGCAGAACGGCAAGAGCGGCGACATCCCGGACCTGGTCGACGACCCGGACCTGGTCGCCGAGGTGCAGAACGCGGTGGACGACGCCAACAAGGCCGTCTCCCGGGCCGAGTCGGTCCGCAAGTTCACGATCCTGCCGCTGGACTTCTCCGAGGAGGGCGGACAGATGACGGCCTCGCTGAAGATCAAGCGCCACGTGATCAACCAGCAGTTCTCCGAGGAGATCGAGGCGCTCTACTCCGACAGCTGAGCTCCCCTCCGGCCGCACCGCCGGAAGACCGCCGACAGGGCCGGGCGCCACGCGCCCGGCCCTGCGCATGCCTGTACCGGGCTACAGGACGGAGGGGAGGCGCCGCTGACGCGGTATGTCCGTCCGCGGCTGCGATCGCCTCTCGCCAGACCTCGCTCGCCCGGCACGGGGGCTGTACGGATCACCGATCGGGACCGGTGGGAACACCCCCTGCACGATGTGCACCGCCCCTGAGAGGGGCAGCGGCACGGGGCGAGCCGATACCGGTGGCCCCGGCAGGCCTGCCTCTTTCAGAAGCCCCCGCTTCCCGTCATCGCTCAGACGCCCCTGTCGCGCCGACCGAAGCCGCACAGGCCCCCGGGCCCCCGATCGCCCCCTGAGGCCCCCAGCGCGCATCTCAACGCTTTCCAGGACGAACTGGTCGGCCCGGTCGGACCGGCCCCCTGGTCGACACATACGCCCTGGCCCGGACACCGTTCGGAGCGCCGGAGGCTCTCGTAGACTGAAGCGATCACGCCTCTCGGCCATGTCGGGCAGGCATGGGGCGATCGACTGCGCCCGCCCCTGGGCACAGCGCTCCCTCACAAAGCCCCCGGACTCATCGGTCCGGGAGTGCGCCGCACAACATCTGAGCGGCGCCCACACGGCCGCCCACAGCGCCATCCTGCACGACATCACGCCCACTGGGATGGTGTCGTCCCCGTCCGACCGGTTCAGCACCATCGCCACGACTCCGAGCCGAACCCGAGCCGCCTTCGCAGCCCTGACCGGCGCCCCGCCCGTCGGTGGACGGCCCAAGGCCGCCCCCGGGGAGCACTGCCTGCCGCCCGCATCGACACCCCCGTTGATCTCGGGAAAGCCGGGGTAATACCGGCGAGTATTACCCCGGCTTTCCCGAGATCAACGACAAGGAGGGGGCGCGCCCCGGGGGGGTGGGGTCGCCGATCACGCCGCAGCGGTCGCACCGCTCAGAAGAACGCGGCCGAAAGTTCCACCGTTCCAGCGGACGCCGCCCCGCACCGGCTCTCTCCCCTCACGGAAGCAGGGCTCCACTGCGCAGGAAATGCCCACGCGAACACCGCCCTCGGCTCCCCGGCGCACAGAAGGGGCCGCGGCTCCCTTTCGGGTGCCGCGGCCCCTTCGTCCGCGCTGCGCGTCCGGTGCGCGTCCGGTGCGCGTCCGGTCGCGGGGCGCTAGCCGACCCGCACGGCCGAGTGGAACTTGCTCTGGTAGTAGCTGTTCAGCTGCACCTCGAGCACCGGCTTCGACGAGGTGGAGGCGTGCACCATCTTGTTCCCGCCCACGTACATGCCGACGTGGCTGGGCCCGTCGTAGAAGAAGATGAGGTCGCCGGGCTGCAACTGGTCCCACGAGACCTTCGTGCCCACGTTGACCTGCTGGTAGGTGGTTCGGGGGATGCTCACCCCCGCCTCACGCCATGAGGCCTGCACCAGGCTGGAGCAGTCCCACACGTCCGGGCCGTTGGCGCCCATCCTGTAGGAGTCGCCGATCTGGGCGTAGATGAAGTTGACCGCCGCCTGGGCGTTGCCGTTGACCTGCGGCGGCGTCGCCCCTCCGCCGGACCCGCCCGAGGAGGAGGACTCCTGGGCCCCGCCGTCCACACCCTCGGTGGCCTCGGCGCGCTCCTCGGCGGTCAGGTCGTCCAGCAGCGACTGCTGCTCGTCGAGCTTCTCCTCGGCCTTCTCCTTGGCCTTCTCGGCGTCGTCGAGACGCTCCTCGGCCTCCTTCTCGGTCTCCTCCGCCGAGGCCTCCAGCTCGTCCAGCTTGCGCTTCTCCTGGACGTAGTTGTCCAGGCGGTCCTGCTGGCTCTGCGAGAGGTAACCCAGGTCGGAAGCCTGCCGGAGCGCATCCTCCGGTCCGCTGGACGTCGTCAGGTAGGGCACCGAGGTGTAGTCGTCGCCGCTGTAGGCCGCCGTGGCGAGCTCGCGGACACCGGACTGCATCCCGTCGAGCTTGTCCGCCGCGTCCTTCCGGTCGGCCTCGATGTCGTCCAGCTTCTCCTGGGCGGCGTCGTGGTCCTGCTTGGCCTCGTTGTAGGCGGCGGCCTGCTCGGCGTGCTCCTCCTCCAGCTTCTCGATCCGCTCGCGCACCTCGTCGGCGGTGGGATCGGCCGACGCGATCCCGGGGAGGACGGTCGAGGCGAAAAGGGCGCCCGCGGCGACGAAGCCCGCGGCCGCCATGCGGCGGCGGTAGGGACCGCGCTCGCGTGGATCGTGCACGGTGGTGGCCCACCTTTCTCCCGTGGTCCGCCTACCGGAGGGGCACGCACGGCTCATGCGACGCTGCGCGGCCCGGTTCGGGGGCAGGTGTCCGCGGACGGCGGATGCGGCGGGGGGCCGCTTCGGGAGGTCGTCGCCGTGCGCGGTGCTCCGGTCTCCGCTCCCGCGGGGCCGACAGGCCTCCCGCGGCGGAGTTCGGCGGGTCCGGATCGTCGCCGCCCGGGTGGCGGCGAGAGGAACGACCCGGTTCGGCGGGAACAGTAGTGCATCCCCGCCACCTTCTCAACCGATTCGTTACCTTCGAGCGGGAATTCCGGGGTGGCCGGAATCGCCCGATACGGTACGCCGCCCGCCGCCGCAGGCCTGCGGCGGCGGGGGGG
>NZ_ANAD01000233.1 GCF_000341245.1 Nocardiopsis halophila DSM 44494
GGGTCCGGCTAGACCCGGACGCCGTACATGAACTGGCCGTCCCAGTACCCGGCGAGCGGCACGACCTCGACGTTCTTGCCGGTGCGCGGCGCGTGCACCATCTGGCCGTTGCCCAGGTAGAGGCCGTCGTGGCCCAGGCCGCTGAACATCAGGATGTCGCCCGGCTGCAGCGCGTCCCGGCCGACCCGGGAGCCCGCCTCGGCCTGGCCGTAGGTGGTGCGCGGCAGGCTCACGCCGGCCGCCCCCCAGGAGCGCATGACCAGGCCGGAGCAGTCGAAGCCGTCGGGCCCGGCGGCGCCGTAGACGTAGGGCTTGCCGACCTGGGCGAGCGCGAAGTCGAGCGCGGCGCGGGCGTTGCCCGAGCCGTTGTTGGCCGCCGTGGACCCGTCGCCCTCGGGGGCGGCGTCGGCCTCGGGGAACTCGGCGAGGAGGTCCTCCTGCTCGGAGATCTTCTTCTCGACCTCCTCCTTCTTCTCCTCGGCCTCGTCCTTCTCGTCCTTGGCCTCCTCCAGGGCCGAGTCGGCCTCGTCCTTGAGCTTGAACAGGCGCTCGTTGGAGTCGCTGAACTCGTCGAGCTTGGCCTTCTGGTTCTCGGAGAGCTTGCCGACGTCGGCGGCCTGGTCCATCAGGTCACCGGGGTCCTCCACGGTCAGCGCATAGGAGTTGGAGCCGAGGTCTCCCCCCTGGTACACGGCACTGGCGATCTCCGAGGCCTCCTTCTTGAGCTCCTCGTAGCGCTCCTTCTCCTCGCCGACCTGTTCGTCGAGTTCGTCGGCCTTGGCCTTGGCCGCCTTGTAGTCCTCGTTGGCCTCGTTGTACTCGTCGACGACCTTGCCGGCCTCTTCGTTGAGCTCGTCCAGCTTCTGCTGGACGTCCTCACGGCTCTGCTCCGGATCGGCGCTGGCCACACCGGTCCCTGCGGACGCGATCAGACTGCCGGCCGCCACGACCCCGAGACCGGTCGCTACCCGGCGGGCCGTGCGCCGACCACCGTTGTTCGCCATGGCGGTCCACGCTCCTTGCTGGTCGGGCCCCTCAGGGGCCTGGGACGGGGACGAGGGCCGGGCCCCGGCCCCGCGCGGTGCGGGACCGGGGGGGCGGGTACCGCGGTCTCCGGGCGACACTCGGGGGCCGGACGACACGGCAGCACGACCGCTCGCACCCATGGGGTTACGGGGAGCCCCGCGCCCCTCGGCGGGCACCGCCCCGCGGGCGGCGCCTGCACCGAGGCGCGCGAGACCATGAAGCTCCTGGGAAAAACTAGCGGACCGCTTTACCCGCCTCAACCACAACAACGAAACAGTAACGGCGACCGACAGCGGCCCCGCGGCCGTTCTCCCTGCCCAGTACGGCTTTTGCCCACCGGCTTCGACTCGGTCACAGATCCGTCACACGCAGGGCACCTGACCTCAAAGAACGCTAGGGTCACGCCCTCCCCGGCCGCCCGGACGCGGCGTGCGGAGCCTCAGCGCCCCGGGTCCAGGCGGCGGAGGAGGAGGGTGGAGGGGACCGGGCGGGCGCCCTCGCGGCGGGCTGCGGCGATGATCTCCTTGTCCGCCGTGACCACCGCCAGCGGCCGGCCCGGGGGCTCGGTGCGGACCAGGTGGACGATGAGCTCGTCGGCGGTCTCCCCCGGGTCGCTGAAGAGCAGCCGCACCCGGCGCTGCCCCTGCTGGACCGGGGCCTCCACGTCCGCGCCGTCGAACACACAGGTGATCTCGGCCTTGGTCCGGCTGGCCAGCCCCTCCAGCGCCGTCAGCAGACGGGCCCGCTGGTCGGCCAGCGGGAGCTCCGGGTAGCCGGTCTTGGTCACGTTGTAGCCGTCCACCAGCAGGTGCATGCGCGGCAGCTCCAGCAGCCGGTCGACCAGCGCCGGGTCGTCGGTGGGCGCGCCCACCTCGGGCACCGGGCGCGCAGGCCCGGAACGGCCCTCGGCGACCAGGTCGGCCGGGGTGGCGATGGAGCTCGGCAGCGCCAGCTCGCGGCGGAGCCCGTGCGCGGCCTCCACCAGCACGTCCAGCAGCACCCGCAGCCGTGCGTCGTCGGCGCTGCGCCCGGCGCGCGCCGCCCGGCGCGCCGCCTCCACCTGGCCCTCGGCGGCCTCCAGCCGCGCCTTGAGCCGGCGGTTCTCCGCCTCCACCGCCGCCACCTGGGCGGAGGTGAGCCGGCTGCGGTCACGGATCTCCTCCTCGGCCTGTGCGGCGCGCTCCTCGGCCTCCTTGGCCCGTTTGCGCTCGGCGTGCACCTTGCGGCGCAGGTCGGCCACGGTGCTGCGCTGCTCGCGCAGCTCCTTGCGGAGCCGGTGCACCTCCTCACGGTGCTCGGCGCGCGCCTCGTCCAGGCGGGCGCGCAGGTCGGCCAGGGCCTCGGCGGCCTCGTCGGCCTCCCGGGCGCTCTCCTGGCGCTCCAGCTCCCCGCCCACCCGGTCGACGATGTCCTGCCACCCCTGCGGCCGGATCAGGTAGGCCGCGGCCCCCACCGCCACCGGGTCGGCGGCCGGCGGGAGCACGCCGCGGCGCAGCCCTTCGGCCAGCTCGGGCCAGACCTGCTCCACCCGGGCGGCGACCAGCCCCCGGAAGGCGGCGTCGGTCTCCAGCTGGGCGGCGATCTGCGGGCCGGCCAGGCGGGCGCGGCGGCGCGGCTCGAACTTGGCCACGCGGCGCAGCGCCGCCGGCAGCTCGGCGGCGCGCAGCCCGCCGAGCACGTCCGAGCCGTACTCGACCACACGGGAGCGCACCGCCTCGGGCAGCGGGCGGTGCTCCCGCTCGCCGCCGTCCTCGGCGGGCGTGTCGGCGGGCGTGTCGGCGGGCGGGTCCGAGGGTGTGTCGGCGGGCTCCATCAGCCCTCCGCACCGCTCTCGGCCGGGGCGACCGCGCCGACCGCTCTCCCCGCGCCGGCCGTGGCGACCGCGGAGCGGACGGTCCGGACGGCGTGGACGGTGTCGCGGCCGCGCACGGTGCGCGCCGCGCCGAACCTGGTCAGGTCGCCGCGCCGGCCGCACTGCCGGCGGCGGCCCTCGGCCGGGGCCTCGCTGCTCACCTGTCCTACCTCCCTGCTCTCGCCGCGGTCCGGGACATCTTTCCACGTCCGGGGCCCACCACGGCTACCCTGTCGGCGTGCACCCGCCCCGCCCCTCCGCCGCGCCCGCCGTCCAGGCGACCCTGGACGACCTGGGCACGCCGCTGGCCGAGGGCACCTTCGTGGTGGTCGACCTGGAGACCACCGGCGGCCGGGCCGGCGGCTCGGCCATCACCGAGATCGGCGCGGTCAAGCTGCGCGGCGGCGAGGTGCTGGGCGAGTTCTCCTCCCTGGTCAATCCCGGTTCCCCGATTCCGGCACACATCACCCTGCTCACCGGGATCACCCAGGCGATGGTGGCCACAGCCCCGCCGATCGGCGCGGTGCTGCCCGCCTTCCTGGAGTTCGCGAACCTGGAGGGCGGTGCGGTGCTGGTCGCCCACAACGCCCCCTTCGACGTGTCCTTCCTCAAGGCCGCCTGCGCCGAGCAGGACCGGCCCTGGCCCCGCCCGCGAGTGGTGGACACCCTGCCGCTGGCGCGACGCCTGGTCACCCGCGAGGAGGTGCGCGACCACAAGCTGGGCACGCTGGCCCGGTTCTTCGCGGTCGCCGACCGCCCCTCGCACCGGGCCCTGGACGACGCCCGGGCCGCCGCCGGGGTGCTGCACGGGCTGCTGGAGCGGCTGGGGGCCCC
>NZ_ANAD01000234.1 GCF_000341245.1 Nocardiopsis halophila DSM 44494
GCCCTGGACGACGCCCGGGCCGCCGCCGGGGTGCTGCACGGGCTGCTGGAGCGGCTGGGCCCCATGGGCGTGGACAGCGTGGAGGAGCTGTGCGCGTTCCGCACCGCCCCCACCCGGGCCCAGCGCTCCAAACGGCACCTGGGCGAGGGCCTGCCCGACGCGCCGGGGGTGTACGTGTTCTCCGACGCCCGCGGCGAGGCGCTGTACGTGGGCAAGAGCACCTCGCTGCGCAAACGGGTGCGCTCCTACTTCACCGCCGCCGAGACCCGCGGCCGGGTGCGCGAGATGATCGGCCTGGTCGAGGGGGTCACCCCGATCCCGTGTGCCACCGGCCTGGAGGCCGAGGTGCGCGAGATGCGGCTGATCGCCGAGCGCAAACCGCCCTACAACCGCCGCTCGCGCAACCCCGAGCGGGCCAGCTGGATCAAGCTGACCCCCGAGGCCTTCCCCCGGCTGTCCAAGGTGCGCACGGTCCGCGACGACGGCGCCCCGTATCTGGGCCCCTTCACCTCGGCGCGCGAGGCCGAGCTGGCCCGCGAGGCGCTGCTGGACGCCTTCCCCCTGCGCCAGTGCACCCGCAGGATCGGGCGCGGCGACGCCGGCCCGGCCTGCGTGCTGGCGCAGATGGGCCGGTGCGGCGCCCCCTGCACCGGCGCCGAGGGGCCCGAGGAGTACGCGGTGCACGCCGACGCCGCCCGCGAGGCCATGACCGGCGACCCGGACACGGTGGTGGAGGCGCTGCGCGGCGCCATCGCCGGCCTCTCGGCCGACCTGCGCTACGAGGAGGCGGCGGTGCGCCGGGACCGCCTGGCCGCCTTCCTGCGCGGTGCCGCCCGCTCGCAGCGGCTGTCGGCGCTGACCGGCATCGGCGAGCTGGTGGCCGCCCGCCCGCTGGCCGGGGCGCCCGGCTCCTGGGAGGTGCACGCGGTGCGCCGCGGGCGGCTGGCGGCCGCCGCGGTGATGGAGCCCGGCGCCGACCCGCACGGCTTCGTCGCCGCGCTGCTCGCCACGGCCGAGACGGTCCCGCCCGGCCCCGGTCCGGCGCCGGCCGCCGCGCCCCAGGAGACCGAGTGCGTGCTGCGCTGGCTGGAGGGCCCGGGGGTGCGGCTGGTCGAGCTCGACGCGCCGTGGACATGCCCCGCCCGCGGCGCCGAACGCCACCGCGACCTGACAGACTGGGCGCGGGAGACGACCGCCGAGCACAGTTGAACGGACCCGCGCGCCCATGGCAGGCATACCGCTGAGCGACGACTACCCGGTCCGCCGGGTCCCGGCCGTGACCTACCTGCTCATCGCCGCCAACGTCGCGGTCTACCTCGCCTCCCCCATGTCGATGGTCGCGCTGTGGTACGGCGGCGACCTGGCCGAGCGCGTCTGCGCCGTGGACGCCTACGTCTTCCGCTGGGGAGCGGTCCCCGTCGAGCTGTTCACCGGCGAGCAGGTCTCCTCCCCCTCGCCCTGCCCGGGCGAGCCGGGCGGTGCCGCCCCCTGGCTGACCGTGCTCACCTCGATGTTCCTGCACGGGGACGCGCTGCACCTGCTGAGCAACATGGTCTACCTGTTCGTCTTCGGCCCGGTGGTGGAGGACCGGCTGGGCCGGGTCCGCTACAGCGGCCTGTACCTGGCCTCCGGCGCGGTCGCCACGCTGGCCTACGCGCTGACCGACACCGCCTCGCAGATCCCCTTGGTGGGGGCCTCCGGCGCGATCTCCGGGGTCCTCGGCGCCTACCTGGTGGTGCAGTTCCGCAGCCGGGTGATCACCCTGGTGTTCTTCGTGCTGCCGGTGCGGCTGCCCGGGTGGGCGCTCGTGGGCACCTATTTCGTGCTCCAGTATGTTCTGTACGTCAGCGTCTCGCTGTACCCCGGAGGCGGGCAGACGAACGTGGCCTACGCCGCGCACGTGTACGGGTTCGTCGCCGGGGCGGCCATGGCGCTGCTCGTCCACCGCATACGCTGGCGCGCCGGGACCCGGCTCTCCGACGTGTACTGACACCCTCGCACCCAGGAGGATCCCACCGTGATCACCGCGATCGTCATGATCAAGGCCGACGTGGACCGCATCCCGGAGGTCGCCGAGGCGATCGCCGAGATCGACGGGGTCAGCGAGGTCTACTCGGTGACCGGCGGGATCGACCTGATCGCGGTGGTGCGGGTGCCCCGCCACGACGAGCTGGCCGAGGTGATCCCCGGCCGGGTGAACAAGATCGCCGGGGTGCGCTCCTCCGACACCCACATCGCCTTCAACGCCTACTCCAAGCACGACCTGGAGTCGGCGTTCTCCCTGGGCATCTGAGGACCGCCCGCCCCGCGCCGACGGCCCGCCCCGCGTTGATCTCGGGGAACCCGGCCTTAAGAGCGCCCTGATGAGGCCGGGTTCCCCGAGATCAGCACCGAAGGCGCCGGCTCAGTCCTGCTTGGCCTGCTCCTGGCTGACGGCCACCCACCGGTCGAGCACGTCCTTGGCCCGCCCGTCGTCGACGGCGGCCGCCGCCCGCTCCAGCCCCGCGGCGAGCATCTCCTCCAGGCTCCCGGGCAGCTGCTCGGCGGCCGCGATCGCCGCCGCCGCGTTGAGCAGCACCGCCTCGCGCACCGGCCCGCGCTCGCCCTCGACCAGGGCGCGCACGGCCGAGGCGTTGACCTCGACGTCGCCGCCGCGCAGGTCCTCCGGGGCGGCCCGGCCGATGCCCAGGTCCCGCGGGTCGAGCACGTCCTCGCGCACCCGCCCGCCGCGCACCGTCCACACCCGCGAGGTGGTCGTGGTGGTCAGCTCGTCCAGCCCGTCGTCGCCGCGGAACACCAGCGCCGAGGTGCCGCGCCGGGCGAAGACCCCGGCCACCGTCGGGCACATGGCCGCGTCGAACACCCCGACCGCGGCCGCGCCCGGCTGGGCCGGGTTGGTCAGCGGCCCCAGGAAGTTGAAGACCGTGGGCACCGCCAGCTCCCGCCGGGGCTTGGCGGTGTAGCGGAAGGAGGGGTGGAACAGCGGGGCGAAGCAGAAGGTGATCCCGGCCTGCTCGGCCACCCGGGCGGTGTAGCGCGGCGGCAGGTCGATCACCACGCCCAGCCGCTCCAGCACGTCGGCGGTGCCGCAGGAGGAGGAGGCGGCCCGGTTGCCGTGCTTGACCACCTTGGCGCCGGCCGCCGCGGCGGTGACGGCCGCCATGGTCGACACGTTGACGGTGTGCGCCTGGTCGCCGCCGGTGCCCACGATGTCCACGGCGGGGCCGGGAACGTCGATGCGCACGGCGTTGTCCAGCATCCCCTCGGCCAGGCCGACGACCTCGTCCACGCCGGCGCCCTTGGCGCGCAGCGCGATGGCGAAGCCGGCGATCTGGGCGTCGGTGGCCGAGCCGGACATGATCTCGTTCATCGCCCAGGCGGTGTGCCCGCTGGCCAGGTCCTCCCCGGCGAGCAGGGCGTTGATCAGCCCGGACCACGTCGGGTCGGCGGCGCCGGGGGCGGATCCGTTCAGGGGACGGCTGTCGGCCGGACGGCTGTTCACGATGCGTCTTCCTCTGCGTCGGCGCGCCGCGGTGCGCGGCGCTGCGGTCGGGTCAGGCTCGGGCCGAGGGCGTGTGCCATCGCCATCGGGGCCATCGCGCGAGCTCGCAGTGGCGCGGAGCGGGACCGCCGGTGCACGGCGCGGCGGCGCGGTATCGCTGCATCGGAGTCGGGATCCGTTCGGTGTTCCTGAGGACCTCACATGGACCGGGTCCGCCGTCGGGGACCCGGTCCGACACTACCGGGCGCCTTACAGGGCCGCCAGCCCGTCCATCCGGGTCCGCATCAGCCCGGCCAGCGACTCGGCCAGCGCGACGGGGTCGACGGGGTGGCTGACCACCGCGTCCGCGCGCGACCAGGCGGCCAGCCAGCCGTCGTCGCGGCGGCCGATGAGCACCAGCACCGGCGGGCAGCGGTAGATCTCGTCCTTGGCCTGGCGGCACAGGCCCATGCCGCCGACCGGCGCCGCCTCGCCGTCGAAGACGCACACGTCGGCCAGCCCGTCGTCGAGCCGCTTGAGCACGGCCGCCTCGGTGGCGCACTCCACCAGCTCCACCTTGGGCACGTCGGCGGCGGGGCGCCGCCCGATCGCCATGCGGACCTGGTCGCGGACCTGAGCCTTGTCGCTGTAGACGAGCACCCGCATCCGGGGGGCGTCGGCGGCGTTACCCATGACTGAACCGTCCCTCACATCTCGCGCGGCCGGGGATCGCCCCCGCCGCGGCCCTGTCGCGTCGCGACGTTCGCTCTGAGACCTTCGCCACGACAGGATGCCAGTCCGAGTGCGACGCAGGCCACGCCCGGACGGCCTGTACGGGCGCCGCCGAGACCGTTATGAGACTTCCGGGACGGCGCAGGGCGCCCTGGCGGGCTTCCCCGGGGCCCGCGGAGGCCTCCTCCATCACGGGAGGATCACGATCCCGGGGGCGCGGTGCGGCCTGCGCCACCGCAGATCAGAGGAGAAGCGGCCCCTTCCGGGGGGTCGTGCACCAACCTCCGCCAGATGCCGCAATAATGCAGGCGTGGCGACAGCAACCGCGAACCAAGAAACAGCACCGACACCAGTACATGGTGCGGCCAAGCGTCCTGACCTGGTGAGCGTTGGCACCATCGTGTGGTTGTCCAACGAGCTCATGTTCTTCGCTGCGCTGTTCGCGATGTACTACACGATCCGATCCGTGACCGTGGGCAACCCCGACCTCGGGGAGTGGCCGGCCGCGCACCTCAACGTGCCGTGGGCGCTGGGCATCACCGTCATCCTGGTGGCCTCCAGCTTCACCGCCCAGGCCGGCGTGTGGGCGGCCGAACGCGGTGACGTCCGCAAGCTCCGCAAGTGGTTCTTCATCTCGTTCGCCATGGGCCTGGTCTTCGTCCTGGGCCAGGCGTACGAGTACTACGAGCTCATCGTGCACGAGGGCCTGACCCTGCAGTCCAGCGCCTACGGCTCGATGTTCTACCTGACCACCGGGTTCCACGGGCTCCACGTGATCGGCGGTCTGATCGCGTTCCTGATCATGCTGGGACGCACGTACGCCGCGAAGCGCTTCACCCACCAGCAGGCCACCAGCGCGATCGTTGTGTCCTACTACTGGCACTTCGTCGACGTGGTCTGGGTCGCTCTGTTCGCAACCATCTACTTCATCCAGTAACCCGAAACGGGGAAACCGTGAAATGGATTACCGCGCGGCGACGGCATCCCCTAGCGGGGTATGTCGTCGTCCTACTCGCGTTGGCCGTGTTCGGCGTGGGCTACTCCCTGGTGGCCCCCAGTGCCGACCGAGCCGAGGCCCAGGTCATGGCCGCCCAGACCGGTGCCGACCCTGCCGATGACGCCACCGTCGACATCGAGGAGGGGCGCGACATCTGGGTCCGCAGCTGCGCGAGCTGCCACGGGCTCAACGGCGGCGGCAGTGACAACGCGCCGGACATCACCGGCGCCGGCGGCGCGGCCGTGGACTTCCAGGTCAGCACCGGCCGCATGCCCTCCTCCAACCCGGACGCGCAGATGCCCCGCAAGGAGCCGGCGTGGGACCGGGAGGAGATCGACAACCTGATCGCCTACTACGAGCAGGAGATCGGGCAGGGCGCCGGCCCGGCCGTTCCCGAGGCGGCCCCGGGCGACAAGCCGGAGCGCTCCGACTTCGAGGACGAGGAGTCCTACGAGGCGGCCAAGGAGGAGTACGACGAGGCCTACGACGCCTACGTCGAGGGCGCCTCCGACACCCAGGCCGGGATGCAGCTCTACCTGGCCAACTGCGCGCACTGCCACAGCTGGTCGGGGGCCGGCGGCGGCCTGACCGGCGGCCACTGGGCCCCGGAGATCCACGACGCCACGCCGCGCCAGATCTACGAGGCCATGCTGACCGGTCCGGGGCAGATGCCCGTGTTCACCGACGGCGCCATCGAGCCCGAGGACAAGCAGGAACTGATCTCCTACGTGAAGACCCTCCAGGCCGAGCCGAACGCCGGCGGGATCTTCGACCTGAACCGCGTGGGGCAGGTCGCCGAGGGCTTCGTCGCATGGACGGTCGGTCTGACCCTGATCATCGCGTGCGCGATCTGGATCACCGCGAAGCAGCGAGCCCATGACTGACAAGACCAACAGCAACGACAACGGCGCGTCCGACGGGTCGGCCGACCGCGTCATCGGCACGCCCTCCCCCGCGGAGGGCGAGGCGATCGTGGCCGGTTCCGAGGACCCCGGCGCCGAGCACCCGGGGGCCTACCCCGCGGAGGAGACGCACACGCACAGCGAGGAGGAGCAGCGCCGCGCCGAGAAGACGGCCGCGGTGTGGTTCCTCATCGCCTTCCTCGCGGGCATCGGCTTCTTCGTGGCCTACTTCGCCTTCCCGCCCAACGCCGAGGGCGAGCCGGCCATCGCCGACCCGCAGATCGGCCAGTA
This sequence comes from Nocardiopsis halophila DSM 44494, assembly GCF_000341245.1. Classification (GTDB taxonomy): domain Bacteria; phylum Actinomycetota; class Actinomycetes; order Streptosporangiales; family Streptosporangiaceae; genus Nocardiopsis_A; species Nocardiopsis_A halophila. The sequence continues at coordinate 6,404 of NZ_ANAD01000234.1, forward strand.
CTCGAACATGGCGCTGGGCGGCACTCTGGCCCTGGCCCTGTTCGGCATCGGCGCGGGCATGACCGTGTGGGCGCGCAGGATCATGCCGCACTACGAGGTCTCCTCGCCCTACGACGACCTTCCCTCGGCTCCCGAGGAGAAGGGGTCCTTCGGCGACTTCTTCATGCGGAGCGCGGACGAGAGCGGCTTCACCAAGCGGCCGCTGCTGCGGCGCACCCTGCTGCTCTCCATGGTGCCGCTGGGCCTGGCGCCCATCGTGCTGCTGCGCGACACCGGGCCGCTGCCCGGTGACAAGCTCAAGCACACGCTCTGGGAAGACGGCATGCACATGGTCGTCGAGGGCACGGACAAGAAGATCCGGGAAGAGGACCTGGCCGAGGACGGCGCGATGATCTCCGCCTTCCCGCTGGTCGAGGAGCACGGCGAGGGAGAGGGGCACGGCCCGGCCCTGAGCCTGAACGACCAGGCCAAGACCGTGGTCCTGCTGATCAAGATCCCCGAGGGCGACTTCAAGCCGGGGATGACCGAGCAGCAGATGAACTGGACGCACAACGGGATCGTGGCCTACTCCAAGATCTGCACGCACGTGGGCTGCCCCGCGGCGCTGTACGAGCGCGGAAGCCACCGCATCCTGTGCCCGTGCCACCAGTCGACCTTCGACGCCGCCGACGGCGCCAAGGTCGTCTTCGGCCCGGCCCACCGTCCGCTGCCCCAGCTGCCGATCGGCGTGGACGACGAGGGGTACCTCATCGCCAAGGGCGACTTCTCCAGCGCGGTCGGCCCCACGTTCTGGGACGCGGAGAAGGGGGACTAGCCGATGAGCACCACGACGCAGGCGCCCAAGGCGCTGCGCGGCGTCGGCAACTGGATCGACGACCGCTTCCACCTGGCCAAGACCGGTGAGAAGAACCTGCGCAAGGTCTTCCCGAACCACTGGTCGTTCATGCTGGGCGAGATCGCGCTGTACTCGTTCATCATCCTGCTGGTCACGGGTGTCTTCCTGACCCTGTGGTTCAACCCCAGCATGGCCCACACCACCTACGACGGCTCCTACGAGCGCCTCCAGGGTGTGGAGATGAGCGAGGCCTACGCCTCCACCCTGCGCATCGACTTCGACGTGCGCGGGGGCTTCCTCGTGCGGCAGATCCACCACTGGGCGGCGCTGATCTTCGTCGCCTCCCTGGTGGTGCACATGCTGCGGGTGTTCTTCACCGGAGCGTTCCGCAAGCCGCGCGAGATCAACTGGCTCATCGGCGTGGCCATCTTCACCCTGGCCATGGTCGAGGGCCTGTTCGGGTACTCGCTCCCGGACGACCTGCCCTCGGGCATGGGCGTGCGCATCCTGCAGGGCGTGATGCTGGCCCTGCCGGTGGTCGGGACCTACGTCTCGATGTTCCTGTTCGGCGGGGAGTTCCCCGGCGAGGACATCATCCCCCGGCTGTACATGCTGCACATCCTGCTGATCCCGGGGATCCTGCTGGCGCTCATCGTGGCGCACTTCATGATCCTCTGGCACCAGAAGCACACCCAGTACCCGGGGACCGGGCGCACGAACAAGAAGGTCGTCGGCACGCCGATGTTCCCGGGCTTCGCCATCAAGGCGGGCGGGTTCTTCTTCTTCGTGTTCGCCGTGATCGTCGCCCTGAGCGCGTTCGTGCAGGTCAACCCGATCCACCTGTTCGGGCCCTTCACGCCCACGTCCATCACCTCGGGCCTGCAGCCCGACTGGTACATGGGCTTCATGGAGGGGTCGCTGCGCATCTTCCCGAACTGGCTGGACTTCCAGGTCTTCGGGTACGCGGTGCCGATCGCCGTGCTGGTGCCGGGCCTGGTGATCCCGGGCCTGATCTTCGGCGGGCTGGCGGCCTGGCCCTTCATCGAGCAGTGGATCACCGGGGACAAGCGGGCGCACAACGTCGCCGACCGCCCGCGCAACGCCCCGGTCCGCACCGGTGTGGGCGTGGCCGGCGTCGTCTTCTACGGCATCCTGTGGCTGGCGGGGGCCAACGACATCCTGTCGCACACCTTCTCCGTCAGCCTGTACTGGACGACGTACTTCTTCCGCGTCGCCGCCATCGTCGGGCCGTTCCTGGGCTTCATCATCGCCAAGCGGATCTGCCTGGGCCTGCAGCGCCGGGACCGCGAGACCCTGGAGCACGGCTACGAGAGCGGCACGATCCAGCAGCTCCCCAGCGGCGAGTTCATCGAGGTGCACAAGGAGTCCTCGCAGGACACCGTGCACGTGCTGGAGAGCAAGGCCGAGGTCGACCGGATCGACGACGAGATGATCGCCTCGGTGGAGGAGCCGGAGTCCGACGGTGTGGAGGCCCCGGCCGCGCGCGGCCTGAAGGGCAAACTCCGCGCCGGGCTCGCGCACTGGTTCACCAAGGACAACGTGTCCTTCGAGGGGGTGGAGGCCCACACCGGCCACCACCTGCACCACGGTGCGGGCCACTCGGAGCATGACGAGGAGATGGCGGGCAGCCACTAGGCGCACCGCTCCGCTCCGCAGCCGAGGCCCGGCCCCCGATCCGTTCGGGGGCCGGGCCTCGTTCGTGTCCGGGGAGCGCCCACAGGGCGGTCCCGCGGGCTCCCGGAGAGGGCGTCAGAGGGATGCCGAGAGGCCCCGCCAGAGAGGGGGCAGGGCGGCGCCTCCGACGGTCCGGGGCGCGGCTCCCGGCGGCCCCGGTTCGCCGGCTCCCCGTGCCGGCGGGAGGAGCCGGGGTCAGCGCCGACAGGCCCTCCCGGGGCCGCTCCGCGGCCCCGGGGAACGGACACCGGACACGTGGATTACGGACGGCCCTCATTTGCGCTCTGAGCGCCCCGCTCCCCCGAGCGCATCGGAGTTCGGGAGAGCACGCGGAAGGCCCCTCACGAAGCCGTGAGGGGCCTTCCGTGCGTCCGGGACGCCTGAGCCCGCCGAGCCCGTCCGACGGACGGCGTGCGGCGCCGCCCTACTCCTGCGGGTCGCCGTGGACCGACCCCGGGGTTCCGGTGTCGTCGGTCTTGTCCGGCTCGCCGGTCTCGCTCTTGGCCAGCCAGTCGTCCCAGGACAGCTCCCAGTACGACCAGCCGTTGTCCCACTCGACCTGGCGGTCGGTGCCGGTGACCTCCAGCGGGTCGCCCATGGAGGAGTTCTCGTAGAACCACTTGGCGTCGGAGGTGGCCATGTTCGGGCAGCCGTGGCTGAGGTTGGCCTCGCCCAGGGAGCCGTTCCAGGGCGCCGCGTGCGTGAACTCGCCGCTGTTGGAGAAGCGGACCGCGTAGTCCACCTCCAGCTTGTAGCCCTCCGGGCTGTCCACCGGAACGCCCACCGTGGAGGAGTCCATGACCAGCTCGGCGTACTTCTCCATGGTCAGGTGGCTGCCGCTGGTGGTGGTGTAGGCGCGGGTGTCGGCGCGGCCCACGCTGACCGGGAAGTCCTTGATCTGCTCGCCGTCGCGCTCGACCACCATGCGGTGGGTCTGCGCGTCGATGGTGGAGCGCTGGTCGCGCCCGACCTCGAAGTCGAGCCGGTGGTTCTCCACCCCGTACACGCCGCCGCCGGCGTCCACCCCGGCCAGCCGCATGTTGACGCTCACCTGCTGGTTCGGCTTCCAGTACTCCTTGGGGCGGAAGACCGCGGTCTGGTCGTCGAGCCAGGCCCACGAACCCTCGTTGGGCTCGTCGGAGACGACCTCCATGGAGTTCTCCACCCGGGACTTGTTCTCCACCGGCAGGTCGAAGTTGACGATGATGGGCATGCCCACGCCCACGCTGTCCCCGCTGGTCGGGAAGTTCGACTGCAGCTCCAGCGCCTTGCCCTGCTCGGCGGAGGCGGTGGTGAACTGGGCGGTGAACTCGCTCTCCTCGCCCTCGGCGCTCTCGGCCACCGCCTCGACGCGCACATCGGCGCCGGGGATCAGGTTCCAGTCGCTGGTCCAGGTGGCACCGTCGTCGCTGAGCGTGCCGGTGACGGTGTCGGCCTCGGAGGGACCCTCCTCCTCGCCCTCACCGTCCTGCTCCTGGCCCTGCTCCTGGCCGTCCTGGGCGCCCTCGGGGAGCTCCTGGACGACCTGGACGTCGGTGACCTTGCCGCCCTCGGCCTCGACGGTCAGCGGGACGTCCGGACGCACGTCGGTGGCCCCGTCGCCCGGGGTGATCACCACCTCGACGGCGGGATCGGAGCCCGACTCGGATCCGGCCGGGTCGGCGCCGGAGCCCGTACAGGCCGACGCCACGACCAGCGCCGCCCCGGCCAGACCCGCGCCGACGCCGCGCGCCGCCGGCTTCGCTGTGAGCTTCACTAGGGTGCGCCCTCCTGAGCCTCCGCGCGGCGGGGACCCTCCCCGTCGCACTCGGGGAGACGCCGCCGCGGGCGGAAATGTTCCGCTGTTCCGGTTCGCACGCCTTCCCGGCGCTCTGCCCCGGACGGATACCGCCGATGGGTATGAACGTCCGAAAATAATACCCCGGCCGCCCCGCCCTCCCCACGTGGAGGTCAGGCGGGACGGCCGGGGCCGTGTCGCACGGGCCGGGGCCCGGTGCCGCTCCTAGTGCTGGAACTCCTTGCGGTAGTACTCGAACACCCACCCGATCGAGGTGAGGATGATCGCGAAACCGCCGATGAAGACCATCCACCAGCCGATCGCCACGCCGACCGCGGTGAAGGCCACGGCCATCGCGACGAACAGCGGCCACCAGCTGTGCGGGCTGAAGAACCCGTACTCCCCGGAGTTCTCGGCGATCTCGCCGTCGAGCCGGTCCTCGGGCGCCAGCCCGTGGTGGCTCTCACTGCGGCGGGCCGCCTGCCAGAGCCAGAACCCGACCATCCAGCCGAACCCGATCGAGACGACCAGGGCCACGGTGCCGGTCCACTCGATGTGCCCCTCGGCCACCCAGGCCCAGTAGGCGTACAGCGCCGCGGCGAGGCCGAAGAAGGTCGAGACGCCCATAAACAGATATGCCTGCATCTTCATGGTGTCGACGCCCTACTTCTCGGAGGTGGCGGCCGCCGGGACGGCACCGGGGGCGGCCGCGTGCGGGTGGTTGAGGTCGAACGCGGGGCGCTCGGACCGGATGCGCGGCAGCGAGGTGAAGTTGTGCCGCGGCGGCGGGCACGAGGTCGCCCACTCCAGCGAGCAGCCGTAGCCCCACGGGTCGTCCACCTCGACCTTGGTCGCGTTCTTGTGGGTGACCCACATGTTCCAGAAGAACACCAGCGTGGAGGCGCCCATGACGAACGCGCCGACGGAGGAGAGCTGGTTCAGCTCGGTGAACCCGTCGGTGGGCAGGTAGTCGGCGTAGCGGCGGGGGAACCCGGCCGCGCCCAGCCAGTGCTGCACCAGGAAGGTGGCGTGGAAGCCGAGGAACAGCAGCCAGAAGTGGAGCTTGGCCAGCTTCTCGTTGAGCATCTTCCCGGTGAACTTGGGCCACCAGAAGTAGAACCCGGCGAACATCGCGAAGACCACGGTGCCGAACACCACGTAGTGGAAGTGGGCCACCACGAAGTAGGAGTCGGTGACGTGGAAGTCGATGGGCGGGGAGGCCAGCAGCACCCCGGTCAGGCCGCCGAACAGGAAGGTGACCATGAAGCCGATGGTGAACAGCATCGGGGAGGCCATCACCAGCTGCCCGCGCCACATCGTGCCGACCCAGTTGAAGAACTTCACACCGGTCGGGACCGCGATGAGGAAGGTCATGAAGGAGAAGAACGGCAGCAGGACCGCGCCGGTCGGGAACATGTGGTGCGCCCACACGGTGACCGACAGGCCGGCGATCGCGATGGTCGCCCCGACCAGGCTCTTGTAGCCGAAGATCGGCTTGCGGCTGAAGACCGGCAGGATCTCGGTCGCGATGCCGAAGAACGGCAGCGCGATGATGTAGACCTCCGGGTGCCCGAAGAACCAGAACAGGTGCTGCCACAGGATGGCGCCGCCGTGCTCGGGGTTGTAGACCTGGGTCCCGACCATGCGGTCAGCGCCCAGCGCGATCAGGGCCGCGGTCAGCACCGGGAACGCGATCAGCACCAGCACGCTGGTGAGCATCGAGTTCCACGTGAAGATCGGCATGCGGAACATCGTCATGCCCGGCGCGCGCATGCACAGGCCGGTGGTGATGAAGTTGACCGCACCGAGGATGGTGCCCAGACCGGAGACGGCCAGGCCCAGGATCCACAGGTCGCCGCCCAGGCCCGGGGAGCGCACCGCGTCCGAGAGCGGGGTGTAGGCGAACCAGCCGAAGCTGGCCGCGCCGCCGGGGGTCAGGAACCCGCCGACCGCGATCAGAGACCCGAACAGGTACAGGTAGTACCCGAACAGGTTGATCCTGGGGAACGCCACGTCGGGCGCCCCGATCTGCAGCGGCATGATGATGTTCGAGAAGCCCACGAACAGCGGCGTGGCGAACATGAGCAGCATGATCGTGCCGTGCATCGTGAACATCTGGTTGAACTGCTCGGACGACATGACCTGCAGTCCGGGGTAGAACAGCTCGGCGCGCATCAGCAGAGCCAGGATGCCGCCGAAGATGAAGAACCCGAACGAGGTGATCAGGTACATGTACCCGATGACCTTGTGGTCGGTCGACGTCAGCCAGCTGACGATGATCGACCCCTTACGGGTCGACGCGGGCCGGTTCACGGCCTGCTGAGTCGAAGTCGCGGTCGCCATCAGCGGCCAGCCTCCTCGTCCTGGGACTCCTCGTCGCGCGCGGCGGCGTCGTCCTGCTGGTCGTCGTCCGAGGCGGCCTGGGCCTCTTCCTCGTCCTCGGCGCCGTCCTGCGACTGGGCGTCCTCCGCCTCGGCGCCGCCCTCCTGGTCGGCGGCCTCGGCGTCCTGCTCCTGGCCGGCCTCCTGGTCGGCGGCCTCCTGCTCGAGGGCGGCGGCCTCGGCGGCCTCCTCCTGCTCGGCGAACCAGGCGTCGTACTCGTCCGGCTCCATGACCTCGACCTGGAAGAGCATCCGGGTGTGGTCGGCGCCGCAGAGCTCGGCGCAGCGGCCCATGTAGGTGCCGGCCGTGCCCTCGTTGACCTTGACCTGGAACTCGTTGTCGTGGCCCGGGATGACGTCCATCTTGAAGGCGAACGCCGGGATCCAGAAGGAGTGGATCACGTCCGGGGAGTGCAGGTCGAAGTGGACGACGTCGCCCTCGCGCAGGACCAGGGTGGGCATCTGGTCGGGGGTGCCGGCCTCGGAGAACAGGGTCTCGGGCTCGGCGTCCTCGTCGTCGGCGGCCTCGGCCGCCTCGGCCTTGGACTGGTCCAGGTAGTTGAACTCCCAGCTCCACTGGAAGGCGACGACCTCGACGTTGGCGTCGGCCTGTTCGTCGGTCTCCAGCAGATAGGTCTGGTCGCGCGCCGTGAAGTAGAACAGGACGGCGATGACCACGATCGGGAGGACGGTGTAGAGCGCCTCGATCGGCATGTTGTACCGCACCTGCGGCGGCAGCTGCTCAGAGCGCTTGCGGTGGAAGATGATCGACCAGATGATCAGCCCCCACACGAGGATGCCGACCGCGAACGCCGCCACCCACGAGCCCTGCCACAGCGCGAGCACGCGCTGCCCCTGCTCGGTGATCGGCTCCGGCACACCCAAACGAGTGAACTCGTTCGACGCGCACCCGGTCGCGGCCAGTCCCAACGCGGCGAGCACGGCGCCACGTGGTGCCCATCGGCGCACTGCCTCGCGCCGATTCCTATGGCGGGTCGGACTCACGGATTGCCTTCCCAGCGGTGATGCCCGCGGCCAGTGCGCGGGCGGTCGTCTATCCGAAGCTTGTCAGGGGGAACATTATCGCGAACCGCCCGCTGCGCCGTTCACGGGCGTGCCAGGTCAGCGTGTTGCTCGACACCCCTTTCGGAGCGGGCGGTCCGTCCGGCCGGCGGGCCGGTGCGTGGTCCCCGTCCCGCTCGGGCGGGTCCCAGCGGAGCCGTCTCGGGCGGGCTAAGGCGAGAGTATCGCTGGATTTACAGCACCCTTAACCGGGTGCCCGTTAGCCGCGGGCACGGGTAAAGATCAGGACACGGAGCAGGACGAACAGGGGACGGAGGAGCCACCCGTGGGGGACCAGCCGCTGGTGACCGTGGAGGCGATCGGCCGCAAGTGCCCGATCCCGATCATCATGCTCGCGGAGCGCATCCGCGAGGTGCCGATCGGCTCCGTGATCGCCGTGACCGCCGACGATCCCGCCGCATCGTCCGACATCCCCGCGTGGTGCCGGATGAAGATGCAGGGGTTCGTCGCCGAGGTTCCGCTGGAGCGCGGGAGTGCGTTCCACATCCGGCGGATGTACTGAGGAGGCGCCCCGGACGGCGCGGCCGTTTCCCTCCCGTGACCATCGTGATGTTGGTCCGATCGGGACACCCCGCGCCGCATCCGGCTCCGCCCGGCTCCACGGACACCGGTCCGCCCCTCCTCCGCCGGTCCCGCACCCCGCCGAGGGAGGAGCGGAGGCCTGGACGGACCGGCTCCGCGCGCCCCTCCGCGACCGGCGTCGGCCGGCGCCGCCCGTGGCCGCGTCGGCGATCACCGACACCACCGCCCGCGGCCCGCTCACGTCAGGGCGCCTGGCACGGCGTACCCGGAGGTGGCCCGGCCTGGACGGCTGCGCCCGGCCACCGACGGGCGAGGGCGTACACGCCCTGCAGGTCGCCGCCCCCGAGGCGCCTCCGGCGGACGGTGGCGCCCGCCCATGGACACGGCCCCGCCCCGACCTCGCTCAGGGGGCTCACCCCACGAGCCGAATACGGCGGTCCCCACCGGAGCGAACCGCCTCTGCACACCCCTGGCCGAGTGCCGGGCCGCCGGCCTTCGGCCGTCCCCCTGCAGAGGGGGAGGCGTGCGTGCCCTGGAAGAGGCCGGACATGCGCGAGGGCCGCGCCCCGGATGCTCCGGGGCGCGGCCCTCGCCGCGCTCGTTCCCGCGAAGGGTCAGCGCGAGTAGTACTCGACGACGAGCTGCTCGTCGAAGGGCACCGGCACCTGGTCGCGCTTGGGGCGGTCGACGACCGCGCAGCGCAGGTCCTTGTGGCTGACCGCGAGGAAGCCGGCGATCTTGTCGTCGGCGTGCACGCCCTCGGAGGCCTCCACGAACGGCACCATGTTCCGGGACTTCTCCCGAACGCCGATCACCTGGCCCGGCTTGACCTGGAAGGACGGGATGTCGACCTTCTTGCCGTCCACGGTGATGTGGCCGTGGTTGACGTACTGGCGGGCCGCGTAGACGGACGGCGCGAAGCCGGCCCGCAGCACCAGGGTGACCAGCCGCAGCTCCAGCTCGGCGATCATCTCCTCGCCGGTACGGCCGGAGCGCTTCTTGGCGTTGTCGTAGACCCGCGCGAGCTGCTTCTCGGACAGGTCGTAGTACCAGCGCAGCTTCTGCTTCTCGGCCTGGCGGACCGCGTAGTCGCTCGTGGAGCGGCGGACGCGGCGGCCGTGCTCACCCGGGGGGTAGGGCCGCTTCTCGAAGTAGCTGACCGCCTTACGGGTCAGCGGGGTACCCGCGCGCCGGGACAACCGCACCTTAGGTCCGGTGTAGCGCATGTTCTCCTCTTTCCGCTTCGTCAGTGGAGGGAATCCCAGGTAAGGCTCGCCTAGTTCTGGGAGGGGGCCCACAGGCCGCCCGGGTCGCCGCGGCGATCGCCGCGTGCGCGCCGTTCCCTACCGGTGCGGCCGACCCGGACCGCGTACCGGCGGTGGCGCGTGCGGAGGGCCTCTCCGCACGAGAGCCGCCACGCGTTTCAGCGCGGCGGCCGGTGAAGGCCCCGCCCGGCCGGAGCCGGGCGGGCGGGTCGTTGTCCTACTTTACGCGGTCGGGCGGGGTGCCCGCGCCACAAGGCTCCTGCACACGGCGTCCCACCCCGCCGCGGCGGGCCCGTGCGGCCCCGGCCCCCGCCCGCGCGCCTCAGGCCAGGTGCGGCTCGACCTCGTCGGCGACCTCACGGCCGTAGCTGGCGGTGATCCGCGAGAGCAGGCCGGCCGGGGTCAGCTCGTACTCCGTGGGGCCGTTGACCTCCAGGCTGTGCACCGCGATGGCGTTGCCGACCTGGGCCGCGCGCTCCAGCGGCAGGCCCCAGGCGGTGGCGGCCAGGAAGCCGGCGCGGAAGGCGTCGCCCACACCGGTGGGGTCGGCCTTCTCCGACACCTCGGCGACGTCGACGGCGATCGGCGGCTCGCCCTTGCGGTCGATGCGCACGCCCTTGGCGCCCAGGGTGGTCACCCGGATGCCGACGCGCTCCAGCACCTCCTCGTCGCTCCAGCCGGTCTTCTGCTCGGCCAGGGCCTTCTCGTACTCGTTGGTGAACAGGTAGGCCGCGCCGTCGATCAGCTTGCGGATGTCCTCGCCCTCCATGAGGGCGAGCTGCTGCGAGGGGTCGGCGGCGAAGGCCAGACCCGTGCGGCGGCAGTCCTCGCTGTGGCGGATCATGGCCTGGGGGTCGTTGGCGCCGATCAGCGCCAGCTCGATCCGGTGCTCGGCGGCCAGGGCGGCGAGGTCGATCTCGCGCGCCTCGGACATGGCGCCGGCGTAGAAAGAGGCGATCTGGTTCTGCTCGCGATCGGTGGTGCACACGAAACGGGCGGTGTGCTTGCGATCGGAGGTGCGGACGCCGGAGGTGTCCACGCCGTGCCGTTCGAGCCAGGCGCGGTACTCCGCGAAGTCGGCGCCGACGGAGCCGACCAGCAGCGGCTTGAGGCCGAGGCGGCCCATGCCGTAGCTGATGTTGGCGGCGACCCCGCCGCGCCGCACATCCAGCTCCTCCACCAGGAACGACAGCGAAACCTGTTCCAGCTGTTCGGCGATCAGCTGTTCGGCGAATCGCCCGTCGAAGGTCATCAGGTGGTCGGTGGCGATCGATCCGGTAACCGCGATGCGCACTCGGAGTGCTCCTTGGGTCGGGGAGATCTGAACGAGGAACAACCCTACCCAGCCGCCTCGGGCCCCAGGGAAGGCCCCTGCAGGCACACGGTGTCCGCGCACGTCGAAGGGCCCGTCCCGGCCGTGCCGGGACGGGCCCTGGTCCGTGCGGCCCCGCCGCCGCGGACTCCCTAGTTGAAGGAGTCGCCGCAGGCGCAGGAACCGGTGGCGTTGGGGTTGTCGATCGTGAAGCCCTGCTTCTCGATCGTGTCGACGAAGTCGATGGTGGCGCCGATGAGGTAAGGGGCGCTCATCCGGTCGGTGACCACCTCGACGCCGCCGAACTCGGCCGTCACGTCGCCGTCGAGCTCGCGCTCGTCGAAGAACAGCTGGTAGCGCAGCCCCGAGCAGCCGCCGGGCTGGACGGCCACGCGAAGCCGGAGGTCGTCCCGGCCCTCCTGGTCAAGGAGCGCCTTGACCTTGCCCGACGCCTCGTCGGTGAGGATGATCCCCTGCGCCGTGGCCTCGTCGCTCTGAACCGTCATCTGCAAGCTCCTCCAAGAAGGCGTGTACGTCGACCCCCGTCGCCGGGCGGCGCCGGCGGCCCTCCGGAACCCCCGCGCGGCCGCGCACGGGGCCCTTCGGTCCTCAGCGGTCCCAACACCGAGGTCCGGTGGCGCATTCCGCCCCGGCTGGGCGCCTCGGTGCCCTGCCTCCAGGTTAGGTCCTGCACGGAGCGCCCGCCATCGTGCGGTCGCCCCGACCGTCGCCTCGCCCTTCACGAAGGGACGCCCCGCCCGCCCGGGGACCGGCCCGCCGCCGACGGTCGGCCGAGGCGTCGCCCCGTCCCTTCTCAAACGCCTTCTGCCGGGGTGTCCGGAGGTTCGCCGCCGGTGGGGCGGCCGGGCCTGAGAGGGGACGGGAGAGCGGAGTACCGGGCTCTTCGGCGGGTCGGCGGGTCGGCGGGTCGGCGGGTCGGCGATCGAGAGTGGCGGAATCACCACGATCGGCGTCGTGAAGTGGCGATTTCACCACTCTCGATGCGCATCGGGGGTGCCGACGGCCCTGCAGGTCCCACGACGGACGGGTCGGCGCGCTCTCGGCGCCCCCTCAGCCCTTCGCTCCGCCGATGTCGGGCCAGGTACGGGCGATGGAGGCGGCCAGCGCACGCAGTTCCTCGGCGGAGCGGGACATCGCGGCCTCCGTGGAGCCGGCCGACTCCACCAGCGAGTAGGCGGCCGTCACCCCGGCCTCGGCGGCCTCGGCCGGGTCGGCGGAGACCGCGCCGGCGGTGACCACGCACGGCACCCCGTGGCGGGCGGCGGTGCGGGCCACCCCGTGCGGCAGCTTGCCGCGCAGCGACTGGAAGTCGAACGACCCCTCGCCGGTGACGACCAGGTCGGCGCCTTCGGCCAGGGCGTCCAGGCCCACCGCCTCCAGCACCCGGGCCACCCCCGACTCCACGGTGCCGCCGAGCGCCAGCAGCCCGTACCCCAGTCCCCCGGCAGCACCCGCGCCCGGCTCGGCGCGCAGGGTGCGGTCCGGGTCGGTGGCGTCGGCGAAGTCGGCCAGCGCCGCGTCCAGGGCGCGCACCTGCTCGGGGCCGGCGCCCTTCTGCGGGCCGAACACGGCGCTCGCCCCGTGCTCGCCGAGCAGCGGGTTGTCCACGTCGGTGGCGGCGATCAGGCGCACCCCCTCGACCGCGGCGCGGGCCGGGGCCAGGTCGGCGGCGCCCAGCCCCGCCAGGGCGCCCCCGCCGCCCCCGAGCCGGTCGGCCGGGGCGGCACCGAGCGCGGCGAGCATGCCGGCGCCGCCGTCGTTGGTGGCGCTGCCGCCCATGCCCACGACGACGGTGCGCGCCCCCGCCCGCGCCGCGCGGGCGATCAGCTCGCCGACGCCGCGGGTGGTGGTGCGCGCGGGGTCGCGGTCGGCCCGGGGCACCAGGTGCAGGCCGCAGGCCAGGGCGCTCTCCACGTAGGCCGTCTCGCCGTCCAGCAGCAGGTCGGCGCGGACCGGCGCGCCGAGGGGGCCGGTGACCTCGGCGGTCAGGAGCTTGCCGCCGATCGCGGCGTGCAGTACCTCCACGAAGCCGGGACCGCCGTCGGACAGCGGGACGGTCCGGGTGTCGGCACCGGGGTGCACGTCGCGCCAGCCGGAGGCGACGGCCTCGGCGGCCTCGACCGCGCTCAGGGTGCCGGCGAACTTGTCTGGGGCAATCACGATTCGCACCCGACCAGTGTGCCCCGTCTCCCCTGCCCGGGCCAGGGGTCCGGAGGAATTTTTATCCGCTTCGCGATAACCAGATTCCGCTTGACGAAAGGATCAGAGTCCGGGCGCGCCGTACACCGGGAACCAGCGCCCCTTGTCCTCCTCGATCGGCAGGGGGCCNGCAGTTCCAGCGCGTTGTCCCGGCGCTGCCCGCCCGAAGGGGCGAAGGGGTAGAAGGTGCCGCGCTTGTACAGGTAGACCAGCGCCACCCTGCGGTCCTTGCCGTCGGCGAAGGCGGTCAGCGAGCACAGCAGGGAGGGGCCGAAGCCGGCGTTCTCCAGGCTGGAATTGACCGCGTGCACATCGGTCACCAGGTCGGAGATGCCGCTCTCGGTCGACGAGCGCAGCACCAGCCAGGTGTAGCCGTAGTCGTCGGCGACGGTCTCCACCGGCGGGCCGCCCCNGCTCCGTGACCTCGCGCTCCAGGTCGGCGAAGGCCTTGCCCTCGGCGGCGCGGAAGGCCACCGATCCGGTGCCGGTCGGGGTGAAGCCGGCCGCCGCCTCCAGCGTCACCGCCGCCGAGGGCAGCGCGAACAGGGCGTCCAGATCGGGGCGGGCGGGCTTAGAACGCCCGAGCAGGGCGCGGAGGAAACTCAACGGGGCTCCTTGGTGCGTGCGGCGGCGGCCCGGGGCCCTCTAGGACCCGGTGCCCAGCTGGCGGGAGATGGAGGACAGCTGCTCCAGGCGGCGCTCCACAGGAGGGTGGGTGGCCAGCAGCTGCCCCATGGTGAACCCGCTCTTGGAGAAGGCGGGCGTGAAGAAGAAGGCGTTGAACGGCTCGGCCTGGCGCAGGTCGCGGCTGGGGATGCGGGCCATGTCGCCGGTGATCTTGGTCAGGGCGCTGCCCAGGGCCGAGGGGCGCCCGGTCAGGTAGGCCGCGGCGCGGTCGGCGGCCAGCTCGCGGTAGCGCGACAGCGCCCGGGTGAGCAGGAAGCTCAGCGCCCACACGATGGCGCTCACCACCACCACGGCCAGCGCGATCATCGCCGGGGAGGGGCCGTTGTTGTTGCGGCCGCCCCCGCCGCCGAATGCGGCGAACCGCAGGCCGATCTGGGTGAGGAACCCGGCCACGATCCCCAGGAAGCCGGCGATGGTCATCACCATCACGTCGCGGTGGGCCACGTGCGACAGCTCGTGCGCCAGGACCGCCTCCAGTTCCTCGGTCTCCAGCCGGCGCAGGATGCCGGTGGTGGCGCACACCACCGCCTTCTTCTCGTTGTGGCCGGTGGCGAAGGCGTTGGGCACGTCGGTGTCGGCGACGGCCACGCGCGGCTTGGGCATGTCCGCCATGGCGCACAGCCGGTCGACCACCGCGTGCAGCTGCGGCGCCTGCTCCGGGGTGACCTCGTGCGCGCCCATCGCGTACAGCGCGATCTTGTCGGAGGTGAAGTACTGGACCACGGCGAAGCCGACGACCAGCAGCACCACCAGCGGCCAGGGCAGGCCGACCAGGATCAGCGCGACGATGAACGCCACGTACACCACGCCCAGCAGGGCCATGGTGAGCACCATGCGGGCGGTGAGCCCTCTGTCGGGGATGAACTTCGAGCCAGCCATCTACGCCCGCCTTCTCGCCGCTTCGCCCTGCATGTCCAGTCTAGGCCTGAGGGTGCCACGAACAGGTGAGAGGAAGGTGAGACACGCAGAGGCCGCCGCAGCGCAGTGCCGCGACGGCCTCGATCCGCCCCCGTGCGGGGCGCGCGCTCACCGGAAGACAGGCGAGGTCTCAGGAGACGTCGGGGATGAGCCCCTCATCGCCCAGCATCTCCTTGACCTCGTCCATCGAGGCGTCGGCCGGAGGGAGGACGAAGTCCGAGGACTCCAGGGAGTCCAGCGCGAGCGGCTTGCCGTGCTCGCGGACCTTCGCCAGCAGGCTGTCCAGGGCCTCGCGGAAGCTCGCCTCGTCACCGGAGTCGATGGCCTGCTCCAGCGTGGTGTCGACCGAGTTGAGCAGGTCCATGTCCGCCTCGGACAGGTCCAGCTGCCCTTCCCCCATGATGCGGACGATCATGCGCCCTCCCCCTGGCGGTTGGGCTGGGACTGGCCCTCGGAGCCGCTCTCCAGCTGCGGTGCCGCGCTCCCGTTGCCCTGGCCCAGCTCGTTCTTCATCTTCTCCAGCTCCAGCTCGACACCGCTGGTGCTGGCCATGCGGTCCAGCTCCGACTGGATGTCGTCCTTGGAGCTGCCCGAGACGTCGTCCAGGGCGCCCGAGGCCAGGAGCTCGTCCACGGCCCCGGCCCGGGCCTGCATCTCGGAGGTCTTGTCCTCGGCCCGCTGCACGGCCATGCCCACATCGCCCATCTCCTCAGAGATGCCGGAGAAGGCCTCGCTGATCTGCGTCTGGGCCTGGGCGGCGGTGTAGGTGGCCTTGATGGTCTCCTTGCGGGTGCGGAAGGAGTCCACCTTGGCCTGCAGGCGCTGCGCGGCCAGAGTGAGCTTCTGCTCCTCGCCCTGCAGCTGCTCGTGCTGCTGCTTGAGGCCGTCCACCTGGGACTGCAGACCGGACCTGCGAGTCAGGGCCTCGCGGGCGAGGTCCTCACGCCCCTGCTCAAGTGCCGCGCGGCTCTGGTTCTCCAGCTTGCCCGACTGCTGCTCGAGCTGCTGGATCTGCAACTCGACGCGCTTGCGGGAGGTGGCGACGTCGGCCACCCCGCGCCGGACCTTCTGCAACAGTTCCAGTTGCTTCTGATAGGAGTAGTCGAGTGTTTCCCGAGGGTCCTCGACGGAGTCCAGGGCTTTGGTCGCCTTGGACTTGAAGATCATGGAAAGTCGCTGAAACACGCTCATCGGCGTGGCCGTCCCCTTCTCGGTCCGTACGATCGGCTGTTCCCGGCGGGCGCTGTCTTCCAACCCTACGCGCTATGGAGGGCGGTCGCCATGCAGCGCCATCCACGCGGCGGGGACCGGCTACCCTGTGGGATGTGTTCCGACGTCGCACCGCTTCCGAATCCAAAGAGCCGGCCGTGGCCGACTCTGTCAACGGCGAGACTACTGAGGCCTCGCAGCAGAAGGGTTACACCCCTAAGAAGGGGGTGCCCACACCCAAGCGCCGGGACAGCCAGGCCGAGCTCCGCCGTCCCCTCAACGCGCCGCAGTCGCGCAAGGAGGCCTACCGGCAGTACCGCGAGCGCCGCGCCCGCGAGCAGCAGCGCACGGCCTCCAAGTCCGGCGCCCCCAAGGGCGAGGAGCGGTACTTCCGCCCCCAGGACCTCGGCCCGGCGCGCGCCTACGCACGGGACGCCGTCGACTCCCGGCGCAGCCTCAGCGAGTTCTTCCTCTACTTCTCCCTCGTGATCATCGTGGCGCTGATCGCCGCCCCCGTGGAGATCCAGGCCGGCATCACCTACATCGCCTGGCCGGTCATGATGGTCACCATCGTGGTCGAGGGCGTCTTCGTGGCGCGCAGGGTGAAGAAGTACACCGCCGAGCACTTCCCCAACGACGACAACCTGCGCGGCATCGGCCTGTACGCGGCCACGCGCCAGTTGCAGATCCGGCGGCTGCGGCTCCCCCAAGCNAGCCGATCGGCACCGCCGCCAAGGGCTGACCGGCGCCCCTCCCCTCCCGGAACCGACGCGCGGGACCCGCTCTGCACAGGGCGGGTCCCGCGCGCTTATCGTTCCCCCATGGAATTCCGTCACCTCGGCAGCAGCGGTCTCGTCGTCAGCGAGATCTCCTACGGCAACTGGATCACCCACGGATCGCAGGTGGAGGAGGACGCGGCCGTCGCATGCGTGCGCGCGGCCCTGGACGAGGGCATCACCACCTTCGACACCGCGGACGTCTACGCGCGCGGGCGCGCGGAGGAGGTGCTGGGCCGGGCGCTGAAGGGCGAGCGCCGGGACGGCATCGAGATCTTCTCCAAGGTCTACTGGCCCATGGGCGAGGGGAAGAACGACCGCGGGCTCTCCCGCAAGCACATCGTCCGCGGCTGCGAGGAGTCCCTGCGCCGTCTGGGCACCGACTACCTGGACCTCTACCAGGCGCACCGGTTCGACTACGAGACGCCGCTGGAGGAGACCCTCCGGGCCTTCGACGACCTGGTGCGCCAGGGAAAGGTGCTCTACGTCGGCGTCTCGGAGTGGCGCGCGGACGAGATCGAGCGGGCGGTGAAGATCGCCGACGACATGGGCTTCGACCGGCTGGTGTCCAACCAGCCGCAGTACAACATGCTGTGGCGGGTCATCGAGTCGGCGGTGGTGCCGGTCAGCGAGCGCGAGGGGATGGGGCAGATCGTCTGGTCCCCCATCGCCCAGGGGCTGCTCACCGGCAAGTACGCGCCGGGCCAGGCGCCGCCGGCCGGCTCGCGCGCGACCGACGAGGGCGGCGGCGCGCAGACCATGGCCAAGTACATGGACGACGAGGAGCTGCTGCGCCGGGTGCAGCGGCTGCGGTCGGTCGCCGACGAGGTGGGGCTGAGCATGGCCGCGCTGGCGGTGGCCTGGGTGCTGCAGAACCGCAACGTGTCGACGGCGATCATCGGCGCCAGCCGGCCCGAGCAGGTGCGGGACAACGTGCGGGCGTCCGGGGTGATCCTGTCTCCTGACGTCCTGGAGCGGATCGACGAGATCCTCGGCGACAAGGTGCAGCGCGACCCGGGCCTGACCATCAGCCCGGAGAGGCGCCCCTGAGCCTCTGCGGCCCGGCCGGTCCGGCACCGGCCGGGCGCGGTCCGGAGCTGGACCGACTGGGACTGCGCGGCCCTCCCGGAAACGCGGTCGGCCACGGTCGTGTCCGCTGGAGTGGTGGAACTGTCGGCCGCGCCCTTCCGAGCGGTGCGACCGCTGCGGCGCGACCGGCGTCCCCGCCCCGGGTGCGCGCCCCCT
>NZ_ANAD01000235.1 GCF_000341245.1 Nocardiopsis halophila DSM 44494
GGGGCGATGCGGGCGGCAGGCAGTGCCCCCGGGGGCGGCACACCCCGGGCACCTGCTCTCCCGGGTCCGCCGGCGCATTACGGCCTCCGGCGGGCCCCCGGGGCGCTCTCGAGGCGACGGGTCAGGCGTCGCCCAGGCTCATCGTGTACTGGAGGCGGTCGTCCTCAAGAAGGCTGACCTGATCCACGCCCGCTTCGGCCAGGCCGCGCCACTCCTCGCCCAGCCAGCTCTCGGCGTCCCCCCGCGAAGAGAACGTCTCGGCGGGAAGCTCCTCGGACTCCAGGACCTCCCCGCCTTCCTTCTCGTAGCGCCAGCTCCAGGCCATGGGGCTCCCTTCCCTCTCGCCGCGAACCGGGCGGCTCCCGGCGTGCCGACCCTATCGAGCGGGCGCGCCAGAGCGCGGCCCGCTTCCGTGGCCACCTTCCGCGGACATCCAGCGGACATCCAGAGGCCTCCCACGCCGCGAGGCCGGTGACACCTTCCGTTCCGTCAGGGGGCCTCGGTCCGGGGCGGCACCGCGCACCCGCCTGTGCGCACGGCCGTGTCCCGCCGGGGCGGCGCGGGACAGGGCGCCTCCGTGGTGTTGACTGGCGGATGTGCGCATTCACTTTTCCGGTACCGCAGCAGGAGAGGGGTGGCCCGCGCCGGACTGCCGGTGCGCGTCCTGCCGCCGCGCGTCCGACGCTCCCCGGGGCCCACTCGGCATTCGCATCGAAGGGGCGGCGGCCGAAGCCGTTCCGGCGCCGATCGGGGAACACGGTGAACATGGCGAGCTGACCATCGGCGACGACGGCTCGCGGCTGCTCGTCTGCTCCCCGCCCGCTCGCGCCAGCGCCCAGGCCGGGACGCCTTCCGGGACCGACGGCGGCCCGGAGGCTCCGGCCCGCGTCGACGTCGCCGTCGTCCATGCCGCCGCCGCAGAGCGGATCGGCGACCTGCGCAGGCGGGGCGTGGTCGGTGCCCGCACTCGGCTGCTGCTGGTCGGCGGGGACCACCGGGTCCACTCCCCCGCCGAGCTGGAGCGCCGCGCCGCGCTCTGGGGCGCCGACGCCGTGCGCGACGGCGAGGACGTCGCGGTCGCGCCGCTGCCCGCTCCGGCCGCCCCGGCGGGCCGCCNCGCGTCCTGGTGACCGGCGGGGCGAGGTCGGGCAAGTCGACCGAGGCCGAGCGGCGGATGCTGGCCGAGCCCGAGGTGGTGTACGTCGCGACCGGGCCGAGCCCGGAGGGCGACGGTTCGTGGGCCGAGCGCGTGGCGGCGCACCGGTCCCGCCGGCCGCACTGGTGGCGGACCGAGGAGACCTCCGACGCGGCCGCGGCGCTGGACAAGGCCGCGGAGACGGGCGATGCGGTGCTGTTCGACTGCGCCGGCACGTGGCTGGCGGGGGCCATGGAGGCGTGCGGCATGTGGTCCGACTCCCCGCCGGCCGACGCCGGCGAGCGGCTGGAGCGGCGGATCGAGGAGCTGGCGGCGGCCTGGCGGCACTTCCCCGGCCACCTGGTGGCGGTCACGAACGAGGTCGGCATGGGCGTGGTCCCGGCCACCCGCAGCGGGGGGCTCTTCCGCGACATGCTCGGCCGCCTCAACCAGCGCCTGGCCCAGGAGTCCGAGGAGGTCCTGCTCGCGGCCGCGGGGAGGGTCACCGAGCTGCCCTGAACCGTCCGAGAGGCGAGAGGGGGTCGCCGAAGCACCGGCGCGTCCGTCAGAGGGCACCCGTCCCATGCCGTCATGTCCCGAGCGCGGCGGAGGCGGTCTCACACCATAAGGAAGAGGAGAGCACCCGCCCCTTTCCCGTCTCCTCCCGTTCCCCTTCCGCGGCCTTGAGGCGCCGGGCCGGCGATAGGATCGGGCGCCTTCCCTCCCCCGCTCTGGAAGGAGTCCGCATGCAGTCCGACTCCGGTGCCGGTTCCTCCGGGCAGTCCGGCGGCGCCGCGGGCGCCGCGCTCGACGGGCTGCGCATGGCCGCGGGCACGCTGACGGCGGTCCCCGTCCAGGCCGAGCGCGTGGACCGAGAGGTCGCGGGCTGGGCCATGCGGTGGGCCCCCCTCATCGGCGCGGGACTGGGCGCCGCGGGCGGCCTGCTCGTCCTCGTGACGCTCTTCGTGGGCGTCGCCCCGCCGCTGGCCGCCGCGCTGGCCGTGGGCCTGATCGCCGTCCTCACCCGCGGCCTGCACCTGGACGGCCTGGCCGACCTCGCCGACGGGCTGGGCAGCGGCAAGCCCGCCGACGCCGCCCTGCAGATCATGAAGCGCTCCGACATCGGCCCCTTCGGGGTGATCACCGTGGTGCTGGTGCTCCTGATCCAGGTCACCGCGCTGGCCCAGGTGGCGGCCGCGGGGCTGTTCGCCGGGGCGGCCGCGCTGGTCGCGGCGGCCGCCGCAGGACGCTTGGCCATCACCCTGGCCTGCACGCCGACCGTGCCCTCCGCGCGCCCGGACGGGCTGGGCGCCCATGTCGCCGGGACCGTCCCGCACGCCGCTGCCGCCGCATCCGCCGTCGGGACGCTGCTCCTGGCCGCCCTGTTCGGGGCCGTGCACTCCCTCGGCGCGGCCCTGGCCCTGCCCTTCGCCGCCGCCCTGGGCGCCGCCGCCTCGCTGCCGCTGCTGCTGCACGCCCGGCGCCGCCTCGGCGGGATCACCGGCGACGTGCTGGGGGCGCTGTGCGAGACCTCCGCCACGGTCGCCCTCGTCGCCGCGGCGATCGCGCTGTGACCGCCGCGGCCGGCGGGGCGGGCGCCGTCCTTCCTCCGGGCGTCGTCGCTCCGCCCGCACGCCCCCTGGTCACGGGCGGCGCAGCGCGCCGGGGCGCCGCTCCGCGCCCGGCAGGCGCCCTCCGGGCGGCGCGGAACCCTGTCGCCATCATCACATTTCTTCACACCGGCCCCGGGGCCGCACCCGGCCACCCGTGGTGACCGGGACGAACCCGCCGTTCCCGGAAGACCCGGGAGATCGTCACGGTCCGCGCCGTTCGCGCCGCCATCGACGGAAAGAAGCGCACTTCTTCACGTTTGTGTGAACCTCGGCCCGGTTGACGCTTCCCGGCGGCCACGCCGGGTCCGGCGTGCCCACCGGGACGTCACAAGGACTAGCATCGGACCTGTGAGCACGTCGCTGTCAGTCATTACGGAATCCCCCTGTTCGCTCGACGCCGACGCCCTGGTCGTCGGTTACCACTCCGGGCCCGACGGCCCGGAGCCCGCGTCGGGCGCTCACGACGTCGAGGCGGCCTACCCCGGCGGCCTCGCCCGGACCCTGTCGCTTCTGGGAGCGAGCGGCGCCCTCGAGGAGGTGCACAGCCTCCCCGCCGCCGGCGCGACCACCGCCCCGGTCGTGCTCGCCGTCGGCCTGGGCCCCGCCCCCGACGGCGGCGCCCCCGACCCCGACCACGTCGCCCGTGCCGCCGGCGCCGCCCTGCGCGCGCGCACCGACGGCCAGGCGCGGGTGGCCCTCGCGCTGCCCGCCGGCACCGCCGGGCTGGCCGAGGCGGCCGCCACCGGCGCCCTGCTGGGCGACTACGCCTTCACCCGCTACCGCACCGGCACCGGTGCCGAGCGCGCGCCCGCCGAGGCGCTGCAGGTGGTCAGCTCCGCCGAGGGCGCGGCCGCCGCCGTCGAGCGCGCCGAGGCCGTGGCCGCCTCGGTCAACCTGGTGCGCGACCTGGTCAACACGCCCCCGGCCGACCTGGTCCCCGAGGACCTGGCGGGGGTGGCCGAGGAGGTCGCCCGCGAGCACGGCCTGCAGGTGCAGACCCTGGACGAGAAGGCGCTGTCCGAGGGCGGCTACGGCGGCATCGTCGGCGTCGGCCAGGGCTCGGCCAACCCGCCGCGCCTGGTGCGGCTCTCCTACAGCCACCCCGAGGCCTCCTCCACGGTCGCCTTCGTCGGCAAGGGCATCACCTTCGACTCCGGCGGCCTGTCGCTCAAGCCGGCCGGGTCCATGGACTGGATGAAGTCCGACATGGGCGGCGCCGCCGCGGTGCTGGGCGCCATGCGGGCCGTCGCGATCCTCAAGCCGAAGGTCAACGCGGTCGCCTACCTGGCCATCGCCGAGAACATGCCCTCGGGCACCGCCCAGCGCCCCTCCGACGTGCTGACCATGTACGGCGGCAAGACGGTGGAGGTCCTCAACACCGACGCCGAGGGCCGCCTGGTCATGGCCGACGCCCTGGTCCGGGCCCAGGAGGACGGCGCCGACCTGGTGGTCGACGTCGCCACCCTCACCGGCGCGCAGATCGTCGCCCTGGGCACCCGGGTCTTCGGGGTCATGGCCTCCGACGACGAGACCCGCGCCTCGGTCACCGCCGCGGCGGACGCCGCGGGCGAGGCCGCCTGGCCCATGCCGCTGCCCGAGGAGCTGCGCAAGGGCCTGGACTCGGCGGTCGCCGACATCGCCAACGTGGCCGGTGAGCGCTGGGGCGGCATGCTCAGCGCCGGCGTCTTCCTCAAGGAGTTCATCGCCGACGGCCAGCGCTGGGCCCACCTGGACATCGCCGGGCCCTCCTTCAACCAGGGCGCCCCGTTCGGCTACACGCCCAAGGGCGGCACCGGTTCGGCCACCCGCACGCTGGTGCGGCTGGTCGAGGACCTGGCCGGCGGCGCGCAGACCTGAGACCGGGCGCGTCCGGGCGGGACACGCGCCCGGACGCGCCGCACCGTCACCGACGGACGAACACCATTACATCCACACCAAGGAGTGTCCTTCCCGTGAGTGAGAGCGGCGGCACCTTCGACCTCGTGATCCTGGGCGCCGGCAGCGGCGGCTACGCGGCGGCGCTGCGCGCGGCCGAACTGGACATGAGTGTCGCCCTGATCGAGAAAGACAAGCTCGGCGGCACCTGCCTGCACCAGGGCTGCATCCCCACCAAGGCGCTGCTGCACGCGGCCGAGGTCGCCGACTCCGCCAAGGAGGGCGAGAAGTTCGGCGTGAAGTCGAGCTTCGACGGCATCGACGTCCCCGCTGTCCACAAGTACAAGGACAAGGTCGTCGGCGGCCTGCACAAGGGCCTGTCGGGGCTGATCAAGTCCCGCGGGATCACCGTCGTCGAGGGCGAGGGCAAGCTCACCGGCCCCGACGAGGTCACCGTCGGCGGCACCGCCTACAAGGGCCGCAACATCCTGCTGTCCACCGGCTCCAAGCCCAAGACCCTGGGCCTGGACATCGACGGCGAGAAGGTCGTCACCAGCGAGCAGGCGCTGCGGATGGACAAGACGCCCTCCTCGGTCGTGGTGCTGGGCGGCGGCGTCATCGGCGTGGAGTTCGCCAGCGTCTACCGCTCCTTCGGCGCCGAGGTCACCGTCGTCGAGGCGCTCCCGCACCTGGTCCCGGTCGAGGAGGAGTCCAGCTCCAAGCTGCTGGAACGGGCCTTCCGCAAGCGGGGCATCAAGCAGGAGCTGGGCACTCCGTTCGAGAGCGTCAAGACCACCGACACGGGCGTCAGCGTCACCCTGCAGGGCGGCAAGACCCTGGAGGCGGAGGTCCTGCTGGTGGCCATCGGCCGCGGCCCGGTCTCCGAGGGCCTGGGCTACGAGGAGCAGGGCATCCCGATGGAGCGCGGGTTCGTCACGGTCGACGAGAACCTGCACACCGGCGTGGGCAACATCTACGCGGTCGGCGACCTGATCCCGACCCTGCAGCTGGCCCACGTGGGCTTCGCCGAGGGCATCTTCGTGGCCGAGCGGATCGCCGGGCTCAACCCGCCGGCCATCGACTACGACGGCGTCCCCCGCATCACCTACTGCGAGCCGGAGGTCGCCTCGGTCGGCATCACCTCGGCGACGGCCAAGGAGCGCGGCTACGAGGTCGTGGAGACCAACTACAACCTGGCGGGCAACGGCAAGAGCCAGATCCTGCAGACGCAGGGCGCCGTCAAGGTCATCGCGCAGAAGGACGGCCCGGTGCTGGGCGTCCACATGGTGGGCTCCCGGGTCGGCGAGCTGGTCGCCGAGGGCCAGCTCATCTACAACTGGGAGGCGCTGCCCTCCGAGGTCGCGCAGCTCATCCACCCGCACCCGACGCAGTCGGAGGCGCTGGGCGAGGCGCACCTGGCACTGGCGGGCAAGCCGCTGCACGTCCACGACTGACGCACCCCCGCGGGGCGGGCCCCGGGCCCGCCCCGCTCTCTTCTTCTCCGCGCTCCATACGTTTTCACTAAGAGGACCCCATGCCGACTTCCGTTGAAATGCCCGCACTGGGTGAGAGTGTCACCGAGGGCACCGTCACCCAGTGGCTCAAGAAGGAGGGCGACACCGTCGCGGTCGACGAGCCGCTGCTGGAGGTCTCCACCGACAAGGTCGACACCGAGATCCCCTCCCCCGTCTCCGGTGTGCTCTCCCAGATCCTCGTCGCCGAGGACGAGACGGTGGAGATCGGCGCCCAGATCGCCGTCATCTCCGAGGCGGGCGAGGCCCCGGCCGAGGATGCTGCGCCCGCGGCCAAGGAGGCGCAGCCCGAGCCGGAGCCCGAGCCCGCACCCGAGCCCGAGCCGGCCCCGCAGGCCGCCGCCCAGGAGCCCGCTCCCGCCCCGGCCCCGGCTCCGAGCCCCGCCCCGGAGCGCCCGGCCGCCGCCGACCGCGACTCGGCCCCCGCGGTGGACGTGGAGACGATCAGCGGGACCGGCACGGCCTCCGGCACCGACGCCGTCACCGAGGCCTACGTGACGCCGCTGGTGCGCAAGCTCGCCGCCGAGCACGGGGTGAGCCTGGGGTCGGTGCGCGGCACCGGCGTGGGCGGCCGGATCCGCAAGCAGGACGTCCTGGACGCCGCCGCGGCCGCCAAGGAGCCCGCCGCTCCCGCGGCCCCGGCCCGCACCGCCCCGGCGCCGGACACCACGCTGCGCGGCCGCACCGAGAAGATGTCCCGCCTGCGGCAGACCATCGCCGACCAGATGGCCGAGTCGCTGCGCATCTCGGCCGAGGTCACCCAGGTGGTCGAGGTCGACATGACCAACATCGCGCGGCTGCGCGGGCAGGCCTCCGAGCAGTTCGCCGCGCGCGAGGGCGTGGAGCTGGACTTCTTCACCTTCTTCGCGCTGGCCGCGGTGGAGGCGCTCAAGGCCCACCCCAAGCTCAACGCGGTCATCGACAGCGACAGCTACGAGGTCACCTACCACGACCTGGAGAACCTGTCGGTGTCGGTGGACACCGAGCGCGGGCTGCTGGCCCCGGTCATCAAGGACGCCGGCGACCTGAACCTGGGCGGCCTGGCGCGCAAGATCTCCGACCTGAGCCGGCGCGCGCACACCGGGGAGCTCAACCCCGACGAGCTGAGCGGCGGCACCTTCACCATCACCGACACCGGCGCGGTGGGCGCGCTGTTCGAGACGCCCATCATCAACCAGCCGCAGGTGGCCATCCTGGGCACCGGCGCCGTGGTCAAGCGCCCGGTCGTGGTGGAGGACCCGGAGCTGGGCGAGGTCATGGCGGTGCGCTCTATGGCGTACCTGGCGCTCACCCACGACCACCGGCTCATCGACAAGGCCGACGCCGCCCGGTTCCTGCAGGCGGTCAAGGAGCGCCTGGAGGAGGGCGCCTTCGAGGCCGCCCTGGGCCTGGCCTAAAGCGCTTCCGGGGCCGGGGAGCACCCCTGGAGCCCCACGCGGCGGGGCGNGCAGCGGCCCGCCGCGTTCTCTGTGTGCGGGGGCGCATCCCCGGCCCGGTGCGGGCGCGCCCCCGACGAGCGCCCGCCCTCGGAACCGGCATGCGGACCGGAGCCGCCCGGCCCCGACGAACAGCGGGGCGGCGCCCTCCCGGACGCCGCCCCGCCTTGTTACCCCACCATTCACCATCCCCCTGGTGATCCCCATCACCAAAGGTCGGCCCGGGCCCGGCACCAATGTGCGGCGTGCCCGGATAAACCCAAGGTAGAGCCGTGATCACCTGTGGCGCAGGGATTCCGAGGAATTGGCGCGAGATTCCCCGCGGAGCGCCCGAAGTCGCCCCCGATCACCGATTTCAACGCCCGCCCGGACCGATGGGCGGGCGTCAGGCGGCGCCGACTCGGCCCCACCGCCCCCGGCCGGCGCCGCCCGGCTCTGAGGCAGAGGCGAGCACAGGCGAGCACCGAGAACCACGGAGCGCAGCGGTTCTCCGGCTCCTTGGCCGACCACCGGGACGTAGGGCTCCTCGCGGTCCGGTCGGAAGCGGCAGCGACGGCCCAGCAGGTACCCCGCTCCGGCCTGCCGACCGGGCGGCGGGTCCCTTCGGCGCAGGAAGATGGGCAGCAACGAGGGAGGGGGCGTTCCCCGGTGCTGCCGATCGGCCGTCGGGCCTCCTGGGGCCCGGGAACAGTAGCGGCGACGGGACGACCGGCGCCCCGCTCACGCCTGCTTGCCGGGTGGCGGGGCCCCTGTGGATCAGGGAAGGGCGGCGACGACGGAGGCTGCGGTTCACCGGGCGGCGCTGTCGGGCGCCGGGCGCGCGGATGGCCGCCGGAGGCGGCGGAACAGCCGGTACCCCGCTCACGGGCCCCGGCCGGGCGCGGGTCCACCGGAGTGCCATGAGGAGAGCGGCGACGAAGAGGAGTGGCGCTTCCCCGGTGCTGCCGGTCGGCCGCCTGGCCTCTCCCGGTCCGGGAACACCAGCGACGACGGCACCGCAGGTCCCCCGCTCAGGGCTGCTTGCCGGGTGAAAGGGCCCTTCAGTGCCAGGGGGACGGCAGCGACGAAGAGGAATGGCGCTTGCCCGGTGCTGCCGGTCGGCCTCCGGGAGGCCTGCTGCTTCGGCGGGCCCCTCCTTTTCGTGTTCCGGGCATACCGGGCGCACCAGGCGGCGCTTGAGCATCGTGAGTGGTGACATCGCCACGCAATGTGCAATTGCGTGGCGATGTCACCACTCACGATGGAGATCGAGCCCTTCCGGGCCGGTCTCCGGCGGACACGACCCGCCGGGCGTCCCGTTTGTCCGGATCGAAAGGGGAAACGGGTCTCGCGCGCCCGGAGCGGCACCCGGGGACGGCTGAGTGTGCGATCGTGGCCAGACCAGAACGGGATTCGGTCTCCGACACCCCTTCTACCGACACCTCAACCCCGTTTGCAGCGCTCTCCATTACCCCGGGTAGCCAAAGACGGGGCGAAACCGACACGAGGCCCAGCGCAGACGGGCGCCCCACCCCTTCCCCGCCACCTCCCCCCTCTCGACGGGCGGACGAACAGGAACAATACGGGCACCTTGGAACCGAACCCCGTTCTGGTCTGGCCGGGATCGCACCTAGAGGCCGCCTCGAGGCGTCGATCAGCGCGCTTCCGCTCTCGCCGCCCCATGACGGTGCGTATTCGCCCAGTTCACAATGGTTCCTCTGATCGAAGGGCGACCGGCCTGGGCCGGGCGGGGCGCCGCGGGCGCGAGCGGGCAACACCAGACCCGACCACACCCCTACCAGGACCACGAGAGGCCCGGCGGCCGACCGGCGACCCCGGGGAACCGTCGCGCTTCGTCGTCGCCGCCCTCTCCTCGCACCGAAGGGCCCCGCCGCCCGGCAGACAGGCGCGAGCGGGGCACCAGCTGGGCCGTCGTTGCCGCTGTCCCCGGACCACGAGAGGCCCGGCGGCCGACCGGCAGCCCCGAGGAGCGCCCCTTCTCCTCGTCGCGGCCCTCGCCCCCGCGCCCCGACCACCCGCCGCCCGGCAAGCAGCCGTGAGCGGGGCACCGACTGCGCCGTCGCCGCCAGCTCCCCGCACCGCCGGCAGCCCGGCGGCCGACCGGCGACCCCGGGGAACCGTCGCGCTTCGTCGTCGCCGCCCTCTCCTCGCACCGAAGGGCCCCGCCGCCCGGCAGACAGGCGCGAGCGGGGCACCAGCTGGGCCGTCGTTGCCGCTATTCCCGGACCACGAGAGGCCCGGCAGCCAGCCAGAGCGCCGGCCGCCATCGACCTCGCCTCGTCGCCGCCCCCTGTACCCCAGCGGCCGGCCACCCGGCAAGCAGCCCGAAGCGGGGCACCAGCCGCCCCGTCGCCGCGCTCTCCTCAACACGCACAGCCCGAGATCCGCCCTCGGGAACGACGTACGCCCGGGGCCGAAACGGGGTAGGGAGCCTCCATGAAGGTCGCGATCACCGGATCCAACGGACTCCTCGGGAGCGCCCTGGCGCGCTCGCTCACCGACGACGGGCACCGGGTCGTGCACCTGGTGCGGCGCCCCGCCCGCGGCGACGACGAGGCGCGGTGGGACCCCGAGGGCGGCACGGTCGACACCGGCCCGCTGGCCGGCGCCGACGCCGTGGTGCACCTGGCGGGCGCGCCGCTGGGCCCCGCCCGCTGGACCACCGCGCGGCGGCGCGCCATCCGGCAGAGCCGGGTGGCCGGAACCCGCACCCTCGCCGAGGCGCTGGCCGCCATGGACGCACCGCCCGGCCGCCTGCTGTCGGGGTCGGCGGTGGGCTACTACGGCGACACCGGGGACCACGCCGTCGACGAGACCGCCGCCAAGGGCGAAGGCTTCCTGGCGGACGTGTGCCGGGACTGGGAGCGCGCCACCGAGGCCGCGGAGAAGGCCGGGATCTCCACCGCCCACCTGCGCACCGGCCTGGTGCTGGACGCCGACGGCGGGCTCCTGGGCACGGTGCTGCCGCTGTTCCGCCTCGGCCTGGGCGGGCGGCTGGGCTCCGGGCGCCAGTACATGAGCTGGATCGGCCGGCACGACCACGTGGCGGCCATGCGCTTCCTGCTGGAGCGGCCCGACCTGACCGGCCCCTTCGACCTGTGCGCGCCCGAGCCGGTGACCAACGCCGCCTACACGCGCGCGGTGGCGGCCGCGGTCGGCCGTCCCGCACCGCTGCCCGTGCCCGCGTTCGCGATGCGCGCGGCGCTGGGCGGCTTCGCCGACGAGGCGGCCCTGGTGAGCCAGCGGGTCCTGCCCGCACGCCTGGAGGAGGCCGGGTTCGCGTTCGAGCACCCGACCCTGGGCCCAGCGCTCACCTCGCTGCTGTACGGGCGCTGAGCGGCCGTACACCTCGGCCGACACGCCGGCCGCGCCCGCGCACCGCCCGTGGACGGGTCCCGCCCGAAGCGGGCCCCGCAACCGCATCCGAGGCCGCGGCCAGAGCCGCACGACGGGCGTCGAACACCGCTCCGGTGCGCGGTATTCCCGCCCGGACCGGGGGTTTCCCGCACCCAGGGCGCCTTCCGCCCGGCCCCCGCCGAGGGCATAAGGTGGGATGTATGAGTGAGCTCGTCTTCGCCCGGCTCGGCGACGACCCGGTCCCCTACCAGGAGGGCTGGGACCTCCAGAAGCGGCTCCACCAGAGCCGTGTCGCCGACCTCATCCCCGACACGGTGCTCATGCTCCAGCACGAGCCCGTGTACACGGCCGGGAAGCGCACCAGCAAGTGGGACCGGGAGCAGACCTGGCCCGGCACCCCCGTCTTCGACATCGACCGCGGCGGCAAGATCACCTGGCACGGTCCCGGCCAGCTCACCGTCTATCCGATGGTCCGCCTGGCCGACCCGATCGACGTGGTCGCCTACGTGCGGATGCTGGAGGAGGCGATCATCCGCACCGTGGCCGAGTACGGGCTGACGGGGCGGCGTGTCGAGGGCAGGACCGGGGTGTGGCTGGACGCCGACCCCGGCCGGGGGCTCATCGAACGCAAGGTCGCCGCCATCGGCTGCCGCATCTCACGCGGGGTCGGCATGCACGGTTTCGCCCTCAACTGCGACAATGATCTCTCGTGGTTCCAGAGGATCGTCCCGTGCGGCATCCCCGCCGAGGAGGGTGACGTCACCAGCATCTCCCGCGAGGTGGGCCGCGACGTGCCGGTGGCCGAGGTTCTGCCGCGCGTGGAGGTGCACCTGGCCGCGGTGCTCGGCGCCGAGTCCTACAGCCACAGTGACGGCGCGCCGCCGCCCCTCCCGGGGGAGCACGGCCCGGAGGAGCACAGCCCGGGGGCCCAGGCTCCGGCGGAGCCGGCGAGCGCCTGAGGGCGCCCGAGCACGACGACGACCTCCCCACGAGGGACGAGGAAAGGAAGGGTCCGCGTTGACCATCGCTCCCGAGGGCCGCAAGCTGCTGCGGATCGAGGCCCGCAACAGTGAGACGCCCATCGAGAAGAAGCCGCCGTGGATCAAGATCAAGGCGAAGATGGGGCCCGAGTACAGCGAGTTGCACTCGCTGGTCAAGCGGGAGGGCCTGCACACGGTCTGCCAGGAGGCCGGCTGCCCCAACATCTACGAGTGCTGGGAGGACCGCGAGGCGACCTTCCTCATCGGCGGCGACCAGTGCACGCGCCGGTGCGACTTCTGCCAGATCGCCACCGGCAAGCCGTCGCCCCTGGACCGGATGGAGCCGACCAAGGTCGCCAACTCGGTGCGCACCATGGAGCTGCGCTACGCGACGGTCACCGGCGTGGCCCGCGACGACCTCGAGGACGGCGGCGCCTGGCTCTACGCCGAGACGGTCCGCAAGATCCACGAGCTCAACCCGGGCACCGGCGTCGAGCTGCTCATCCCCGACTTCAACTCCGACGACGACCAGCTCGGCGAGGTGTTCGGGTCGCGGCCGGAGGTGCTGGCGCACAACGTGGAGACGGTTCCGCGGGTGTTCCGGCGGATCCGCCCCGGGTTCCGCTACGAGCGCTCCCTGGAGGTCATCACCAAGGCGCGCGAGGCCGGGCTGGTGACCAAGTCCAACCTGATCCTGGGCATGGGCGAGGAGCGGCACGAGATCAGCGAGGCCATGCGCGACCTGCACGAGGCCGGGTGCGACCTGCTGACCATCACCCAGTACCTGCGCCCCTCCAAGCTGCACCACCCGATCGACCGGTGGGTCAAGCCGGAGGAGTTCGTCGAGCTGTCGGAGGAGGCCGAGGAGATCGGCTTCGCGGGCGTGATGTCGGGTCCGCTGGTGCGCTCGTCCTACCGGGCGGGACGGCTGTACAAGCAGGCGGTCGAGAAGCGCGAGGCAGAGGCCGCGCAGGCCGCACAGGCCTGACCCGGACAAACCACTCATCACAAAGTAATCAAGCTGAAACGGCGGGCCACNCCCGGGTGGGCCATATCCTGGAAGGTATGGCGAAGAAGCCCAAGGACACCAGCAACTCCCAGGCCACCGCCAAGGGCGGCGCCGGGGAGCAGCAGAAGCGGCCGGGCCGGTTCAAGCAGCTCGGCATGGTCGCCAAGGTCGTGCACAAGCAGAGCCCGAAGACGATCCCGACCGCGGTCGGGATCTTCGTGGGCCTGGTGGCACTGTCGGTCGTCGGCGGCCTGGTCACCGGCGGAGGATGGCTCTACTGGCTCAGCCTGGGCATCCCCATCGCGTTCCTGGCCGGGTTCATCTACTTCACCCGGTCGGCCCAGAAGATCCAGTACACGATGCTCGACGGCCAGCTGGGCGCGGGCATGGCGGTGCTGGAGAACATGCGCGGGGACTGGTCGGTGGAGCCGGGGGTGACCGCCACCCGGCAGATGGACGTCGTGCACCGCGTGGTCGGCCGGCCCGGGGTCGTCCTCGTCGGCGAGGGGGACCCCCAGCGGCTGCGCAGGATCATCGGTGCGGAGAAGAAGCGCGTGGCACGGGTCGCCTACGAGATGCCCATCTACGACGTGCTGGTCGGCAGCGGCGAGGGCCAGGTGGCCATCGCCGACCTGCAGAAGCACATGATGAAGCTGCCCCGGAACCTGGACAAGACCAAGGTGGCCGAGCTGAGGTACCGCCTCAAGGCGCTGCCGTCGGCCGTACAGATGCCCAAGGGCCCGATGCCCAAGGGCGTGAAGATGCCGAAGGGCCCCAAGCCCCAGACACGCTGACGCCGCCACGGGTGCTTCGCCACAGAGACGAGGACGAGAAGCCGTCCGGCCCTAAGGGGCCGGGCGGCTTCTTCGTTTGGGCCCGTTCTCGGGATCGTTCGTGTCACACGGCATGACCCGACCGACCTCTCCACACCCTGAGCCGCTCGTCCGGATGCCCCACGGTGTTTCGTTCCGGAAACGGGCGGTGCAGGCCCGGGCCCCGTTCGGACGGTCGTCCCGGCCACCGGCCCCTTGTTGATCTCGGGGAACCCGGGCTTATGGCAGCCTCCATAAGGCCGGGTTCCCCGAGATCAACAAGGGGGAAGGGCCGGGCGGTGGAAGGGCTCAGGACACGTCCTCAGAGGCGTCGGGACACGGTCCCTGCGGCGCGGTCGTGCAGGCCGCGCTGGTCGCGGTCGTAGACGACGGCGGGGATGACCAGGCACAGCAGCACGGTGCGGATGACGACCGCCAGGGGCCAGGGCAGGGCGCGCTCGCCGGTCGCGGCGACGCCGGTGCCGGTGATGCGCTTTCCCACGGTCGTGCCGAAGAGCGTCAGCAGCAGCGCGGTCATCACCGCGAACACCAGCAGGGGCACGTACTGGGCCTCCTGCGGGTCGGCGCCCAGGATTCCGTAGGCGATCGCCAGGCTCAGACCCCAGTCCAGCAGCAGGGCCAGCAGCCTGAGCCCGATGCCGGGCACCGAGCCCGCCCCCTCCTCGGGCATCCCCAACCGGTTGCCCCGGTAGCGGAATTCGTCCTCGTCAGGGGGCGCGTCGCCGTGTCTTTCCATGGTTCACACGGTATCGGCGGCGCGGCGCGGACGGTTCCGGACCACCCTCCCCCGGGCGCCTGGAAAGGCCGTTTTCCCGGGGTTACGACGGACCCGTCCCGCTGGGCAGGGGAAACGCCGCACCCCGTAACGCGCAGGAAACATACGAGACATGGACGAGAAACGACGCCCTCCTAGCGTCGTCAACGTGGCCGAGGAGGGGGTCGCGGACAACGGGCCGCGGCCCGCGCCGCCGCGCCCCCTCTCACATCTGCTCGGAGGTATGTCTTGTTCAGCAGCGCCGAAGAGGCCCTCGCGTTCATCCGGAACGAGGACGTCAAGTTCCTCGACGTCCGCTTCACCGACCTGTTCGGTGGCGTCAACCACGTCACGCTCCCCACGGAGAACGTCGACGAGGACACGTTCACCAAGGGCCAGATGTTCGACGGGTCCTCGATCCGAGGGTTCCAGGCGATCCACGAGTCGGACATGCTGCTGCTGCCCGACCTGAGCACCGCCGTTCTGGACCCGTTCCGCGAGTTCAAGACGCTGAACATGACGTTCTTCGTCCACGACCCGCTGACCCTGGAGTCCTACAGCCGCGACCCGCGCAACGTCGCCCGCAAGGCCGAGTCCTACCTCAAGAGCAGCGGCATCGCCGACACCGCGTTCTTCGGCCCGGAGGCCGAGTTCTACATCTTCGACGACGTCCGCTTCGAGACGCGTGCGAACACCGGCTACTACCAGATCGACTCCATCGAGGGCGCCTGGAACACCGGCACCGCGCAGAACGGCGGCAACCTCGGCTACCGGCCGCGCTACAAGGGCGGCTACTTCCCGGTCGAGCCGGTCGACCACTACAGCGACCTGCGCTCGCGGATGGTCCGCAACCTCATCGAGGGCGGCCTCGACGTCGAGCTGCAGCACCACGAGGTCGGCACCGCCGGCCAGGCCGAGATCGGCATCAAGTTCGGCACCCTGCTCCAGCAGGCCGACCGGGTGCAGCTCTACAAGTACATCGTGAAGAACACGGCCAACGCCGCCGGCAAGACCGTGACCTTCATGCCCAAGCCGCTGTTCGGCGACAACGGGTCCGGCATGCACTGCCACCAGAGCCTGTGGAAGGACGGCGAGCCTCTGTTCTTCGACGAGTCGGGCTACGCCCAGCTCTCGGACACGGCCCGCTACTACATCGGCGGCCTGCTCAAGCACGCCAACGCGCTGCTGGCCTTCACCAACCCGACGGTGAACTCCTACCACCGCCTGGTGCCGGGCTACGAGGCCCCGATCAACCTGGTCTACTCCCAGCGCAATCGCTCGGCCTGCATCCGCATCCCGCTGACCGGCCCGAACCCCAAGGCCAAGCGCCTGGAGTTCCGCGTCCCGGACCCCTCGGCCAACCCCTACCTGGCCTTCTCGGCGATGCTGATGGCCGGCATGGACGGCATCAAGAACAAGATCGAGCCGCCGGAGCCGATGGACAAGGACCTCTACGAGCTGCCCCCGGCCGAGGCCGCGGCGGTCGAGACGGTCCCCGCCTCCCTCGAGGAGGCCCTGGACGCCCTGGAGGCCGACCACGAGTTCCTGCTCGAGGGCGGGGTCTTCACCCCGGACCTGGTCGAGACCTACATCGACTTCAAGCGCACCGAGGAGATCGACTCCCTCCGCCTGCGCCCCCACCCGCGCGAGTTCGAGCTGTACTACGACATCTGATCCGACGGCCGCAGGCCGAGGAACAGTGCGCAGAGAGGGCCGCCGCCCCCACCCGGGGCGGCGGCCCTCCGCCGTTTCCCGCCCGGCACCACGGGTCCGCCGCCGTCAACCGGGCCCCAAGGGCCCGCGCCGGTTCCGCCCCAGCACGGGGGCCGGTTCAACAGGGGCCGGGCCCGTTTCGGCCCCGGCCCCTCGCCGACCCTCGCGGCTCAGGCGGCCACCCGGTCAGTGCTGCATGTCGCCGTGGTCCATGTCGCCCATGTCCTCGTGGTCCATGTCCTGGTGGCCCGTGTCGTCCATGCCGCCGTCGTCCTGGCCGCCTTCGCCCATGACGTCTTCGACCTCGGCCTGGACCTCGACGGTGCCGGACTCGGCGA
This sequence comes from Nocardiopsis halophila DSM 44494, assembly GCF_000341245.1. GTDB lineage: Bacteria > Actinomycetota > Actinomycetes > Streptosporangiales > Streptosporangiaceae > Nocardiopsis_A > Nocardiopsis_A halophila. The sequence continues at coordinate 16,576 of NZ_ANAD01000235.1, forward strand.
AGTGGAGTTCCAGGGGGACCGTCTCGCCGGCGTCGAGTTCCTCGGGGTCCATCAGCATCAGGTGCAGGCCCCCGGAGGCGAACTCGACGGTCTCGCCCGCCTTCACCGGGATCTCGGCGCGCTCCTCCATGCCGGTGGTGCCGTCGTCCTTCTCGACGCTCTCGTGCATCTGGACCTCGTCGGCGGCCTCGGTCTCCACGCCCGTGAGCGTGTCGTCGGCGCCCCCGGTGTTCTCGATCACCAGGTAGGCCGACGTCACATCCGGGTTCAGCGGCACCCGCACCGTCGCGTCCGCCGCCTCGATCCGCGGCTCCTGCGGCCCGCACCCCGCCGCCAGGGCGAGCGCCCCCAGGGCGGAGGCGGCCACGGCGGTCCCTCGGGCCCCCATCACGCGTCCTCCCCGATCACGGTCTCGAGGTCCTCGGCGATCTTCTCCGGCTCCGTGCCGTAGGACCACATGACCTTCGAGTCCCCCTCCGGGTCGAAGAGCAGCGTCTGGCCGCCGTGGTCGACCTGGTAGTCGCCGGAGCGGTCCTCCGGCCGGGAGACCGAGATGCCCAGCTCCTCGGCGGTCGCGTCGGTCTTCTCCAGGTCCGTGGTGAGCCCCACGAACGAGGGGTCGAAGCTGCCCAGCCACATGTCGAGCAGCTCGGGGTCGTCCCGCTCCGGGTCCGCCGTGATGAACACGGTCCGGAACTGATCGCGCTCGGCCTCGTCGAGCATCCCCGCCGCCTGGGACATGTCCGCCATGGTCGTCGGGCAGATGTCCGGGCAGTTGGTGAACCCGATGAACACCGCCGTGTACGTGCCGGCCGAGTCCGCCTTGAGTTCGTAGGGCTCGCCCTTGTTGTCGGTGAACTCGGTGGAGGGCAGCGTGAACGCGCCCTCGATCTCGCTGCCGTTGTAGGGGGAGTCCCCGTCACCGGTCGCCGCCTGGCCTCCGCATCCGGCCAGCAGCGCCACCGCGGCCGCCGCACCGGCGGCCGCGCACATCTTCCTGCGCATCCTCGCGCCTCTCCTCACCATCGTCGCGTACGGGGGTACCGGTGTCCGCGCCCGCACGGCGCACGCCCCTCCCCGACGGGTCGGCGGGGTCAGGCCGGCATAGTGCACGGTCGCGGCGCCCACCGCGGAGGGGCGCGGCCCGCGAGGGCGTAGCGGAGAAAACGGGTCCTGTACGGGGGCCGCGGCCGTTCCACGGGCCACGCAGGCGCGGGCATCGGCAGCACGGCGGGCTTCAGCCGGCGCGGGAACCAGGCGCGCAGGAGGCGCAGCGCCGCCCACAGCGCCTCTTCGCCCGAGGCCAGCCACCACCCGGTGACCAGCGCCGCCCAGGCGTGGGCGAGCAGCATGCCGGTGTCGCCGTGCACCGCCAGGCCACCGCACATGTGCTCCAGCGAGACCGGCGCGGGCCCACTCGGCAGCGGCGGGGCGGAGGCGGAGAAGGCCAGGTGCAGCAGAAGCTGCGCGCCCAGCAGCCCCGGGGCCAGCGAGGCCACCGAGCGCCGTCCGCGGGCGAACGGCAGTGCGAGCAGCGCGACCCCCGCCCAGCAGGCCGCGAAGACGCCCGGACCGGGTGCGGGGGCCCCGGCACCGGTGTGGCCCAGCATCGCCGGCCCTGTGCACACGGCGGCGAAGAGCGCCGCCCTGAGCAGGGCGAATGGGAGACCGTACCGGGCGTCTGACATGGCAGGAGCCATCATCCCAGCGGTCCGGCAGGGCCCTGAACCGGGTCGGGATCGGCGCGTCAGGCCCGGTCAGGGGCGGGCGGAACCGGCACCGCCCGCACAGAAGGCGGTCGTACGCCCTGCGGCGGGCCCTCTGACGGCGCCGTGAGGGCCGACGGAGCGGGGTGTCGTTTCCGCCACTCCCGATCCGCCTCCGGAGGAGAAAGGGGGCGAGCAGCGTGGCCCCTCTGTCGCGTGATGGCTCGACCGCTTCGGATTCCCGTCGAGCCGGGCGAGGGGACCGGGGCGCCGACGGCGCGACGGGACAGACGGAGGACGGGACCGGGTGCGCCTCTTCCAGGCCCGGCACTCGCCATACGGAGCCCTCGGTCGGCACCGTGGAGCGGCCGGATTCCGCCATCAGGGCGAGGACAGCGGCGGTCTGCGCCCCGGGCCGGCCCCGGGGGCGGCACACGGCACTGCTCTCGCTTCGTCAAGGAGCGTCGCATCACCGCAGGACACCCGCCTGTGGAACCTGCGCACCGTGGGCGGGGGCCGCCCCCTCCCGCCCCGGGTCAGTCCAGCCGCAGGGCGTGGGCGAGGACCGCGCGAGCCTCCCCCGGCTCGACGTCGCGGTCGTCGAGCAGGGCCTCCAGGCACAGCCCGTCGGCCGCCGCCACCGCCGTGCGCACCGCAACCGGGTCGTCGGTGTGGCGCCCCGCCACCTCGGCAACCAGGTCCATCCACCGGCGCGCCTGCGCGCGCAGCGACGGCCGGCGCACCGCGAGCAGGGTCAGCTCGTACTCGGCCAGGCAGCGTCCGCGCTGCTCCGGCGACCCTCCGCCGATGATGGCCTCGGCGAGCGTGTCCAGCGACGCGCCGTCCTCGGTCGCCTCGCGCACACGCCGCACGTACGCGTCGGCCGCCTCGGTGAGCGCCGCCACCAGCAGGTCGTCGATGGTGGCGAAGTAGTAGACCGCCGAGCTCGCCGGGATCCCGGCCTCGGCGGCCACCGCCCGGTGGGTGACACCGGCGACGCCGTCCCGCTCGACCACCCGCAGTGCGGCGTCGATGATCGCGGCGCGCCGCCGCTCGCCCCGGGCGCGGCGGCCGTCCTCCTTCTCCTCCGGCGTGCCGTGCTGCGCGGTCAATGCGCTCCTCCCATCTCGATCGCCAGCACACCGCCGATGATCAGCAGGACCCCGGCGACCTGAACCCAGGTGAGCGACTCCCCCAGGAACAGCGCACCGACGACCGCCACCAGGGACACCCCCACCGCCGCCCAGATGGCGTAGGCCACCCCGACCGGCATACCCAGCTTGAGGGTCTGGGCCAGCAGGAAGAACGCGGTGCCGTAGCCGACGGCGGTGATCACCGACGGCACCAGCCGGGTGAATCCCTCGGAGAAGCGTAGCGACACGGTCGCGGTCACCTCGGCGAGGATCGCCCCGATGAGCAGCAGCCAGGGCATGGGCCCTCCCCTTCCGGTCGCGGCCGGTCCGTCCGGCCCGCACGGTCATCTTGTTGAACCACTGTTCAACTTAATTCCTTGAACGATGGTTCAACAAGATCTGTTCCCCTCGGCTCCGCGTGATCCGCACCACCCCTTGGCCGCCCGCCCCCTGCCCTCACCCCCGCCGCGCCCGTCCCCCGCCCTCCCCCGGCTCCGGCCCACCGGGCTAACGTTGGAGCGTGACCATGCGCGAGGGGACGACGAGGACCACGGCCGGCGCCCTGGCCCGGCTCGGATTCGGCGAGGGGGCGCGTGCGCTGCGCCTGCTGGACGAGGCCGGGATCGACCCAGCTGACCACCACGAGCTGCTGCAGGCCCTGGCCGCGGCCGCCGACCCCGACCAGGCCCTCACCGGCCTGGTGCGCATCGCCGAGCAGGCCCCCGACGCCGGCGAGCTGCTGGAGGCCCTGGACGGCGACGCCGACCTGCGCGCCCGGCTGACCGCCGTGCTCGGCGCCAGCGACGCCCTCACCGACCACCTGGTCCGCCACCCCGGCGACTGGCGCGAGCTGCGCGGTCCCGACGCCGCCCGCACCCCCGGCGCCGCCGAGCTGCGCGACGGCCTGATGCACACCGTCGGCGCCGACCCCACCGCCGCCGCCCCCGCGGCCGACCCGGACACCGCCCCCGACGACACCCCCTCCCGCGCGCTCCGCGCCGCCTACCACCGCCGGGTGCTGCGCCTGGCCGGGCGCGACCTGACCGGCGCCGCCGACCTGGCCGCGGTCGGCGCCGAGCTGGCCGACCTGGCCGCCGCCGTGCTCGACGCCTCCCTGGCCGTGGCCCGCGGCGAGTCCCCGCAGGACGCAGCGGCGTGCCGGCTGGCCGTGATCGGCATGGGCAAGTGCGGCGGGCGCGAGCTGAACTACGTCAGCGACGTGGACGTGGTCTTCGTCGCCGAACCCGCCCCCGGCACCGACGAGCACGAGGCGATGCAGGCCGCCACCCGCCTGGCCTCGCGGATGATGGCGATCCCCGCCGAGACCGACGGCGAGGGCACGCTGTGGGAGGTCGACCCCGGCCTGCGCCCGGAGGGCCGGAACGGCCCGCTGGTGCGCCCGCTGTCCGGGCACGTGGCCTACTACGAGCGCTGGGCCAAGACCTGGGAGTTCCAGGCGCTGCTCAAGGCGCGCCCGGTGGCCGGCGACGCCGAGCTGGGCGCCGCCTACCTGGAGGCGATCGGCCCGATGGTCTGGCGCGCCGCCGACCGCACGAACTTCGTGGAGGACGTGCAGGCGATGCGCCGCCGGGTGGTGGCGCACATCCCCGCCGCCGAGACGGCGCGCGAGATCAAGCTGGGCCCCGGCGGCCTGCGCGACATCGAGTTCAGCGTCCAGCTGCTGCAGCTGGTGCACGGGCGCGCCGACGCCGCGCTGCGCTCGGGAAACACCCTGGAGGCGCTGGAGGAGCTGTCGTCGGGGGGCTACGTGGGCCGCTCCGACGCCGCCGGGCTCGCCTCCTCCTACCGCTTCCTGCGCCGGGTCGAGCACCTGTTGCAGCTGCACAAGCTGCGCCGCACCCACCTGCTCCCGGACGCCTCCTCCCCGTCCGGCGAGGAGGCGCTGCGCCGCCTGGGCCGCGCGCTCGGCCACGCGGCCAACCCGGTCACCGACGTCACGGCGGCCTGGAAGCGGGTCGCCGGGGACGTGCGGCGGCTGCACGAGAAGCTGTTCTACCGGCCGCTGCTCAACGCGGTGGCCCGCCTGCCCGGGGACGAGTCCCGGCTCACCCCGGAGCAGGCCGGCGACCGCCTGGGCGCGCTCGGCTTCGCCGACCCCAAGGGGGCGCTGCGCCACCTGCAGGCGCTCACCTCGGGGGTGTCGCGCCGGGCCTCCATCCAGCGCACGCTGCTGCCGGTGATGCTGGGCTGGTTCTCCGACGCGCCCCGCCCCGACGCCGGTCTGCTGGGGTTCCGGCAGGTCAGCGACGCGCTCGGGGCGACCCCCTGGTACCTGCGGCTGCTCCGGGACGATGTGCGGGTGGCCGAGCGCATGGCCCGCGTGCTGGGCACCAGCCGCTACGCCACCGACCTGCTGCTGCGCGCCCCGGAGGCGGTGGCGATGCTGGCCGGGGACGAGGAGCTGGTCCGGCGCCCCACCACCCAGCTGGCCACCGAGGCCGAGGCGGCGCTGCGGCGGCACGACGACATGGCCACGGCCGTGGCGGCGGTGCGGGCGCTGCGCCGCCGGGAGCTGTTCCGCACGGCCGCCGCCGACCTGCTGGAGGTGGCCGACATCGGGTCGGTGGGCCGGTCGGTGAGCGCGATCAGCCGGGTGACCGTGGACGCGGCGCTGCGCGCGGCCGAGCGCGTGGTGGCCGGCGAGCGCGACGCCGCGCCCGCGTGCCGGATGGCGGTGATCGGCATGGGGCGCTTCGGCGGCCGGGAGCTGACCTACGCCAGCGACGCCGACGTGATGTTCGTGTACGAGCCGGTGGAGGGCGCCGGGCCCGAGGAGGCGCGGACGCACGCCGAGGCGCTGGTGCGCGAGATGCGGCGGCTGCTGGAGATGCCCGCCGCCGACCCGGCTCTGGTGGTCGACGCCGACCTGCGGCCCGAGGGGCGCAGCGGCCCGCTGGTGCGCACCTTCGACTCCTACCGGGTCTACTACGGCAAGTGGGCGGCGACCTGGGAGCGGCAGGCGCTGCTGCGGGCGGCCCCGGTGGCCGGGGACGCCGGCCTGGGCGCGCGGTTCATGGAGATGGTGGACGCGGTGCGCTACGCCGAGGGCGGGGTGGACGCCGCCGGGGTGCTGGAGATCCGCAAGCTCAAGGCGCGGATGGAGGCCGAGCGGCTGCCGCGGGGGGCGGACCCCGCGCTCCACACCAAGCTGGGCCGGGGCGGGCTGAGCGACGTGGAGTGGGTGGCGCAGCTGATCCAGCTGCGGCACGCCCACGATGTGCCCGGCCTGCGCACGACCCAGACGATCCCGGCCCTGGAGGCGGCCGTGCGGGCGGACCTGCTGGACGCCGACGACGCGGCGGTGCTGGAGGTGGCCTGGCGGATGGCGGCGCGGGTGCGCGGCATGATCATGCTGGTGCGGGGGCGCCCGAGCGACTCGATCCCCTCGGACACCCGCGAGGCGGGCGCCGTCGCCGAGGCGCTGGGCTACCGCACCGGCGAGGACGGCGAGGGCGCGGCGGCCCAGCTGCTCCAGGACTACCGCCAGGCGACGCGCAGAGCCCGGACCGTGATGGAGCGCGTCTTCTACGACGGGTGAGGGCGGGCCGGGACGCACCGGGCCGCTCGGGCGACGCGGGCCTGAAGTGAGATCGGATCCATGTGGCCTCCCGTGGGGGTGTGCGGTGCCACGATCCCCGACGCGGCCTCGTTCCGGCACGGGATTTTTCCGGATGCCGACGCATCTAGAGGTGAAGGGGCCGGAAGAGGCCACGAAACGGCAGGCGGCCCGCGCCCCCTCGGATGGAGCGCGGGCCGCCTGGGGTTCAGGGCGCCTCGGGTGCGCGGGCCTGCGGTGGCCGCCGGTGAGGGACGCGGAGCCCGCCCGGCGGTGCCGCCCCTTCCGTCCGAGGGGCGGTCGAGACCGTCAGACCCAGAAGACGGCGACCGCGACGTTGACGATCGCGAGCACGCCGGCCGAGACCGCCAGCTTGGTGGCGGGCTTGCGCACGTTGATGATCGCGATGACCACCACGGCGAGCGCGACGAGGAGCTTGACGCCGATCTTGATGTGGTCGACGGCGCCGTCGCCCATCTCCGCGAGCCCGACCAGGATGAGGCCGGTGACCAGCTGCAGCAGCGAGCTGTGCAGGATGGCCTTGGGCGCCTTGGCGCTGTCCGTGGCGACCTGCATCAGGAACCCGGCGATGATCCCGGCCATCCCGAGCAGGTGGAGGAAGAGGAGGAGTGAGTGAACGAATGCCATGCCCCCGACGCTACTACAGGCGGTAGTAATGCCGCGCCGGGGACACGACACAGCGTCATAACAGGTGCCGCCGGGCCGCCCCTCAAGCGGACGCCGCCCCTCAGTGCGCCCCGGCCGGCGCGGCCTTCGCCTGGGACCGGTGCATCGCCAGCGTGCCGGCGGCGGCCAGCACCGCCAGGACGATGAGGGCGCCGCCGTAGACGTCGGTGACGGCGGTCAGGCCGAACGCGTCGGTGGCGACCCCCGCGGCGATGGCCGGCAGGCACAGCGCCAGGTAGCTCAGGACGTAGAAGGTCGACATGAGCCCGGCCCGCTCGTGCGGCCCGGCCAGCGGGAGCACCGTGCGCAGGGCCCCCTGGAACCCCGCACCCCAGCCGAACCCGGCCAGCGCCGTTCCGGCGAAGAACAGCCAGACCGAGGCGGCCTGCACGCCGGCCAGCAGGACGAGGAGCCCGACGGCGAACACGGGGGCGCCGATGAGCATGACCCGCAGCGCCGGGACCGTGCGCAGAACCAGGATGGCCACCGCCCCGCTCATGGTGAGGGCGAACACCGCCGCCCCGCCGGCCGTGGGCGCGTGCGAGCCGGTCACGTCCGTGGTCAGGGCGGGCCCCAGGGACATGAAGAAGCCTCCGAGCGCCCAGACCGCGATGTCGATGGGGGCGGCCACCAGCAGGGCGCGCCGGGCCTGGCGGGGGACGCTGACGGCCGGGCGGAGCGAGGCGAGGGCGCCGGGCCGCCGCTCGGCGGTCTCGGCCGCCCGCCACACCCCGACGGCCTCCAGCACCAGCAGCACGATCAGCACGGCGTAGACCAGGCGCATCGGCGCGGGCGCGAACTGGACCAGCGCTCCGGAGCCGAGCGCGCCGAGCCCCATGCCGGCGACCGGGGCCGCACCGGTGATGATCGGGCCGAGGGCGGGCGCGACATCGAGCAGGGCGGCCCCGATCACCGCGGTGGCGGCGCCGGTCGCCAGCCCCTGTAGGACCCGCGCGACCATCAGCGCGGACATGCCGTCGGCGGCCAGGAAGGCGACGACGGAGACGGTCTCGACCGCGATGGCGCCGAGCAGCACCGGGCGGCGGCCGACGTGGTCGGACAGGCGGCCGAACACCAGCAGCGCGACCAGCAGGGCCAGTGCGTAGACGCCGAAGACCACGGTGGTGGCGCTGGATGCCATCCCCCAGGCCTCCTGGTAGACGGCGTACAGAGGGGTGGGCGCGGCGGAGGCGCCCAGGAAGGTGACCAGGGTGGCGGCGAGTAAGGCGGCGGTCGCCGTCCCCGCCCCGCGGCGGGTCGGAGCGGGGCGTACAGCGGTCGTGGACACAGGTCTCCCCCAGAGATGAGACGGGTCGGATTAACGCAAAGAGTTTGCGTTAAGGACGGTACACCCGCCCCACTGACTAACGCAAAGATTGTGCGTTAAACTGGCGCCGTGAGTCCGATCCAGGGAACCCGCACGGGAGGGCGCAGCGCCCGCGTCCAGCGCGCCGTGCACGACGCCGTCCGCGACCTGCAGAACGAGCGCTCCCGCTCCGAGCTGAGCGTGCCCCTCGTCGCCCAGCGCGCGGGGGTGACGCCCTCGACGGTCTACCGCCGCTGGGGCGGCATGCAGGAGCTGCTGGCCGACGTGGCCCTGGAGCGCCTGCGCCCCGACGGCCCGCCCGAGGACACCGGGACGCTGGCCACCGACCTCAAGGCGTGGGCGCGCCAATACTTGGAGGAGATCTCCTCCTCGCCGGGCCGCCAGTACGTCCGCGACCTCGTCGCCAGCGACGGCGAGGAGAACTCCGGGCACTGCCGGACGTTCTGCTCCATCCAGATCGAGGTCATCCTCGAACGCGCCACCGCCCGCGGCGAGCCGGTGCCGCACATCGACACGGTCCTCGACCACGTGGTCGCGCCGATCGTCTACCGGGTCTTCTTCTCCCCCACCGACCCCGAACCGGAGTGGGGCGAGGACCTGGTCGACAAGATCCTCGCCGACTGAAACGCCGACCGGGACACGGCCCGGCCGATCAGTCCAGCTCTTCCCCCCAGGGGTCGAGAGCCTCGATCTCCCCGTCGATGCGGTCCCAGGTCCCGTCCGAGACCACTCCGCCCACATAGGCGACCTCATAGTCCCCCGCCGATGCGCGCCCGCTCACCCGGAACGGCTCACCTTCGTCGTCGATGGAGACGGTCGAACGGTCACCGTCCGCCAGAACGTCGAGCCCGATGGTGAATTCGCACGCCCGGTCCTGTGTGGCGCCAATGATGTCGAACACAACCTCCTCGCCCTGCTCCAGTTCATAGGTGGCGCCCGCGAAGAACTCGCCCACAGGCTCTTTGAGCTCGTCGACCCTCTGGGCCACAGGGTCCGGCGAGTCCAGGTCGAAGTAGGCGCTCTCAACAGCGTCCAGACCGGCATCGGGCGAGTAGAACAGTGTTCCGGAGTCTGGAGGCCCGCACTCTCTCTCCGCTCGCATCTGCATGATTCGCACCCCTTCCGGGCGCGCCCCCCTGAGGACGGCCCGGATGTTCTCCTGGCCGACCTCGCCGGCACCGTAGGCGCGCATCCGCCGTGCATAGGCCTGCCGGTCCTGCGCCTTCAGCCGGTCCAGCTCGGCCAGCTCGCCCTCGTCCAATCGGACCGGCTCCCGGGACACCCATAGATCTCCCTCCTCCGAGTGCGAGACCTCGACGGACAGCACTTCGACCGGCGGCGTCCCATCGCCGTCCGGCGCGGAGCGCCCTTCCTCGGACGGGCTCGGGGAGGCCGTGGGGCCTTCCCCGCCCGGGCCGACGACCGGCTTGAGCAACTCCAGAGCGATCCCTGCCAGCAACGGGCCGAGGACGACGGTGAACACGGCTGCGGCGAGCGTCTTCCAGGGAGCCCGCTTGGCGAAGCCGACCGCCCAGCGGATCGCGTCGCCGACCTTCCCTCCTACCGCGGCGACCGTCCTATGCAGACCGCTCAGGGCTCCCGCCGCACGCGACCGCCACGTAGCGCGCGCCCGGCCGCCGGCCTCGGACCGTCCCTCGCCGCCACGTGCCATGGCCTGTCTCCCTCAAGAGGTGAATGGCCGCCCGCATCATCCGGCAGGGCGGTCCCGAACGCAAGATCTCCTCGCGCGACGGATACCAAGCCTCGGCGCGGGCGTGTGCCGGTCTCACGGCTCCTCGGCGAACGTCTCCAGGCGTCTTCCTCGGGCACTCGACCGGCGACGCCCGTCGTGGGGAAACCGTAGCGCCCCCGGGCGGTCGGCACCGTGCGAATCGGCCACGACCCGGTTAGGCCGTCCTCCGGCGCCAGAGGAAGTAGACGATTCCCACCCCCACGACCAGGCCCGCCAGGACCGCGCCCGTGCCCGCGTCGACCGGCGGTCCCGTACGTGGCGTGGAGGCGGCGGCCTCGGCCGGGTCGGCCGGCTCGGCGTCCGGGGTCTCGGGCAGCAGGTTGGCGTCGGTCGCGCACACCAGCGGCGGGCTCTGCGCGCCCGGCTGCGCGCAGACGGTGACGGCGACCCGCCACAGCTTCTCCCCCGGATCCTCCAGCCGCACCTTCGTACGGCCGACCGCCTCCTCACCGGGATCCAGATCGACCTCCCACACGGCCAGCCCGTCCAGCGCCCCGCCGGGTTCGCCGACCCGCTCGCCGTCGGTCTCCACCAGCTCCATCTCCGGCGGGACCCCCTGGGACACCACGAGGCCCTCGACCGCCTCGTCACCGTCGTTGCGCACGGTGACGGTGTACTCGGTCTCCTCACCCGGCTCCATGCCGTCCAGGCCGTCGGCCACCTCGATGGACAGGGCCGGGACGTCGCCGCCCTGGGCCCCCTCCTCCCTGTCGGCAGCGCCGGTGCCCTCGTCGGCGGAGGCGGCGCCCGCCCCCGAGAACAGGACCGCCACGGCCGCGACCGGAATCCATCCGGCCCTTCCGCGCACGCAAGAACGGGCCACACCCATCGCATCCCCCGGAGAGCATCCCGTGTCCGGCTTACCGGACTCCGGCTTCGACAACTACCCGCGATCCCCCGGATGCGCTGCGCGACACGCACGCACGGCCCCGATCCCCCTTCTTAGGCGTCCGCTTGCTCCCGGACCCTCCCGCATCCCCCGATTTACGGCATCCGCCCGATGCCCGCCCCCTCCTCTTAGAACGAATCTGAGTCCCACAGCGGGCCGGATCGACCGGCCCCGACGGGAGGGACCCACGATGATGCACCCCGACCTGACCGCGGCCGTCGCCCGCGAGCGGATCGCCGACCTCCACCGGGAGGCCCGGGCCGGACGCCCGGAGGTCCAGGCCCCCGCGGGCCGCGGCCCCGGCGGCGGCACCCCGGGCACCCGCCTGGACGCCCTGCTCCGCCTCCTCGGCCGGCCCGGCGCCGCCGACGCCTGGCTGCCGCGCCCGCGCGTCTCCCCCGAGGGCCGCCGGTGACCCCGGTTCCCGGCCGAGCGGCCGGGGGCCGGGGGCCGGGGGCCGGGCCCCGCACCGCCGCGGCGGCCACCGCACCCCCCCCGAGAAATGAGCGGCGCGATGTCCGAATCCGCCCCCATAATGGACCTCATGTCCTCCCTTGGCACCGCGCCCGTGTTCGTCGGCCGCGCCGACGACGTCGACCGCCTGCTGGCCCACGCCCGGAGCAGTCGCGGAGGCCGCGCCGGCGCCGTCCTGGTCGGCGGCGAGGCGGGGGTGGGCAAGTCCCGGCTGCTCGCCGAGTTCGGCGCCCGGCTGGAGGCCGGGGGCGGCCGGGGCCGCCTGGTCGCCGGGGGTTGCCTGGAGCTGGGCGTGGACGGCCTGCCGTTCGCCCCCTTCGTCGCGGTGCTGCGCCAGCTCCTGCGCGAGCTGGGCCCCGGGATGGCCGAGGCCGCCGGCGGCGGCAGCGAGCTGCCGCGCCTGCTGCCCGAGCTGGGCCCGCCGCCCGACGAGCGCCGCTCCGCACGCGGCCTGCTCTTCCAGCAGATCCTGCTGGCCCTGGTGCACGCCGCCGGCGACGACGGCCTCACCCTGGTCCTGGAGGACCTGCACTGGGCCGACGCCTCCACCCGCGACCTGCTGGTGTTCCTGGTGCGCAGCCTGGACGGCGTCCCCGTGCAGCTGGTGGCCACCTTCCGCACCGACGAGCTGCACCGGGACCACCCGCTGCGCCGCCTGCTGCCGGAGCTGGAGCGCCTGCCCCACGTCGACCGGATCGACCTGCACCCGCTCACCGCCGAGGAGTCCGCCCGCCTGGCCGCCTCCATCCGCGGCACCGAGCCCTCCCCCGCCCAGGCCGCCGCCCTGCACGCGCGCTCCCAGGGCAACCCGCTGTTCGTGGAGTCCCTGGCCGAGCAGCCCGGATTCCTGGACTCCCCCGTCCCCGACCGCCCCCGCGAGCTGCTGCTGGCGCCCCTGCGCCGGCTGGACGAACGCGCCGCCGACGTCGTGCGCACCGCCGCGGTGGGCGCGGTCAGCGGCGGCCAGGTCGAGCACGAACTGCTGGCCCGGGTGTGCGAACTGCCCCACGCCGAACTGGACGGCGCCCTGCGCAGCGCGGTGGACGCCAACATCCTGCGGGTCACCGAGACCGGCTACCGGTTCCGCCACGCCCTGCTGCGCGAGGCGGTCCACGACGACCTGCTGCCCGGCCGCCACACCCGGCTGCACCTGTGCTTCGCCGAGGCCCTGGACGCGCTCCCCGAGGCCGTCCCCTCCCACCGCCTGGCGGCCGAGCAGGCCCACCACTTCCATGCGGCCCACGACCTGCCGCGCGCGCTGAGCGCGGCCTGGTGGGCCGCGGTGTACGCGGGCGAGAAGCTGGCCCACGCCGAAGAACAGCGCATGCTGGAGCGCGTCCTGGAGCTGTGGGACCGGGTCCCCGACGCCGCCGACCGCACCCGGGGGCGGGACCGGGTGGAGGTGCTCGGGCTCGCCGCGGCGGCCGCCCTGGAGAGCGGCGACCCCAAGCGCGCCATCGAGCTGTGCAACGAGGGACTGGCCGAGCTTCCGGAGAGCGGGGACGAGGCCGTGACGGGGCGGCGCGCACTGCTGCTGCGCCGCCGCGCCCAAGCGCGCTTCGACGCGGCGGACAACACCGCCATGGAAGACCTTTTCGCCGCACTCGAGATCTACCCGCCCGAGGCGCCCGGGTTCTCGATGGCGCTGTCCATGCTGGCACGGGGGTGCATGCGCGACCCGCACCTGGACCCGGGCGACCTGCCGTCGCTGCGCCGGCTGATCGGCGGCGGCGACGGCCCCATCACCCAGGTCGAACTGGCCGAAGGGGCGCTCAAGGGGGCGGTCGCCGCCGGGGACCGCTGCGCCGAGGCCGAGGCCATGACCACCGTCGGCTCGGCCCTGTTCGACGCGGGCGACTTCGAGGGCGGCCGGAGCGCGATGGAGGCGGCCTCCGCGCTCGCCCGGGAACTGGGCGAGGCCGCGATCGAGGCCAACACCCGGGCAGTGTACGCGCACTTCCTGCGCGAGATCGGGCTGCACGCCGAGGCGGTGGAGGTGCTGAAGGACACGATCGTCCGCGCCCGGGGCCTGGGGATGATCAGCGTGAGCGCCCCCTTCGCCGCCGCCAACCTCGCCGAGACCTACGCCGAAATGGGCGACCTCGACGCCACCGAGCGGTGGATCCGGGAGGGCATGACCCTGACCCCCTCCCCCAAGCTCCTGCTCTTCTTGAACTCCGAGGCGCTGAACGCCGCCCTCGCGCGCGGCGACCTGGAGGCGGCCCGGGAGGCCTATGCGCGCCTGCCGGCGTTCGGCCCCGGAACCCAGCGGCAGCTCAACATCGTGCAGATCGCCATCGGCGCCCGGGCCGAACTGCACCGGGTGGAGGGGGACCACGCGGCCGCCCTTGAGATCGCCCGGGAGACGCTCCGCCGGGAGGGCTTGGCCGGGGCGCCGGGGTACTGCTGGCAGCTGCTGGACCGGTTCGCCGACGTGGTGCGGTCGGCATCGGCGGCGGGGGCGTTCCCGGCCGAGACGGCCGAGGTGCGCGCCCTGATCGACGCCTCGGCACAGGCCGTGCGGACCCGCGGACCGGTCACCGAGGCCCGCCGCGCCACCGTCACCGCCCGCCTGGCCGTCGCGGACGGGCGCCCGGCAGAGGAGGCGGCCGGGCTGTGGCAGCAGGCGGGGGGG
>NZ_ANAD01000236.1 GCF_000341245.1 Nocardiopsis halophila DSM 44494
ACCGGTGCACCCGAGGCGCTGCGCGAGGCCGCGGAGCTGGCCGAGGCGTGCGGGGCGGGCCCCCTGCGGCGCCGCGCCGAGGACCTGGCCCGGCGGGCCGGGGTGGCCCTGGACGGCGGTGCCGGGACCGCGCCGCCGCCGCTGCCCCGGGGGTTGACCCCGCGCGAGGCGGAGGTGGTGCGGCTGCTGGGCCGAGGGCTGACCAACGCGGAGATCGCCCAGGAGCTGTTCATCACGCCGAAGACGGCCAGTGTGCACGTGTCCAACATCCTGTCCAAGCTCGACGTCCCCAACCGGGCGACGGCGGGGGCGCGGGCCCGGGAGTTGGGGATGGCGTAGCGCCGGTTTCCGGGGGGTGAAGCCCTGCGGGGCCCGTCCACCTGCTACGGGAGCACGACGACGGTCCGCGCCCAGCCGAGGTGGTGCACCATGTCGAAGGCGATGGCCTCGCGGTAGCCGCGGGGGTCCATCCATCCGGTGCTCAGGAGCGTCCCGTCGTCGGAGAGCAGCCAGGTGTCGACCGTCGTCCCGTCCGGCCTGAGCCGGTAGACGAAGAGGAGGCCGGTCATGGGGATGCGCCGGGTCGCGCCGTAGAGGATGCCGCGCGGGGGCACGTCCTCGGGCCGGTGCACACAGACGGTGCCGTTCACCGACGCCGGAAGCGCGGAGGCCGTCTGCTCGGCCGTCACCGCACCCACCTCATAGGGAATATGTAGGGACGAACGCGGCGCTTGCGTTTGATCGGGCTCATTTCGACCACCATCCGATGTCGTTCGGCCGGTGGTTTCATCCTCGCTACACGGCCTCTCACCTGTCTCGATCGCTACATTGCCGTACGTCTTTTGTCGATCGTGTAGAGCCGACGAAATCAGCGTGCAATCCTGTCGAGCATGAACGACGCACTGGACCCGGGCACCGCGCGATGGGGCGCGGAGTTACGGCGCCTGAGAGAACTGTCCGGGAAGAGACAGCAGGATCTCGCGAAAGACGTCGGGTATCAGCCATCCACCGTCTCGGCGTGGGAGCGGGGGACAAGACGCCCCGACGCAGATCAGATCGCTCGGCTGGACGACGCGCTCACTACGGGTGGCGCACTCGCCGCGCTCTGGGCGGAACTCTCCTTCGATGGAGCCCTGCCCGAGCACTGGCGCAACTTCATCTCTGTGGAGCGAGAGGCCATCGAGATCAGGGAATACGCCGCCATGCTGATCCCCGGCCTCCTCCAATCCGAGAAGTATGCGCGGGAGATTCTGCGGCAGGACCCGAATCCTGATGAGCTGGTCGCCGTTCGTCAAGAACGCCTCACCAAGCTGCGCCCGGAGGTACGGATCTGGGTGGTGATCGAGGAGGCGGCGATTCGCCGAGTGGTACGCTCCCCAGCGGTTCAGGAGGACGCCATCGACCACCTCATGCACCTGGCGGCCCGGCCCTATATCCAGGTCGCGGTGGTGCCGTCCGAGGCTTGGGATCGGCCTGGACTGGCGGGTTCGTTCCGCGTGGTCCGGGTCCCGGACGGGCGAATGGTCGGACATGCTGAACACCAGTTCGGCGAGGTACCGGTGTCGGCGGCGCAGGTCACCATGCTCCTGGGGTACTTCTCCGACCTACAGATGCAGGCGCTTTCACCGTCGGAGACGTTCCGACATCTAGAGAAGATCAAGGATGAGCTCGATGCGTGAATGGCACAAGAGCACGTACAGCGGTCAAGGCGCGAACTGCGTCGAGGTCGCCGAAGGCGCACAGACCCTCATCCGCGACACCCAGAACCGCGAACTCGCACACCTCGACTTCCCCACCCACGAGTGGCAGGCCTTCCTCACCGCCGCCA
>NZ_ANAD01000237.1 GCF_000341245.1 Nocardiopsis halophila DSM 44494
CCTTCCGCTAGTTGCCCGTGCGGGTGGTGACGATCGTCAGCGTGTAGTCGCCGTCCCCGTCGGTGAACCGGCGGGTCATGGTCTGCGTGTTCCCGACATTGGGGACCTGCTTGGCCAGCGTGGCCGTGTGGAACACGAACGTCTGCTCACCGATCAGGTCGTCGTCGAGGAAGGCCAGCAGCTGCTGGACCACGGCGCCCACGCCCGCCACCACGGCGGCGATCCACGCGGCCACGCCCGTGGCCGCCAGGACGCCCGCCGCTCCGGCGAACGCCGCCGCCACCGCGGCCCTGATCTTCTCCGGGTCCCCGTGGTCGTGCTCCCACAGCTGGATCAGCGTGCCGATCTGCCCCTCGGGGAAGCGCTGCGCCTGGCCGTTCGCCCCCCAGATGGAGCCGTCGGCGGAGTTGAAGGTGCGGGTGTTTCCGGTGTCCACGTTGCCGAAGATCCGGCTGCGGGTGGTCACGGTCGCGCCGTCGGCCAGCGTGCCGAAGATCCAGTAGGGCTCGTCCGAGCCGAAGAAGTCGGCCCCGGTCTCGTCGTTGCAGCGGAACTGGGTCGCCTTGATCGTGAAGAACCCGCTGGGCGCCGCCTGCACGTCCGGGTTCTGCGTGACCAGGAACTCCGCCCCGTGTTCGGCGAGCGTCCTGCGGTCCAGCCGCGGCAGGTTCCGCACCGAGGTGCGCTCGCTGTGGGCCTTCCCGACGTCGACCGCGGTCAGGTTGGGCATCTCCAGGGTGGAGCGCACGATCTCCGGCGCATCCTTGCGCAGGTCGTCGAAGGAGTAGGAGGACTTGACGTCCAGCCGCGCGAAGCGCGCGGGGTAGACGGCCTGGCGCGCGTCCTGCGACAGCAGCTCGGACGCCTCGCCCAGCTTCCTCAGCTCGTCCTCGCTGTAGCCGTTGTCCAGGAACGCGCTCACCAGCGTCTGCTCCAGGTCGGACAGGCGCTGCTTCTCGGCGAACTTGCCGAGGGAGTGCGTGGTCAGGGCGAGGAGCCAGTTGCGGTCCCGGTTCTTCTCCAGCTTGGCGCGGAGCTTGGCCCCGCGGCCCCTCCGCTCGCCCATGTCCTGCACGATGCGTTCGGGGGTTCGAGCGACCATGGTCGTCACCCTTCGGTCCACGCCGGACCACTCGGAGGAGGCCCGCTCCGGCGTCTGCGGGGCCCGGGGGCCCGGCCGCCCGATCGGCGCCTCCGCCCCTCCGAGGTTCACCGTGAGCCTATTCCCGGCCGGTGCCGCGCACAGGCAGCCGCCCGGCAAGACCCTGCTGTCCCCGCGGCCCGCCCACCTGTCCCCGGCGCCCCCGTTGATCTCGGGGATCTCGGCCTTGTACCGGCCGGTACAAGGCCGAGATCCCCGAGATCAACGAAGATACGGGCAGGTCAGGGCGTCCAGCGGTTGGTGATGGGCACGCGCCGGTCGCGGCTGAGGTTGCGGGAGCTGATCTTGGGTCCGGGCGGGTACTGGCGGCGCTTGTACTCGGCCCGGTCCACCAGCCGGACGACCCGCGCCACCAGCTCCGGGTCGTACCCGGCGGTGATCAGCTCGCCGTGCCCCCGGTCGGTGCCGATGTAGGCGTCGAGCAGGGCGTCCAGCACCGCGTAGTCCGGCAGCGAGTCGCTGTCCAGCTGGTCGGGGCGCAGCTCGGCGCTGGGCGGCTTGGCGATCGAGTCCTCCGGCACCGGGGGCGCCTCCCCGCGCTCGGCGGCGTCGGCGTTGCGCCACCGCGCCAACTCCCAGACCAGCGTCTTCCAGCAGTCCTTGATCGGGGCGTAGCCGCCCACCGAGTCCCCGTAGAGCGTGGAGTAGCCCGTCGCCAGCTCGCTCTTGTTGCCGGTGGCCAGCACCAGGTGGCCCTCCTGGTTGGACAGCGCCATGAGCAGGGTGCCGCGCACCCGCGCCTGCAGGTTCTCCGCGGCCAGCCCCTCCAGCTCCACCCCCGCGCCGGAGGCCCCGGCGGTGAAGGCGTCCACGACCTCCTGTACGGCGATGGTGCGCCCGGTGATGCCCTGCCGGGCGACCAGTTCCCGGGCGTCGTCCAAGGAGTGCCCGCTGGAGTACCGGCTAGGCATCATCAGGCCGTGCACCCGGTCCGGGCCCAGGGCGTCGACGGCGATGGTGGCGGTCAGCGCCGAGTCGATCCCCCCGGACAGCGCCACCAGGGCGCTGTCGAACCCGTTCTTGCGCACGTAGTCGCGCAGCCCCACCACCAGCGCGTGGTAGACCTCGCCGACGTCGGAGACCGGGTCGGGGCGCGGGGTGAGCACCGGCGGCTCGGCGTCGTAGGGCGCCACGGGGTCCGCCGAGACCGTGTACCGGACGATGCGGATGCCGTCGGCCTCCCGCGCGTGCGGGGCGGGCTCGGGGGCGTCGGGCAGGCGCAGGTCGGTGACGAGCAGCGCCTCCTCGAACTGCGGGGCGCGGGCCACCAGGTCGCCCTCGGCGTCGACGATGAGCGAGTCGCCCTCGAAGATCAGCTCGTCCTGTCCGCCGGCCATGTTGACGTAGCCGACGGCGGCGCCGATCTCGCGCGCCCGGCGCTGGCACAGCTCCAGGCGCACGTCGTCCTTGTTCCGTTCGTACGGCGAGCCGTTGAGGGTGATGAGCATGCCCGCGCCCGCGGCGCGCACGGCGGTGACCGGGCCGCCCTCCTGCCACAGGTCCTCGCAGACGGCGAGGGCGACGTCGACGCCGCGCACCCGGACCACCGGCAGCGCGTCGCCGGGCACGAAGTTGCGGAACTCGTCGAAGACCCCGTAGTTGGGCAGGTGGTACTTGGCGGAGGTGAGCGCCACGCGCCCCCGGTGCAGCAGGGCGGTGGAGTTCTGCGGCGCGCCCGTGGGCTGGCCGAAGCGCGCCCCCACCCCCTCGCGCCGGTTCAGGAAGCCCACCACGACCGGCAGGTCGCCCAGCCCCTCCTCGGCGAGGCGCTCGGCGAGCGCGTGCGTGGCCTTGATGGAGGCCGAGACGAAGGAGTTGCGCAGCGCCAGGTCCTCCACCGGGTAGCCGGTGACGACCATCTCGGGGAACACCAGCAGGTGCGCCCCCACCGCGGCCGCCCGGTGCGCCTGGTCGGCGACCAGCGCACTGTTGCCCTCCAGGTCCCCGACGACGGGGTTGACCTGGGCCATCGCGATTCTGAGCTGTGCCACGCACCCGAGCGTAGCCGGGCCGGGCCGCCGCGGGCGGGCGCACACCCCGCGAAGCTGTGATAATTCGGGCGGGCCCCGGCGCCCTCCGGGGCCACCTGCGTTAATGCGCCGGAAACCTGAGGTAGGCAGACTGGGAGAGGGCCCGCGCGGCGGGCGGCCCGCGTCCGCACCCCGACGTTCGACTGAGGAAGGTGAACCCGTGAATCGACAGCAGGAGTTCGTGCTCCGGACCCTGGAGGAGCGCGATATCCGGTTCGTCCGGCTGTGGTTCACCGACGTGCTCGGTTACCTGAAGTCGGTGGCGGTGGCCCCCGCCGAGCTGGAGGCGGCCTTCACCGAGGGCATCGGGTTCGACGGCTCGGCCATCGAGGGCTTCGCCCGGGTGCACGAGGCCGACATGCTCGCCCAGCCCGACCCCTCCACCTTCCAGGTGCTGCCCTGGCGCAACGAGCCGCACGGCACCGCCCGGATGTACTGCGACATCCTGATGCCCGACGGCAGCCCCAGCTACGCCGACCCGCGGCACGTGCTCAAGCGCCAGCTCGCCAAGGCCTCCGACCTGGGCTTCACCTTCTACACCCACCCCGAGATCGAGTTCTACCTGCTCAAGAAGATGCCCGATCCGGGGGAGTTCCCCGAGCCCAACGACTCGGGCGGCTACTTCGACCACACCCCGCACAACAGCGCGCACGACTTCCGGCGCAACGCGATCAACATGCTGGAGGCCATGGGCATCTCGGTGGAGTTCAGCCACCACGAGGGCGGCCCCGGCCAGCAGGAGATCGACCTGCGCTACGCCGACGCGCTGACCACCGCCGACAACATCATGACGTTCCGGCTGGTGATGAAGGAGGTGGCGATGGAGCAGGGGGTCTACGCCACCTTCATGCCCAAGCCCTTCACCGAGTTCCCCGGGTCGGGCATGCACACCCACATGTCGCTGTTCGAGGGCGAGCGCAACGCCTTCCACGAGCCGGGCGCGGAGTACCACCTGTCGAAGGTGGGGCGCGGGTTCATCGCCGGGCTGCTGCGGCACGCCCCGGAGATCACCGCGGTGTGCAACCAGTGGGTCAACTCCTACAAGCGGCTGTGGGACAACGCCGCGGCCTCGGCCGGGGCCGGCGGCGAGGCGCCCGCCTACGTGTGCTGGGGCCACAACAACCGCTCGGCGCTGGTGCGGGTGCCGATGTACAAGCCCACCAAGAGCAATTCCAGCCGGATCGAGTTCCGCTCGCTGGACACCTCCTGCAACCCCTACCTGGCCTATGCGGTGATCCTGGCGGCCGGGCTGAAGGGCATCGAGGAGGGCTACGAGCTGCCGCCCGGGGCCGAGGACGACGTGTGGGCACTGACCGACGCCGAGCGGCGCGCGATGGGCATCGCCCCGCTGCCCCAGAGCCTGGACGAGGCCATCCGCGCGATGGAGAGCAGCGAGCTGGTCGCCGAGACGCTCGGCGAGCACGTCTTCGACTTCTTCCTGCGCAACAAGAAGGCCGAGTGGCAGTCCTACCGCCGCCAGGTCACGCCGTACGAGCTCCAGCGGTACCTGCCGACGCTGTGACGTCCGCGTCCGGGCGCCGCGCCCGTGCGCGGCGCCCGGCCCGCTCAGTCGAGTTCCAGCACCTTCTCCCGGACCGCGTACACCGCGGCCTCGGTCCGCGAATGCAGCTGGAGTTTCTCCAGGATGTTGCGGATGTGGTTCTTGACGGTGTTCTCGGAGATGAACAGCGCGTCGGCGATCTCCTTGTTGTTGAAGCACCTGGCCACCAGGCGCAGCACCTCGGTCTCACGGCCGGTGAGCCGGGGCGCGGCGGGGCGCGGCCGGGCCGCGCTGTCACGTTTGGCCAGGGCGGTGAACTCGCCGATGAGCTTGGTGGCCATGGAGGCGTTGATGAACGACTGGCCGTCGGAGATCGAACGCACCGCGTCGGGCAGCTCGTCCACCGAGATCTCCTTCAGGAGATAGCCGTCGGCGCCGGCCTTGAGCGCCTCGAAGAGGTCGTCCTCCTCGTCGCTCATGGTGAGCATGGTGATCTTGGCCGCGGGCGCGCGGGCGCGGATCCCGGCACAGGCGTCGATGCCGCCTGCCCCGGGCATCCACACGTCCATCAGGACCACGTCGGGGGAAAGGCGCGCCGCCGAACGGACGGCCTCCTCCCCGCTTCCGCACTCGCCGACGACGTCGATGTCGGGCTCCTCCTCCAGGACCGACACCAGGCCTCGGCGGAAGAAGGCGTGGTCGTCGACGAGCAGCACACGGATGGGGGGCGCGGATGGGACCGCCTCGACGGTCCGCGCCGCACCCGGGGACGGGGGGTGCCCACTCACAACGGAATTCCTTCCTGGCGCGAGATGGCTGCAGTTGTGGAATGCGATTCGGGAGGCCGCTGCTGCGAACAGTTTATGCCAGGTGCACCCGCCCCCGTACAGGGTGAATGCCCCGGGGATCGCCCGAGGCCGCGCGGCCCGCCGAGGTCGGGGGCCGATGGCACACCACCTTACGCCGTTTTATGGGGAATTCTCCGCGGTCGCTCAACCGAGCCCGGAATCGAGTGCTTTGCGGGCGGCCGCATTCCGATTCGTCACATCGAGCTTGCCGAGCACGTTGGAAACGTGGACGCTCACCGTTTTCGCCGATATCACCAGCTCACCGGCGATCTCCCGGTTGGTCCGCCCGCGCGCGACCAGGCGCAGCACCTCGCGCTCACGCGGAGTGAGCGGCGGAAGGGCGTCTCCGGTCCCGTCCGGGGCGGCGGACGCCACCCGCGGCGGGGCGATCCCCGCGCCTTCCATGGCCCTCTGCGCGCGCTGCAGGTAGGGGGCCGCTCCGCACTCCGAGGCGAGGAAGTGCAGTTCACGGAGCTGTTCGGCCGCGCGCTCACGCTCACCGAGTGCCAGCGCGCATTCGGCGCGGCCGAAGAGCGCTTGGAGCAGATCGAGCTTCAGCCCCCTGCTCCGCGTCTCCCGCTCGACCCAGGCCCAGTGTTCGTCCGCGGCACGCGGGGCACCGCCCGTCGCCAGGTGGCCGTGGACGATCCGGGCGTCCACGCGCACCATGAACGGGGATCCCTCGTCGCTCGGCAGGACCTGCGCCTTGTCCTCGACCCGCTTCTTGAACCGCTCGACCGCGGCCGACCGTGCGGGGTCCCCGACCGCCTCACGTTCGATGTCCCGGACCAGCCCCGCGACGTGCGCCAGGTTCATCCCGATCCACACTCCGCGGGCCCAGGGCCGCTCCTCCTCCATGGCCGTGAGGAGGAGGTCGACCCCCTCCTCCGCTCGGCCGTCGGCCTGCATCAGCCATGCCCGCGAGCCGAGATTGCTCAGGGTCTCGATCTGGGCCGAGCTCTCCGGCGGCATCAGCCGGTCGAAGGCCTCCACCTCCCTGGCCACGTCCGCCACCGACCCCCGCATGCGCTCGATCTCGGCGAGCAGCCGGTGACGTCTTCCCTGGCTGCGGGGGTTGGGATCGGGACGCATCGCGCGCAGCACATCGCGCGCCTCGTCCAACTCACCCTTCGCAAAGAGCAGGTGCGCCAGACCGAAGGTGAACCCCCCGCCCTGGGTGCGGGTCAGCCCCAGCTCGGCCACCCGCTTCAGGCCGTCCCGGTTCTCCCGCATCGCCTCCTCCGGGTGGCCCGCCATGTCATAGGTGGCCGCCAGGTTGTTCCGACCGCGCAGCTCGACGGAGACGTCACCGCTGTCACGCGCCGACCGGACCCCCTGACGGATGTACTCCACCGCCGCGCCGGTGTCCGGCCCGTGGGAGTCGAGGCTTCCCAGGGTGATCAAGGCGTCGGCCTCGCTCCGGACGTCCGCCGCCGCGCGGGCGCGTTCGAGGGCGAGCTCGGCGGCACGGCGCGCCTCGTCGTCGTGCCCCCGCACCATGAGCGTCGTGGCCAGGCCGGCCGTGATCCGCGCGCGCAAGGGGTGGGCCCGGGGCAGGTGCAGGAGCGCTTCCCCGTAGTCCTCCAAGGCCCCGTCCTGGGACATCTCCTTTCGGGCGTCGCCCCGCGCCTGGAGCAGTCGGCCCATCGCGATCGCATCGGCCTCGGGGACGACACGCGCGGAGCGCACCTCGCACATGCCGGTGTCGAGCCAGTGGGAGTAGGCCTTCAGTCCCTCGGCCGCGTACTCGGCCGCCCGGCGCGGCGCCCCGATGTCGTGCGCGGCCTGGGAGAGCAGGTACAGCAGCTCGGTGCGGGAGCAGCCGATGCGCCCCTGTGCGTCGGGGACCTGCTCCCACAGATCCAGGACGCGCTCCAGCAGGGACACCCGCTCGGGCAGCGCCGCACCGCGGTGTGCGGCCTCGGCGGCGCGCCAGGCGCCCTCCAGGGCCCGAGGCAGGTCGTGGGCGGCGTAGGCGTGGTGGGCGAGCAGCAGCGCGGCCTGGTCGGGCTCCAGCCCCTCCACCCCCTGCTCCAGGACGTCGGTGTAGCGGCGGTGCAGGCGGGTGCGCTCGGCGGGGAGCAGGTCCTCCTGGACGGCCTCGGCGAGCAGCGCGTGGCGGAAGGCGTACCCTTCCCCGCGCGGGACCAGGGCGTTGGCGTCCACAGCGGCACGCACCGCCGCGGCGAACTCCGCCGGCCCGGACCCGCTGACCGCCTCCAGCAGCGCGTGGTGCACCCGCTCCCCTGCGGCGGAGGCCGCCCGGAGCACCCCCAGAGCCTCGGCGTCCAGCGTGCGCACCGCGCCCAGCAGCAGCTCCCGGGGCCCGTCGGGGACCGGCGCGGTCCCCGCGTCGGGGTGCTCCAGGAAGGACTCGACGAACAGGGGGTTGCCGCCGCTGCGCTCGAAGAGCCGGTCGGCCTGGCGGTCGGGCAGGGCGCTGCCGTGCAGGCCCTCGGCCAGTTCGGCCACCTCCTCCCGGGAGAGCGGCGGCAGCTCGGTGCGGTCGACGCCGGGCAGGCGCTCCAGCTCGGGCAGCAGCCGCCGCAGAGGGTGGCCGCGGTGCAGGTCGTCGGTGCGGTAGGTGGCGATGATCTGCACCGGTGCCGCGTCCAGGTTGCCCAGCAGGAAGACGAGCAGGTCCCGGGTGGAGGCGTCGGACCAGTGCAGGTCCTCCAGGACCAGGGTGAGGCCGCCGGGTGCGGCGGCCCCCTCCAGCAGGACCAGGACCTCCTCGAACAGCCGGGCGCGGCCCTGCTCGGGTCCTGCCGGCGCCGATCCCAGCTCGGGCAGTAGCCGCGCCAGCTCACCGGGGCCGCCGGAGGCGGGGGCCGCCCCGTCCCTGATGAGGCGGCGCAGGGCGGCGGTGAACGGGGCGTAGGGCAGGCCTTCGACGCCCAGTTCGGGACAGCCTCCGGCGACGGCGAGGCGCATGGGGCAGGTGCGGGCGTACTCGCGCAGGAGGCGGGACTTGCCGACTCCGGCCTCGCCGCCGATGAGCACCGCGCCCGCCCCCTCCTTGCGAGTGCGCCGGGCGTGGGAGACCAGGTTCGTCACCTGGTCCCGGCGCCCGACGAAGACCGAACTGCGTTCGCGACCGTCCATGGCGCCCAGTATGTCGGGGATCGCGCGGCCCGGGCGCGGACGGCGGCCCCTTGTGGACAAGGGCTCGGCGGGCACGTGTTCAGGCGGCCGGGCCGAAGCGCTCACCCTCGCGGCGGCGGGCCTCCCGGCGCTCGTCCTCCTCCCGGCGCCGGGCGCTCCGGGCCTCCCTCCTCTGCTGGGCGGCGCGGAGCATCTCCTCCCGGTGCTGACGGGCCAGTCGGTCCATGTGGTCGGGGTGGTGCATGGGGGTCCTCCCTCGCGGCGGCGTGCCTCCACACTCCCCCCCCAGGGGTCCCCGCCGGTATCGGAAAGTCGCCGTATCTTCGCCGGTCACAGGGGCCTTAGATCGACCTCGGAGGGTCCTTAGGGCGTCGGCCGCGTTCGCTCCCCGCCTCAGATCCACGACGTTCGGCGGGCGGCCGGACGGCCGTTTCCCCTGGAAGGACGGCGCGGAGAGGCCGAGGGCCACGGCGCTCCGGTCGACCGCCGGGCCATCAGGGGCCCGGCGAGGGGGCGACGACGGCGCAGTAGGCACCCCGCCCCAGGTGGAGCGGGTCGCATCCCCCTGGTGCAGGGATGAACCGGGGTCCCGCCAACGTTGGCCCCGACAGAGGTCGCGCCCTGCCCCGCGTGCGAGGATGAGCGCGCCCGTTTTTACCGACACCGTCCGGAGACGCCTTCAGCGCTTCGAGACACCGGAGGGAAAACACGTCATGAGCACCACCACGTCCGCCCCCGCCCTCTACGGGGGCTCATCGACGCGCCGGGTCACCGTACGCGACATCGCCGCCGCCAAGGAGCGGGGCGAGCGCTGGCCCATGCTGACCGCCTACGACGCCCTCACCGCGCGCGTCTTCGACGAGGCCGGGATCCCCGTCCTGCTCGTCGGCGACTCGGCGGCCATGGTCGTCTACGGTTACGACTCCACCGTGCCCGTCACCGTCGACGACCTGCTCCCGCTCACCGCGGCGGTGGCCCGCTCCACCTCGCGCGCCCTGGTCGTGGCCGACCTGCCGTTCGGTTCCTACCAGGCCTCGCCCGAGCAGGCGCTGGCCGCGGCCTCCCGCTTCATGAAGGAGGGCGGGGCCCACGCCGTCAAGCTGGAGGGCGGGCGCCGGATGGCGCCGCAGACCGAGGCCCTGGTCGCCTCCGGCGTGCCGGTCATGGGGCACATCGGCCTGACCCCCCAGTCGGTCAACACCCTGGGCGGCTACCGAGTACAGGGGCGCGGCGAGGCGGCCGAGGAGCTGCTGGCCGACGCCAAGGAACTGGAGCGCGCGGGCGCCTTCTCGGTCGTCCTGGAGTGCGTGCCGGCCGAGCTGGCGGCCCGCATCACCGCCGAGCTGACCATCCCCACGGTCGGCATCGGCGCGGGCCCCGACACCGACGCCCAGGTGCTGGTCTGGCAGGACATGGCGGGCCTGAGCCCGCGCGTGGCCAAGTTCGTCAAGACCTACGCCGATCTCAACGCCACCCTGGAGGGCGCGGCCAAGAGCTTCGCCGAGGAGGTCGTGGGCGGCGCCTTCCCCGCCCCTGAGCACTCCTACTCCTGACCCCCTCCTGATCCACCGGGGCGTATCGGGGCCGGTCGGCGACGCGCGCCGACCGGCCCCGGTCGTCGGACCGAATCCTACTCGGGGGTAGAGTGTCGCCCCGATCACGGGCGACCACCAACGGAGGCAGCATGCGCATCTCCATGCCCCTGCAGTACGCCGGCGACCCCAAGGAGTCCGTCGGACAGATCGCCGAGCTGGAGAAGGTCGGCCTGGACACCGTGTGGGTGGCCGAGGCCTACGGCTACGACAGCCCCACCCTCATGGGCTACATCGCCGCCCGCACCGAGCGCGTGCGCATCGGCGCCGCCATCCTGCCCGTCTACACGCGCACGCCCACCCTCATCGCGCAGACCGCGGCCGGGCTGGACTACCTGTCGGACGGGCGCGCCGTGCTGGGCCTGGGCGCCAGCGGGCCGCAGGTCATCGAGGGCTGGCACGGCCTGCCCTACAACCGCCCGCTGGCCCGCACCCGCGAGGTGGTCGAGATCAGCCGCAAGGTGTGGGCCCGCGAGGAGCGGCTCACCCACGACGGCAAGGTCTTCACCCTTCCGCTTCCGCCCGAGGAGGGCACCGGGCTGGGCAAGCCGCTGAAGATCATCAACCACCCGGTGCGCAGCTCCGTCCCAGTCTACATCGCCTCACTCGGCGAGAAGAACGTGAAGATGACCGCCGAGATCGCCGACGGGTGGCTGCCGATCTTCTTCATGCCCGAGAAGGCGGACGACGTCTGGGGCGACTCGCTGCGCGCGGGCAAGGCCGACCGCGACCCGTCCCTGGGGGACCTGGAGATCTCGGCCGGCGGCATGCTCGCGATCGGCGAGGGCGAGGAGACCAAGAAGCTCCTGGACTTCGCGCGTCCGATGATCGCCCTGTACGTGGGCGGGATGGGCGCCAAGGGCAAGAACTTCTACAACACCCTGGCCCGCCGCTACGGGTACGAGGAGGCGGCCGACCGGATCCAGGAGCTGTACCTGGAGGGCCGCAAGGAGGAGGCGGCGGCCGCCGTCCCGCAGGAGATGCTGGAGCTGACCAACCTGGTGGGGCCGGAGTCCTACGTGCGCGAGCGCATCGAGGCCTTCCGCGCCGCCGGCGTCACCGAGCTCAACGTCACGCCGGTGGCCGACGACCCGGTCCGCCTGGTGGAGAAGGTCAAGGGCTGGCTCTGAGCGCACGGCCGGATCGGGACCGGGGCCGAAGGTACGGCCCTGGTCCGGCCGGGGCCCCTGCCTGCGGACCGGGGTCGGCGCGGGGCGCGGCCTCGGTGCAGGGCCTCAGTGCGGGACCGCGGTGCGTTCAGTCCCGGCCGAGCAGGCCGCGCACGAACGAGGGCAGCGACGCGGTCTCGGCGCGGCGGATCCAGGCCAGCGCGCCCATCAGCACGATCAGCACCACCGGCAGCGCCCAGCCCGAGTCACGCAGGACGGCCAGGTGGGTGACGGCGGCTCCGGCCACGACCAGGGTCAGGCCCGAGGCGGCGAGTCCGGACAGGCGCGGGATCAGCAGCCCGACCGCCCCGGCCACCTCTGCGACGCCCACGAAGTAGCGCAGCCACTGGCCCGCGCCGATCTCCTCGAAGGTCTGCGCGAAGTCCTCCCACCCGGCGAGCTTGCCGATCCCCATCAGGATGAACACGGCGAACCCGAGGACCTGCAGGAGCCAGGCGACGGCGGTCAGGGCGACGCCGCGGGCGGGTGAGGTTCGGTCTTCGCTCCGGTCCATGGCGACCACGCTCCAGGCAGAGGGTGCCGGTCCCGGAATCATCGCACACCCGACCGGGGCGGGCCAGCGCGCCGCCGCCCCGGGATTACCCTGAGTGCTGCGGCCGCGGAGGGCGGCCGGGGCCGGGACCGCCCGGCCCACGGCGGTTCGGAAGGGGGGCACGTGTCCGAGCCGGAGGCCGGGGCCCTGGCCGAGACCGCGGCCGAGGCGGTGTTCCGCCCGGTGCGCACCGGGAACGCCTTCGAGGAGACGGTGGAGCGGCTGCTGTCGGCGATCAAGCTCGGGGTGGTGGCCCGGGGCGGGCGCTTCCCCCCGGAGCGGGAGCTGGCGGCCCGGCTCGGGGTCAGCCGGATCACCTTGCGGGAGGCGATCCGCGCCCTCCAGGAGGCCGGGTACGCCGAGTCGCGGCGCGGGCGCGGCGGCGGGACCTTCGTGGCCGACGTGCCGCCGCGGCCCAGCCGCGCCGAGGCGCAGCGGATGCTCCAGCGCACCGGAGCCGACCTGGAGGACCTGTTCACCTTCCGGCGCGCGCTGGAGACCGGGGCGGCGGTGCGGCTGGCCGAGGAGGGGCTGGACCCGGACGGCGGGCGGCTGCTGGCCGAGCGCCTGGCCGCGGTGGACGAGGCCCCGATCGAGGACTACCGGCGGTGCGACACCGTCTTCCACCACACGCTGGCCGAGCTGACCGGGTCGGCATCGCTGACCGGGGCGCTGGCCGAGACGCGGATGCGGATCAACGACCTGCTCAACGCGATGCCGATCCTGGCGCGCAACCTGGAGCACAGCGGCGCCCAGCACCGGGCGATCGTCGCGGCGGTGCGCGACCGACGGCCGGAGGACGCCCGCCGCGCGGTCGGCGAGCACCTGGAGGGAACGGAGGCGCTGCTGCGCGCGTTCCTGGCCTGACCGGCGCCCCCGTCCGCCGGGCCCGGGGGCGGCGGACAGGGCGGGACGGGGGCCGCGGGGCCGGCCCGGGCGCTGGCCCCTCCGCCCGGGTGCGGGAGGAGCGGACCGGCCGGCGCCCGGAACCGGGTCAGTTGAGCTCCGACTCGGCCTTCTCCACCAGGGCGAACTCCTCCTCCGGGGCGTCGGCGACCAGCCGGTGCCGGGAGTACAGCCAGAAGTAGGCCAGGAACGCCGCGAAGATCGCCGCCGCCACGGCCGCGCCCACCACGTCCACCAGGAAGGTGGCCACCACCGCGCACAGCGCCAGCGCCAGGGCGATGCCGGTGGTCACCGCGCCGCCCGGGGTCCGGTAGGGACGCTCCAGCCCCGGCTCGCGGCGCCGCAGAACGATGTGGGCCACCATCATCAGCGCGTAGGACACGGTGGCCCCGAAGACCGCGATGTTGATCAGCCGGTCGCCGTCGCCCACTGCGGCCGCCAGCACGAAGCCGATGGTGCCGGGGACGATGAGCGCGGTGTAGGGGGTCTTGCGGCGCCCGGTGAGCGAGAGCCAGCGGGGCAGGTACCCCGCCCGCGAGAGGGCGAAGAGCTGGCGCGAGTAGGCGTAGATGATGGAGAAGAAGCTGGCCACCAGTCCCGCCAGGCCGACGTAGTTGACGGCGTCGGCCAGCACGGTCGAGCCGCCGTAGGCCTCGCGCAGGGCGTGCGGGAGCGGGTTGTCGGAGTCGGCCAGCGCGGCGGCCCCGGCGCCTCCCGGGGCCAGCAGCAGCATGCCGAACCCGGTGACCAGCAGCACCGCCATGCCGGCGATGATGCCGCGGGGCATGTCGCGCTTGGGGTCGCGGGCCTCTTCGGCTGCCAGGGGGACGCCCTCGATGGCCAGGAAGAACCAGATGCCGAACACGAACGCCCCGAGGATGCCCGCGTACCCGAAGGGCAGGAAGGCGCTCGCGCCCGCCGCGTCCGTGGGGGCGATGTCGACCAGGTTGGCCGGGTCGAACTTCGGCACCATCCCGGCGGCGAAGACGACGAGGGCCACGACGGCCACGGCCGTGATGGCGAACATGACGCGCAGCGCCTCACCGACGCCCCACAGGTGGATCCCGACGAAGAGCGCGTAGCAGGCGAGGTAGACGGGCCAGGCGTTGGTGATGCCGAACAGTCCCAGCGCCTCGACGTACCCGCCGATGAAGACCGCGATCGCGGCCGGGGCGATGGCGTATTCGATGAGGATCGCGGTCCCGGTGGCGAAACCGCCGAGCGGTCCCAGCGCGCGGCGGGCGAAACCGTAGCCCGCCCCGGTGGCCGGGAGCGCGGAGGCCATCTCGGCCAGCCCCAGCACCATGAACAGGTACATGGTGCCCATGAGGACGGTGGCGACGAGCAGGCCGCCCCATCCCCCTTCGGCGATGCCGTAGTTCCAGCCGGCGAAGTCGCCGGAGATCACGTAGGAGACGCCCAGGCCGGCGAGCAGGAGCCACCCGGCGGCGCCTCGGCGCAGGGTTCGGCGCTGGAGGTAGTCGGTGCCGGCGCGGACGTAGTCGGCGCCCTGGACGTGTCCGTCGGCGTGCGGGCCGGTTTCTCGTGCCACGGTGCTCCCCTCGGGGGCGGTCGGGTCAAGGGTCGGTGGAGCGGGGTCGTGGTCGGGGGGATGGTGCGGGGGATGTGCGAGGACCCGGAGCCTGAAAAGGTATGAGGCCGGTCCTTTACGTGATGGTCGGTGATGATGCGCGCCGCGGAACGGGCCTGTCAAGGGGGGTCGCGCATTCCGGCGCATCGGCGCACACCTGCCGTTTCACCGGCGTTTCGACGGGGTTTCGCGCACCGGGAGGGATTGACACCGCCCTCGGCCCCTGCTTTGCTCCGTAAAAGGTACGGTCCTGAACCTTAAGGAGGCCGAGGGTGAGTACGAACCGCGGCGGGCCCCCGCTGACCGTGGACCGGCTCCGCGCCGACGTGGGCTCCGGCGCCATCGACACCGTGCTGGTCGCCTTCACCGACATGCAGGGCAGGCTGCAGGGCAAGCGCGTCTCCGGCCGCTTCTTCCTCGACGAGGTGCTCGCCCACGGCACCGAGGCCTGCGACTACCTGCTCGCCGTCGACGTGGAGATGAACACCGTCGACGGGTACGCGATGTCCTCCTGGGACACCGGCTACGGCGACATCGTGCTGCGGCCCGACCCCGCCACGCTGCGCCGCACCCCCTGGCAGGAGGGCCAGGCCATGGTCACCGCCGACGTGCTGCGCCTGGACGGCGCCGACGCCGCCCCCTCCCCGCGGCAGATCCTCAAGCGCCAGACGGCCCGGCTGGCCGAGCGCGGGTGGAGCGCGATGGTCGGCACCGAGCTGGAGTTCGTCGTCTACCGCGACACCTACGAGCAGGCCTGGCAGCGCGGGTACCGGGACCTGACCCCGGCCAACCGCTACAACGTCGACTACTCGGTGCTGGGCGGCGCCCGGGTGGAGCCGCTGCTGCGCCGGGTGCGCAACGGGATGGCCGGCGCCGGGATGTACGTGGAGTCGGCCAAGGGCGAGTGCAACCTGGGCCAGCACGAGATCGCGTTCCGCTTCGACGAGGCGGTGGCCACCTGCGACCAGCACGCCATCTACAAGACCGGCAGCAAGGAGATCGCCGACCAGGAGGGCATGTCCATCACCTTCATGGCCAAGCCCGACGCGCGCGAGGGCAACTCCTGCCACGTGCACATCTCGCTGCGCGGCCTGGGCGACGGCGCCCCGGTGCTCGCCGAGGAGGGGGCGCCCCACGGGCTCTCGGCGACCGGGCGGCACTTCCTCGCCGGGCAGCTGGCCTCCCTGCGCGAGCTCACCCTGCTGCTCGCGCCCAACATCAACTCCTACAAGCGCTACGTGCCCGGCAGCTTCGCCCCGACGTCGGTCGCCTGGGGCGTGGACAACCGCACCTGCGCGCTGCGCCTGGTGGGGCACGGCCCCAGCCTGCGGGTGGAGAACCGGGTGCCCGGCGGTGACGTCAACCCCTACCTGGCCGTGGCCGCGCTCATCGCCGGCGGCCTGGACGGGATCGACCGGCAGCTGGAGCCGGGCCCGGCCTGCGCGGGCAACGCCTACGCCGGGGACGCCCCGTCGGTGCCGGCGACCATGCGCGAGGCGCTGGAGCTGTGGGAGAAGAGCGATCTGGCGCGCACGGCGTTCGGCGACGAGGTGGTCGAGCACTACGCCAACTACGCGCGGGTGGAGCTGGCGGCCTACGACGCCGCCGTGACGGACTGGGAACTGTACCGGGGCTTCGAGCGCCTGTGACGGGGCGCTCCGACCGAGAGGGGGGACCATCGATGGGGGCGTCCGAAGCGCCGACCCTGCAGGAACTGGTGAATCCGGCGACCGAGGAGGTCATCGGCACGGTGCCGCTCGCCTCGGCCGAGGAGGCCGACGCGGCGGTGGCCCGGGCCCGCACGGCCTGGCCCGCCTGGCGGGCCGTCGCTCCCGCCGACCGCGCGCGGCTGCTGCGCGCCTTCGCCGAGAAGGTCGGCGCGCACATCGAGGAGCTGGCCGCCTTGGAGGTGCGCAACTCCGGGCACCCGATCGGCCAGGCCCGCGGAGAGGCCGCCATGGTGCGGGACGTGCTGCTGTACTACGCGGGCGCGCCGGAGCGCGCTTCCGGGCGGCAGATCCCGGTCTCCGGGGGCTGGAGCGTCACCTTCTCCGAGCCCTTGGGGGTCGCGGCGGTGATCGTTCCCTGGAACTTTCCGATGCCGATCATGTCCTGGGGCGTGGCGCCCGCGCTCGCCGCGGGCAACGCGGTCGTGGTCAAGCCGTCGGAGCTGACGCCGCTCACGGCCCTCCGGCTCGGGGAACTGGCCCTTGAGGCGGGGATCCCGGAGGGGGTGCTCCAGGTGCTGCCGGGGACCGGGCCGGTGGCGGGCGAGCGCCTGGTGCGGCACCCGGGCGTGGACAAGGTGGCCTTCACCGGGTCGACGGCGGTCGGCAAGCGCATCATGGCGCTGGCGTCCGAGGACCTCAAGCGGGTGACCCTGGAGTTGGGCGGTAAGAGCGCCAACATCGTCTTCGCCGACGCCGACCTGGAGAAGGCGGCGGCCGCCGCGCCCTACGGCGTGTTCGACAACGCCGGGCAGGACTGCTGTGCGCGCTCGCGGCTGCTGGTCCAGCGCTCGGTGTTCGACCGGTTCATGGAACTGCTGGAGCCGGCGGTGAAGGGGGTCGCGGTGGGCGACCCGCGCGCCGAGGGGACCGAGATGGGGCCGCTGGTTTCGGCGGCGCACCGCGCCAAGGTCGCCTCCTACGTGCCCGACGGGGCGCCCGTCGCGTTCCGGGGGCCGGCGCCTGAGGGGGCGGGGTTCTGGTTCCCGCCGACGGTGCTCACCCCCGGGGCCCAGGACCCGGCCTTCACGGACGAGATCTTCGGGCCGGTGGTGTGCGCGGTTCCGTTCGAGGACGAGGCGGAGGCGGTGCGCATCGCCGACGACACCGCCTTCGGCCTGGCGGGCTCGGTGTGGACGCGCGACGTGGGCCGCGCCCTGCGGACGGCCCGCGCGGTGACGGCGGGGAACCTGTCGGTCAACTCCCACTCTGCCGTGCGGTACGGGACCCCGTTCGGCGGGTTCAAGCAGTCGGGGCTGGGGCGCGAACTCGGCCCGGACGCGCTGGAGGCGTTCACCGACACCAAGACGGTCTTCATCGCCGACGACACGGCGGATTGACGGTGGCCGGCCCGGATGCGGCGGCCCGGCGGCGCAACGCGCCGACCCGCCCGCGGACCGACCGGAGCTCCCCGATGGCGCAGGGGTCCACCGGGGCGGCCGGGCACCGGGCCGAGGACTGGGGAGGGCCGGAACGGCGCCGTCCGCCGTCGCCGAGCGTGCGGGCGCGCTGCAGAACTCGGGGCAGGGCCCGCCCGGGTCGGCACCGGCCGAGGCCGGGACGCACGTCACCGGGGCCGGGGCGTGCGGCACCGGGGCCGAGTAGCGGCCGCCCCGGTGCCGCACGGATCGAAGGTCGACGGATTCGAGGATTTCGAGGAGCGAAGGAGCGACATGCGGCGTTTCGAGGGGCGCACCGCCGTGATCACCGGCGGCGGCAGCGGCATCGGCAAGGCCTCGGCACTGCGGCTGGCCGAGGAGGGCGCGAACGTGGTCGTGGTCGACCTGGACCGGGAGGCCGGCGAGCAGGCGGCCAAGGAGGTCGGCGGGCGGTACGTGGCGGCCGACGTCACCGACGGTGACCAGGTCGCGGCCGCGTTCGCGGAGGCGAACCGGGACTACGGGTCGGTGGACGTGGCCTTCAACAACGCGGGCATCTCCCCGCCCGACGACGACTCCATCCTGGAGACCGGGCTGGATGCCTGGCGCCGGGTGCAGGAGGTCAACCTGACCTCGGTCTACCTGTGCTGCAAGCACGCCCTGCCGTACATGCGCGAGCAGGGCCGCGGCTCGATCGTGAACACGGCCTCGTTCGTGGCGACCATGGGCGCGGCGACCTCGCAGATCTCCTACACCGCGAGCAAGGGCGGGGTGCTGGCACTCAGCCGGGAACTGGGGGTGCAGTTCGCGCGCGAGGGCATCCGCGTCAATGCGCTCTCCCCCGGGCCGGTGAACACCCCCCTGCTCAAGGAGCTGTTCGCCAAGGACCCCGAACGCGCGCAGCGGCGGCTGGTCCACGTGCCCTTCGGGAGGTTCGCCGAGCCGGAGGAGATCGCGGCGGCGGTGGCGTTCCTGGCCAGCGACGACGCCTCGTTCATCACCGCCAGCAACTTCCTCGTGGACGGCGGCATCTCCGGCGCCTACGTGACGCCGCTGTGAGCGCCCCGACGGACGGGGGCCGGGGCGCGCTCATCGGGATCACCGCCTATGCGGAGCAGGCCCGGTGGGGCGAGGCGTGGGACCTGCCGGCCGCGCTCCTGCCCCGGGCCTACGTGGACGCGGTGGCCGGGGCCGGCGGGGTGCCGGTGATGCTGCCGCCGGTTCCGGGGATCGAGCACGCGGTCGCGGGGGTCGACGCCCTGGTGCTGGCCGGGGGCGGGGACATCGACCCGGGGCGGTACGGCGCGGCCGCCGCCGAGCGGACGGCGGGGGTGGACCCCGGCCGGGACGCCTCCGAGTTCGCCCTGCTGGAGGCGGCATTGGGGCGCGGGCTGCCGGTGCTGGGCGTCTGCCGGGGGATGCAGGTGATGAACGTGTCCCGTGGGGGCACGCTGCACCAGCACCTGCCGGACGTGGTGGGCGGGGACGCGCACCGGAGGCGGACCGCCGTCTTCGACCCGCACCCGGTCCGGGTGTCCCCGGGCAGCCGCACCGCGGAGGTGCTGGGCCGCACCGAACTGGAGGTGCCGACCTACCACCACCAGGGCGTCGACGCCTTGGGCGAGGGCGTGGTGGCCACGGCGTGGACGGAGGACGGGATCGTGGAAGCGGTCGAGTTCACCGACGAGCCGAGGGCGCTGGGGGTGCAGTGGCACCCGGAGATGGGCGACGATCCCTCGCTGTTCCGGTGGCTGGTGGAGGAGGCCAGGAGTGCACGGGCGGAGCGGTGAGGTCCGGCCCGCCCTTGCCGTGGACATGCCGTGGCCGGGGCGCCTCCTGGGAGGCGCCCCGGCCACGGTTCCTGCACGCCGAGGGGACGGACTCCTCGGCGCCTACATGACCTTGGAGATCGAGTTGTCGCAGCCTACCGAGGTGTCGCTGAGGCAGGCCTTGTACTTGTATCCGCTCTTGATCTGGAACCCGTTGGTGTAGGTCGTCGTCCCGTCCGAGCGGGTCCCGTCGTTGGCGACCCGGCTGCCGTGGCTGTTGTGGACGACGATGGCGAGGACGTCTCCGTCATCGGCACCGACCACCCGGGCCCAGGCGATGGGGACGTCATTCGCGGCGTTCCGGGTGACCAGCCCCCGGCGCACCTGCAAGGTGACACCGCCGATCGTCGCCTGCTTCGCCGTTGAAACGTTGAAGGCGTTCCTGGGGCTGGCCTCGTACAGGTCGGCGGCAGCGGCGACGGGCGCGGCGTCCGCCGTGGTACCTCCTTGCTCGTCGAGCGCGGCCGTCACCATCGGGGTGATGTCCACGAGCCGGGCTTCCGGTTCCTCTTCGGCGGCGGCGGGGGCGGAGAGCAGGCCCAATGCCATGGCGGGGGCGGCCACGGCGACGGCCCAACGGGAAATACGCGATATGCGCATGAGGGGTTCCCTTTCATCGACCGGTGAATCGCTTCACGCGAGCGCCCCAAAGCTAGGCACCCGGCCCCCGCGGAGGCAAAGAACTTCGACCCGTGTGGAAATGCGCAGCTCGCAGGGTATTCGGCCGCCGCACGAAGGGCACTCATACAGAAACCCACCGCAATCGGTCACTTGACCCCGAAAGGGCCCACCACCCGCGAGGTGGTCGGCGAGCGCGCTCCTCGGGGCAGGCCCGGACGGCATGCCCGCGATGTGTGCGGTGTCGTCGCCGACGAACGCGGCGGCGCACTCGCCCCGGTGGTCGGCCTCCGGCGAGCGGGCGCCGGGGTCGGCGGAGGAACAGGGCGGCGTGTGGGGACCACCGCCCGGGGACCGGCTACCGCTTACCGCAGCCGGGGCAGGTCTGGCCGATCTCCTTCATGGTGCCGCAGTGGCGACAGTTCTCCTGGTCGATGCGGTCGCCTCGGCTCCCGATGAGGTCGCGGTCGGGAAGGCCGATCATGGATCGGCAGCGGGGGCAAGCCATCCAGAACCTCCGGTAGGTGTACTTCTCCCGGTCGATGACCGTCCAGCACTTGTCGCATTGGACGTACCGGTTCTTTCCGTAGCGTCCTTGGCTTTCGGGTGCCCCCATGGACGGGACTCTACCCCGACAGGCCGGATGCGGCAGCGCTCGCCCCGGCCCCGCCCCCGGTCAGAGGAACGACCGGTGGACCGCATTCGCGCGCACGCACCCCCGGTGCGATCCGCCGACGCCTCGACCGCAGCCCGAGGCGCGCCTTCGGACCCGCTCCCCCTCCGCATCGCCCCGACCGGCGCATGCCGACACAGCACACGGCCCGGTCCCTGCCCAAGCCCCGCCCGTCCACCGCCCCGGCTGCCTCTCCGCCCGGCCTCACGGAGACGGCACCTCGTAAAGGTTGGTGGAAAACCGGTGAGCCGGATGCGGACACGGCGTGGGGAGACAGTCTTCGTTGCCGAGGTCTTCGGCGGCCGCCGCGGCGGAGACCACACCGTCGACGGGACCGGTTCCTGTGAAGGGGCCGGCGTTGGCCGGACCTCGGCACTGCTCGGCAGGCTGTGCGGTATCGCGGACACACAGGTGCGTGCCTCACCGGCCGCCCCCAGGGCGGCACGGGGCCGCCCCGGCCGAGCCCGCGACCGCCCTCACGACTCCCGTAAAGCCCGCTTCCGGGCTTTACGGGAGTCGCAAGGACTCCGCCTCTCAGGGAATCGGCTCCCCTACGGGCATCGCCGGGGGTGAGATCACCGTTGTCGATCGCCGATCGCCGAGCCCCGGCCCCCTCACACGTCGGTGATGCGCAGGCCTGCGTGGGCCTTGTAGCGGCGGTTGATCGCGATCAGGTTGGCGGTGAACGCCTCCACCTGGTGCGCGTTGCGCAGCCGGCCGCCGTAGATGCCGCGCACCCCCGAGATGAGCCCGGCCAGCGCCCGGACGGTGTCGGTGGCCTCCCGGTCGTCCCCGAGGACCAGCACGTCCAGGTCGACCTCCTCGACCTCCGGGTCCAGCAGCAGCGACGCGGACACGTGGTGGAAGGCGGCCGTCACCCGGCTGCGCGGCAGCACCGCCTCGGCCTGCTGGGCTGCGCTGCCCTCTTCCACCGGCAGCGCGTAGGGCCCCTTCTTGTCGAAGCCGAGCGGGTTGACGCAGTCCACGACGATCTTCCCGGCCAGCTCCTCCTCCAGAGAGGCCAGCAGCTCGCGGTGGCCCGCCCAGGGCACCGCGACGATCACGACGTCGGCAGCGGCGGCGGCGCCGGCGTTGTCCAGACCGCGGACCGGAAGGTCGGCGCCCAGACCGTCGGCGGCGCCCTGCGCCCGCTCGGCGCTGCGCGAGCCGATGACGACCTCGGTTCCGGCCAGGGCCAGCCGCCGGGCCAGACCGCGGCCCTGGTCGCCGGTCCCGCCGAGGACGGCGACGACCAGGCCCGAGACGTCGGGGGTGTCGTGTGGGGATGTCTGATCAGCCATGACAGGAATCATCCCACCCGCACGGCTCCGCCGCCCGGGCGGGGACACGCCGTCAGGCGGTGAAGACGCGCGGCTCCAGCCCCTCCAGCCCGAGCTCGCGCATGTGCAGGCGGTGGGCGGCGGCCGCCGCCAGGGCGGAGACGGTGCGGCCGTCGGCGCGGCCGGTCCGCGGCAGGCCGACCGCGTCCTGGAAGCGGGCCAGGGCTTCGGGGCGGGCCGCGGGCGGCGCGCACGGGTCGAGCAGTCCCAGCTCGATCAGCCGCCAGCGGACCTCGGCCGGTTCGGCCTCCGGAAGGACCCGTTCGGCGTCAAAGAGGGACCAGAACAGTCCCGCCGCCACCGAGCGTGCCTTGACGCCCCACCGGGCACCGCCGCCGACCGCCCGCGCGGCGCCTGCCGGCGCCCTCTGCATGTGGATCGCGGTCATCGTCGAGCTCCTCCCCCTCGCGGCCCGATCGTGTGATTCGAGTATGGACTCGCGAAGGTGAGAGCACATCGGCCGCAAGTTCGGAATCAGGTCAATACCAAAGTCGGTCCCGAACGGCCGACACCGGCCGATAGGAGGTGGAGCCCGCCCTGCACGCCCCGGGCGCCGACATCTTGATCAAGGCTGCCTGCCAGCGGCGGGCCCCTGGAGGCAGGGGGAAGGGGGCCACGACGAAGCGGGCCGGTTCCCCGGCCCTGCTTTTCGGCCGCCGGGCCGCTCGCAGTCCCCGAACAGCAGCAACGACGGGACAGCCGGTGCCCCGCTCACGGGCCCCGGCCGGGCGACGGGCCGTCGGAGTGCGAGGGAGAGGGCGGCAACGACGAGGTGGGGCGGTTCCCCGCTGCCCCCGGTCGTCCGCCGGGCCTCTCGCGGTCCGGGAACAAGCGGCAACGACGGCACGCCAGGTACCCCGCTCCGGGCTGCCTGCCGTGCGGCGGGACCCTTCAGTTCAGGGAGATCAGCAGCAACGACAAGTGGGAAGCGGTCCCCCGGGGTCGACGGTCGGCCGCCGGGTGACCGGTGGTCCGGGGAGATGGCGGCGACGGCGCAGCCGG
>NZ_ANAD01000238.1 GCF_000341245.1 Nocardiopsis halophila DSM 44494
AGGCTGCGACGACGAAGCAGGGGCGGTTCCCCGGGCGCCCCGGTCGTCCGGCGGGCCCCTCGCGGTCCGGGGCAGGTGCGCGGTGGGGCCGAGCGTCGCCCGCCCGCGCTCGCGGTGCCCCGCCCGCGCCCGCATCGGGCACCCCTTCGAACAGAGGCACCATTCTGACCTGGGGGAATACGCACCGTCACAGCTCAGGGAGAGCGGGAGCGTGCTGATCGACGCCCCGCGGCGGCTCCCGGGTGCGACCCCGGCCAGACCAGAACGGGGTTCGGTATCGCAGTGCCCGTATTGCCCATACTTGTCCGTCCGTCGACAGGGAGGGGGCGGCGGAGGAGGGGTGGGGTGTCCGCCCGTGTCGGGCCTCGCGCTGGTGTCGGCCCACCTCCGACTACCCAGAGTGTCCGAGAGTGCCGCAATCGGCTCCAGTGTGCCGGTAGAAGCGGTGCCGGGCACCGAATCCGGTTCTGGTCTGGCCGCCACCGCACGCCCACCCGGCCCACGGGGCTGCTCCGGGTGCGCGCGGGCCCCCACCCCCGTCCGATCCGGACAAACGGGGCACCCGGCGGCCTGTGTCCGCTGGAGACTGGCCCAGAGGGGCCTGTTCTTCATCGTGAGTGGTGATATCGCCACGCAATGTGC
>NZ_ANAD01000239.1 GCF_000341245.1 Nocardiopsis halophila DSM 44494
TGTGCCTTGTCGTCGCCGCCCATCTCCCAGCACCGAAGGGCCCCGCCACCCGGCAAGCAGCCATGAGCGGGGCACCTGCCGTGCCGTCGCCGCCCATCACCTGGACCGGCGCGATGCCGACGGTCGGCCGCATCTCGGTGGTAGGCGCCCCCGGGCCCGCCTCGTTCTCCGCCCCGTTCCCTGGCCCAGGGCCAGGCTCAGAGCCAGGCTTAGGGCCAGGACCAAGGCCCGGGCCAGGGCCCCTCAGGTACGGGCGTGCTTGAGCAGGGCGGCCAGGGCCTCCGGGGTCGCCGGGGGGTCCTCGCCGTCGGGGAGGAGGCCCGACCGGCGCAGGGCCCGCTCCACCGCCGGGCCCCAGGCCGAGCGCAGGCGGGCCGCCGACAGCAGGTCGTGGTCGGCCAGGATCTCGCGGGCCGGCCCCTCCGCCAGCAGCCCGTGGTCGATGAGGGCCACCCGCTCGGCCCAGCGGTAGGCCAGGTCGACGTCGTGCGTGGAGACCACCAGCGTCGCCCCGTCGGCGCGCAGCCCGTCCAGGGTGTCGAGCATCGCCTCGACCCCCATCGGGTCCAGCCCCGCCGTGGGCTCGTCCAGCACCAGCACCGAGGGCCGCATCGCCAGCGCCCCGGCCAGCGCCGCCCGCTTGCGCTGGCCGTAGGAGAGCAGGTGCACCGGCCGGTCGGCCAGCCCGTCCAGGCCGAGCGCGGCCAGCGCGCCGTCGACCCGCTCGGCCGCTTCGGCGGGCTCCAGCCCCTGGTTCATCGGGCCGAAGGACACGTCCTGGCGGACACTGGCCGAGAACAGCTGGTCGTCGGGGTCCTGGAAGACCAGCTGCACCCGGCGGCGAAGCTCGGCCAGGCCGCGGCGGCCCGGCCGCACCGGGTCGCCGTCCACCAGCACCCGCCCCCGCCGCGGGCGGAGGCTGCCGGCCAGCAGCCGCAGCAGCGTCGTCTTGCCTCCGCCGTTGGGGCCCAGCACCGCGAGCACGCCGCCCGTGGGCACCTCCAGCTCCAGACCGCGGAAGACCGGCGGGGCGTCCGCGTATCCGAACTCCAGGTCGCGCACGGCCAGGACCGGCGCGGTGCCGGTGGAGGCGGGGGCCGTCATGTCCACACTCCTCTGCTCAGGGTCACGGCGGCCACCAGGACCGCGGGCACGGCGGCCGCGGCCACCGGTGCGGCCCGCAGCGGGGCCTGGTCGACCAGCACCGTCAGCGCCCCGGTGTAGCCGCGGCACTCCAGCCCGCGCTGCAGGCGGGCGGCCCGGTCGTAGGAGCGCACGAACAGCGCCGCGCCCAGCGCCCCGAGCGAGCGCACCTGGTTGCGCCGGTTCGCATAGCCGAGGCGGCCCGCCTGCGCCGACCCGATCCTGCGGGCGGTGTCCAGCGCCACGAACAGCATCCGGTAGATCAGCGCCACCACCTCCACCAGCGCCGGGGGCAGCCCGATCCGGGTGAGCCGGGGCAGCACCTCGGCCAGCGGGGTGGTGAACGCGAACAGCAGCTGGCACGTCAGGGCGGCCGAGGCGCGGCCGACGATCTCGGCGGCCCGCCCCGCGCCCTGTGGATCCCAGGCCACCGGGGCCTCCGGCCCGCCCACGGTCACCAGCAGCGCCACCGCGCCGGTGGCGATGAACGCCAGCGGCGCGGCGGCCGTGCGCAGCAGGCGCCGGGGCGGCACCCGCGCCGGCCCGAGGCCGAACGCGAGGGCGACCGCCCCGGCCAGCGCGGCGCCGGGCCAGGCGGGCAGGACCAGGGCGCACACCAGCAGGCCGCCGAAGAGCACGCCCTTGACGGCCGGGTGGACGGTGCGCCACGGGCTCCGGTAGGCCTCGGCGTCGATGGTGAGCACCGCGCCGCCCCTCCGATCAGGAGTCGGCGGCCGGGGCGCGGCCGTCCCCGCCGCCCGGGTCGGCCGGCTCCGGGGCCGGGCCCG
Source organism: Nocardiopsis halophila DSM 44494 (assembly GCF_000341245.1). GTDB lineage: Bacteria > Actinomycetota > Actinomycetes > Streptosporangiales > Streptosporangiaceae > Nocardiopsis_A > Nocardiopsis_A halophila. The sequence continues at coordinate 1,932 of NZ_ANAD01000239.1, forward strand.
CCCGGCGGCGGGTGCGCAGCACCCCGAGGGCGTAGCCGATGATCCCGGCGCCGACCGCCGCCTGCAGCGCGAACAGTCCGGACTCGATCTCCCCGGAGGGGGCCTCGTACAGGGGCGAGAACCACGGCTCGTAGGAGGGGGCGATCTCCTGGATCGTCTCCTCGGCCTGCCCGTCGGCCCCGGCGAAGGGCTCCTCCAGGTGCGACCCGGCGCCGATCAGCAGCGGCAGGGCCGCCAGGGCGGCGGCGACCGCCACCAGGGCCCAGGTCGCCCAGGCGCGGGGGCGGGCGCGCCCCTCGGTCTCGGTGCTCATACCGCCTCCCCGCTCGTCGCCGGCTGCGCCGGGCCGGAGCCGCGCAGCACGCCCAGCCGCAGCAGCTGGTCCCGCCCCACGGTCGTCAGCAGACGCACGATCACCACCGTGACCAGCCCTTCGATGACCGACAGCGGGACCTGGGTGATGGAGAAGATGGACGCGAACTTCACGAACGCGCCCCCGACCCCGCCTGCGGCGTCGGGGAAGGCCAGGGCCAGCTGGAGGCTGGTGACCGTGTAGGTGCTCAGGCTGGCGGCGAACGCCGCCGCGAACACCCCGGCGCCCAGCGAGGCCGACTCGGACATGCGTGCGGTCAGCGCCCGCACCGCCCGGTAGGCCGCGTACCCCACCCACGGGCCCACCACGGCCATCGAGAACACGTTGGCCCCGAGGGTGGTCAGGCCGCCGTGGGCGAGGAGCAGCGCCTGGAACAGGAGGGTGATGGTGCCGAGCGCGGCCATCACCGGGGGACGGAACAGCACCGCCCCCAGCCCGACCCCGGTGGGGTGCGAGCAGCTGCCGGTCACCGAGGGGATCTTCAGTGCCGACAGGACGAAGCAGAACGCCCCGGACGCGCCGAGCAGCAGCTTGGCGTCGGGGTCGGCGCGAACCGCGCGTGTGAGGGAGGCCACGCCGTGGACGACGAAGGGCGCGGCGGCGGCCGTCCAGGCCGCCGCGTGCACCGGGGGTAAAAACCCTTCGGCGATATGCATGGTGAGAAGACCCGCTTCCAGCACCTCGTGGACGGACGTCGTGCGCCGTGGCCGGTCTCCTGGCTCGCGGGTCGCCGCCTCACCGCCGGCCTTCCCGCGACGGGCTCCGGTGGGTTCCGGAGCACGCCTCAGTGGCCTGCGCCGCCGTCCGCGGGGGACGGACGGTGGGGCGGAGGGCTACCCGTTCACAGTGGCGAGGGCCGCGCCGGATTCGCACCGGACTTCCCGATCACCACGGCTCTCCGACCGTACGGCGATCGCACACGGTTCGCAATGGCGGGTCGGTCGCGAGAAGGCCGGGCACGGGTCCGGAAGCCCCGCGGGCACGGCTTTTCAGGGTGGAGCGCACCCCCGGTCGGGCGGGCTCCGACCGGTGCCCGTGTACTCTGTCCCGGCGCGGCCCGAGGACGAGGCGACATGAGGGGGACGGCCAGTGCACGAGGCCACCGGCCCCGCCCCCGTCGCCGTGACCTGGGACTGCACGGGCTGCGGGGCGTGCCTGCTGACCTGCCCCGAGCACGCGATCCGCCCCCACGGGCGGCCCCTGGACATCCTCGCGGACCGGTGCACGGGCTGCCTGGAGTGCGTCGAGGTCTGCCCGGCCGACGCGATCGTGCGACTGACCGAAGGTGAGGAGAGCAGGTGACCAGGACGCCCCGGACCGTCCACCCGATCGAGGAGGAGTCCTACCGGATCCTGCGCTCCCGCATCGACCTGGGGCACCTGCCCCGGCTCAGCCGCGCGCTGGCCGAGCGGGTCATCCACGCCAGCGCCGACCTGGACTACGCCGAGGACCTGGCGATCGACGACGCCGCCGTGCGCAGGGCGGCCGCCGCGCTGGCGGCCGGCGCCCCGGTGGTGGCGGACGTGGCGATGGTCGCCTCGGGCATCACGGCGCGCGAGTGCGTGTGCCGGATCACCGACCCGCAGGCCGCCCGGCTGGCCCGAGAGGAGGGGCTGACCCGTTCGGCCGCCGCCGTCCGACTGGCCTTCGAGCAGGTCGGGCCGGGTGCGGTGTGGGTGGTGGGGTGCGCCCCCACGGCCCTGGAGGAGCTGATCGCGCTGGGCGCCCGCGGGCTGGACCCGGCGCTGGTCATCGGGCTTCCGGTGGGGTTCGTCGGCGCCGCGGAGTCCAAGGAGGCGCTGCGTGCCAGCGGTCTTCCGCAGGTCAGCAACGTGTCGGAGAAGGGCGGCTCGGCGGTGGCCGCAGCCGCACTGAACGCGCTGCTGTACGAGGGGCGCGAGGAGGACGGCCCGGCGTGAGACGCGCGCGGGCCGCGAGCTTGGAGCTTGGAGAGGACAGGGATGAGACCCCCGCTGCTGTTGGCCGGCCACGGCACCCGCGACGACAAGGGCGTCGCCGAGTTCAAGGCGTTCGTGGAGCGCTTGGGCCGCCGCTTCGACGACCGTGAGGTCGCGGGCGGGTTCATCGAGCTGTCCCCGCCGCCGCTGACCGACGCGGTCGGCGACCTGTACGCCAAGGGGCACCGCCGGGTGGTGGCGGTGCCGATGATGCTGGTCGCGGCGGGGCACGCCAAGGGCGACATTCCCGGCGCGCTGTCCCGGGAGCAGGAGCGCCACGACGGCCTGGAGTACGTCTACGGCCGGCCCCTGGGCCCGCACAGCACGATGCTGCGGCTGCTCGGCGAGCGCCTGGACGACGTGCTGGGGGAGGGCGGCGCCGACGAGGAGACGGCGGTGCTGCTGGTGGGGCGCGGCTCCACCGACCCGGACGCCAACTCCGAGGTGTGCAAGGTCGCGCGGCTGCTCCAGGAGGGGCAGGCCAAGGCGCGCGGGGTGGCGTTCGTGGAGCCGGCGTTCATCTCGCTGGCCTGGCCGAGCGTGCCCGAGGGGCTGGACCGCATCCGGCGCCTGGGGGCCAAGCGCATCGTGGTGCTGCCGTACTTCCTGTTCTCGGGGGTGCTGCCGGACCGCGTCGTGGACCAGTCGATGGAGTACGCGCAGGAGAACCCGGACCTGGACGTGCGCTGCGCGCCGGTGATCGGGGACTGCGACGGGCTGGCCGACATGATCGCCGAGCGCTATGAGGAGGCGCTGCAGGGCGACATCCGGATGAACTGCGACACGTGCGTCTACCGGATCGCGATGCCGGGCTTCGAGGAGAAGGTGGGGGCGCCCCAGGTCCCGCACCACCACCCGGACGACCCCTCGCATGGGCATGGGCACGGACACGGCCATGGCCACGGTCACTGAGCGGTCCTGACGGGGAGGACCCCGTCCCGCTCTCTTGAGCCGCGCCCGGTACTCGCCGGGCGCGGCTTGTTGCTTCTCTGCGGGGAGCACTGCCTGTGGACAGGACCGCGCCGTCCGGCTCAGGGGGCGGGGCCGCTGAGGCCGAATCCGGGGCGGAGGCGTGTCCGGCCCGGTCGCCGCGGAGGTGTGCCGCGGCGTGGCAGGGGACGGCTCCGACCGTGGGACCTTCGGCCGTGGGAGGCCGTGCCCCGGGTAGGAGAGGCTTTCCGCCGGGCACGATGAGCAGGATGAGGCCGGGGTGCACGAGGTGCCGGGGCACGAGCGTCGGGGCCACTGCCTCCGCCGACGGGGCGCCGGTATAGGGTCGCCTGATGTGTCCGGAACACCCCGGTTTCTCCCGGGGACGGTGTGAACAGGGGAATGAGGTGAACAGCCCCGGTGGCGGTGGACGCCCGACACGGCGGCGAGGTCGATCTTCGGCACCACGGTGACGCCGAGACCGGCCCCGGACTCGCCGATTTCGCGGTGAACGTGCGGAGCGGGGCCCCGCCCGCCTGGCTGGCCGAGCGTATCGCCGCCTCCCTCACCGGCCTGGCGGCCTACCCCGACCCGGACCCCGCCCGCGAGGCCGTCGCCCGCAGGCACCGCCGCGACCCCGCAGAGGTGCTGCTCACCGCCGGGGCCGCCGAGGCCTTCGTGCTGCTGGCCCGGGCCCTCAAGCCCCGCCGGGCCGCCGTGGTCCACCCCCAGTTCACCGAGCCCGAGGCCGCGCTGCGCGCCGCCGGGCACCCCGTCGACCGGGTCGTCCTCGACCCCGCGGAGGGCTTCGCCCTCGACCCCGCACGGGTCCCCGACGACGCCGACCTGGTGGTCCTGGGCAACCCCACCAACCCCACCTCCCTGCTGCACCCCGCGCGCACCGTCGCCGCCCTGGCCCGCCCCGGCCGGGTGCTCGTCGTGGACGAGGCCTTCGCCGACTGCGTGCCGGGCGAACCCGAATCCCTGGCCGACCGCCGCGACCTGCCCGGCCTGGTCGTGGTACGCAGCCTGACCAAGACCTGGGGCCTGGCCGGACTGCGCGCCGGCTACCTGCTGTCCGACCCCGCCACGGTGCGCCTGCTGGGCGGGGCCCAGCCGCTGTGGTCGGTCTCCACCCCGGCCCTGGCCGCCACCGAGGCCTGCTGCTCGCCCCGGGCGCTGGCCGAGGCCGACGCCTGGGCCCGCGAGCTGACCGAGCACCGCGCCGTGTTCGCCGAGGCGCTCACCGCCGCCGGCGTGCACGTGCTGCCCGGTGCCGCGGCCTCCTTCCTGCTGGTCCGCGCCGAGGACGGGGCGGGCCTGCGGGAGCGGCTGCGCGAGCGCGGGATCGCCGTCCGGCGCTGCGACACCTTCCCCGGCCTGGACGCCGACTGGCTGCGCATCGCCGTGCGGGAACCGCGGACCTCGCTCCCGATGGCCCGGATTCTGGCAGAGTTGCTCTGAGCCGAATGAGGACATTGGTCGTGGAGTGTCCGGAACGGCGGAGGCGCGTCGCCGGTCCGGCACCGCACCGCCGACGGGGGACCCGAGGGGGAGACCACGTGCCCGACCACCGTGTGCCGACCGGCCCCGTGCCGACCGCACCGCACCGATACCCACACCGGCCCTGCGGAGGGACGCCATGACCGGTAACGACGACCGCTCTCCGGCCGACCGGGGAGCCGAGGACGAGTCCGGCCGCGGAGGCGGCGGGCTGCTGGACGACCTTCCCGAGGCGGGCCGCGGGGGCACGGCCCGGGCGCCGTCGGCCCCTGATCCCGCGCCGCAGCGGGCCAACCCCTTCCACGCGCCCTCGCCCCCGCCGCGCAGGTCGGCGGCGGCCAAGCCCAACGTCATCCCGTTCCGCGGCGCGCCGCCGGCCCCCGAGCCTGCGCGTCCCGAACCGGATCCGGAGCCCGAACAGGCGCCCCCGGCGCCCGCTCGGCCCGAGCCCGAGCCCGCACGGGCCGAGCCCGCTCGCCCCGAACCGGAACCGGCGCCTCCCGCGCCCGAGGCCGCCCCGGCGGCGGCGCCCGCGCCCGCCCCCGGGTACGGGCCCGCCACAGACCAGCCTGACCAGCACGAGGACACCTCCCGAGAGAGCACTGCGAACCCAGACGTGAACGCACACGCTTACGCGGTCCCCGAGCCCGAGCCCTCCGACGGCGCCCCGCGCGGCACCGACCGGTCGGCCGCGGCCCCCGGACCCGCCCTCGCCCCGCAGCCCGCCGCCGACCCCGCCGCGTCCCCGGACCCGGCACCCGCTCCGGCGGAGCCGTCCGCGCCGTCGACGCCGTCCGCACCCGCGTCGGCGCCCGACGAGAACGCCTACAGCGCCGCCGAACGCGACGCCGTCTACCGGGCCATCGCCGAGCGCCGCGACGTGCGCACCGGCTTCCGCCCCGACCCCGTGCCCGACGAGGTGCTCACGCGCGTGCTGTCCGCAGCGCACCAGGCCCCTTCCGTCGGCTTCTCCCAGCCCTGGGACTTCGTCCTGGTGGAGGACGGGGACGTGCGCGCCCGCGTGCAGGAGCTGGTGCAGCAGCAGCGGGCCGAGTACGCCCGCGCTCTGCCCGGGGCCCGGGCGCGCGCCTTCTCCGGGCTCAAGGTCGAGGCCATCCTGGACACCCCGGTGAACGTGGTCATCACGGTCGACCCGACCCGCGGCGGCCGCCACACCCTGGGCCGCCACGCCCAGCCGCAGACCGCCTCCTACTCCACCGCGCTCGCGGTGGAGAACCTGTGGCTGGCCGCCCGCGCGGAGGGGCTGGGCGTCGGCTGGGTGAGCTTCTTCCACGAGCGCGACCTGGCCGCCCTGCTCGACCTGCCGCCGCACCTGGAGGTCGTGGCCTACCTGTGCGTCGGCTACGTCGACGACTTCCCGCCCGAGCCGGAACTGGCCCTCGGCGGCTGGGCCAAGCGCCGCCCGCTGTCCTGGGCCGTCCACCACGAGCAGTACGGGCGCCGGGGCCTGCCGGGGGAGAAGGCGACGAGTTTGCTGGACGAGACCATCGCCACGATCGGCCCGCTGGACACGCGCGCCACGGCCGAGGCCGAGGACCGCCAGCGCCGCATGACCAAGCCCGCCGGCGCGCTCGGCGTGCTGGAGGAGGTGTCGGTGCGCCTGGCCGGGCTGGCAGGGGAGTGTCCGCCGCCGCTCCCGGAGCCGGCCGCGGTGGCGATCTTCGCCGGCGACCACGGCGTGCACGCCCAGGGCGTGACCGCCTGGCCCCAGGAGGTCACCGCGCAGATGGTGCACAACTTCCTGGACGGCGGCGCGGTCGCCAACGCCTTCGCCGCGCAGGTGGGCGCCGAGGTGACGGTCGTGGACGTGGGCGTTGTCGGCGACCTGCCCACCGTGCCGGGGCTGCTGCCGCGCAAGGTCGCCCGGGGGACCGCGGACATGACCCGGGCCCCGGCCATGTCGCGCACCCAGGCCGAGTACGCGATCGAGGCGGGCATCGAGGTGGCACGCGACCTGGCCACGGCCGGGAACCGCTGCCTGATCACCGGCGACATGGGCATCGCGAACACCACCGCCTCGGCGGCGCTGATCGCGGCCTTCACCGGCGCTGACCCGGCCGAGGTGACGGGGACCGGCACCGGTATCGACGAGGCCATGCACGAGCGCAAGGTCCAGGCGGTCCGGCGGGCGCTGGAGCTGCACCGGGTCGACCCCGCGGACCCGGTGGGGGTGCTCGCCGCGGTCGGCGGGCTGGAGCACGCGGCGCTGGCGGGGTTCGTCCTGGGCGCGGCGGCGTTGCGGGTGCCGGTCGTGCTCGACGGTGTGATCGCGGGCGCGGCGTCGCTGGCCGCCACGGCGCTGGCCCCGGACGCGGCGGCGGCCTGCTTCGCCGGGCACCGGTCGGCCGAACCGGGGCACGCGGCGGTGCTGGAGTACACCGGCCTGCGCCCGCTTGTCGACCTCGACCTGCGCTTGGGCGAGGGGTCCGGGGCGCTGCTGGCCCTGCCCCTGCTCCAGGCCTCCGCGCGGGCCCTCCGAGACGTGGCGACCTTCGAGGACGCCGGCGTCACCGAGCGCTGAGGAACCGCCCCACGACTGCCGGACAGCCCTGCCGGGGCCGCACGAGCGGCCCCGGCAGGCGTCGTACACGGCCTCCGGCCGTCCCGCCCGCGCGGCCTGGAACGTGGCCGGGCAGGTGCACATGCACGCCGACACCGTCACCGACTCGATGCGGCCGGATTCATCTGGATGAATCTGGAAGTGCACCGCGGCATGGAGGATGATTCCGGTGAATGGCCTGTTCTTGAGGCATGGCGGAGGAGCGGTGAATGCAGGCGGTAGTCAATTGACTACGCAATCCCCTGTCGAGGGGGCGGTTTCCGGTAAAGAAATGGTAACGCCTTGAGTCGTCGCAGGTGGACAAGTGCGAGCCCCACGCACGTGGGGATGGACCGGGGCGACCGCCGGATTGTTTGGCGACATGGGGGCGAGCCCCACGCACGTGGGGATGGACCGGTCCAGCCTTGTCACCCATGCTAGAAGGCCCTGCGAGCCCCACGCACGTGGGGATGGACCGTTCCGGAGTCCGCACGCAGACACCCAGCCCAGGCGAGCCCCACGCACGTGGGGATGGACCGCCCTGCTGGACGAACAGCTCGCGCCCGAGGCAGCGAGCCCCACGCACGTGGGGATGGACCGCACGTCGGCGGTGTATTCCTGCTGGTCGAGGGGCGAGCCCCACGCACGTGGGGATGGACCGTGCTCTGGTACCTGTCCCTGCTCGGGCTCCGCGCGAGCCCCACGCACGTGGGGATGGACCGGGTGTGGTCTATGGCGTCGAGGATGTCGTCCGGCGAGCCCCACGCACGTGGGGATGGACCGGCGCGACCGCCGGATTGTTTGGCGACATGGGGGCGAGCCCCACGCACGTGGGGAGGGACCGCACGTCGGCGGTGTATTCCTGCTGGTCGAGGGGCGAGCCCCACGCACGTGGGGAGGGACCGCACGTCGGCGGTGTATTCCTGCTGGTCGAGGGGCGAGCCCCACGCACGTGGGGAGGGACCGCACGTCGGCGGTGTATTCCTGCTGGTCGAGGGGCGAGCCCCACGCACGTGGGGAGGGACCGCACGTCGGCGGTGTATTCCTGCTGGTCGAGGGGCGAGCCCCACGCACGTGGGGATGGACCGCCCGTCGGCGGTGTATTCCTGCTGGTCGAGGGGCGAGCCCCACGCACGTGGGGATGGACCGGTTGTGGTCTATGGCGTCGAGGATGTCGTCCGGCGAGCCCCACGCACGTGGGGATGGACCGGCGACGAGCGCATTGTCGGTGTGAGGACTGCCGCGAGCCCCACGCACGTGGGGATGGACCGTCCCACACGCACCTGATGTACATCGAGCGCAAGCGAGCCCCACGCACGTGGGGATGGACCGTAGGTCTGCGCGGCGGCGATCTCGCCCTTGCGGCGAGCCCCACGCACGTGGGGATGGACCGNAGGCTTCCGATGCTGCGCCCCGGGGTCCGGGGCGAGCCCCACGCACGTGGGGATGGACCGCGTCAACACCATGGCGGACGACATGAGGAGCGGCGAGCCCCACGC
>NZ_ANAD01000240.1 GCF_000341245.1 Nocardiopsis halophila DSM 44494
AGGGCGGCGCCCAAGGGGTCGCTGTCGGGCGAGCCCCACGCACGTGGGGATGGACCGAAGCCGACAGTCGGGCCCGCCAGGCCGGGGCGGCGAGCCCCACGCACGTGGGAATGGACCGAAGAGGAGGCCGCACCACGAGACGGACTGGTAGCGAGCCCCACGCACGTGGGGATGGACCGTCGGCGGTGGGCAGCAGCGGCTCCTGGCGGCGGCGAGCCCCACGCACGTGGGGATGGACCGCGGGTCGTGTGCCTGTGGTTGGGATGCCATCGTCCCTGGTCCTGAGGGGTGGGCGAGGGGATCGCTGGGGCTCCGTGCGGTCGGCGGCGTGTTCCGGAGCCTCGTTCCTGCTCGCCGGTGTGATGTCCCCCCGCGAGGAAGGAGTGTCCCGAGAGGTGTATATACAGTGAGGCAGGGCATGGGACGCGTCGAATCGGTCGGAAACGTGAACCCGGAACCGGTTTGGCACGGTATTTTCGGGACACTGACGCAGGGCGTCCTCCGGTGAGCGCCTCCTCGGCCGCCACCGCCGGTGCGCCGTGCGCCCGACCGGCGCGGCAGGCGCCCGCCCGCCGCGGTCCCGCGACGACGGATCTGGAGGGCTTCCTCGGTGACGTATCTGCTCGGTTTGCGCATGGAAGGGCGGACGGCGCTCGTCGTCGGCGGCGGGCGGGTCGCCCAGCGCCGCGTGCCGGTGCTCCTGGAGGCCGGCGCCGAGGTGGTGCTCGTCGCCCCTGAGGTCACCGCCACCCTCGAAGGCCTCGCCTCCGCCGGCCGGATCACCTGGCACCGGCGCGCCTACCGGGACGGCGACGTGACCGACCCCGCCAACGGCGACGTCCGCCTGGTGCACGCCGCCACCGACCGCCCCGAGGTGAACGCCGCCGTCGCCGAGGAGGCCGACCGCGCCCGCCAGTGGTGCGTGCGCGCCGACGACCGGCACGCCTCCTCGGCGTGGACCCCCGCCAGCGGCTCGGCCGNGGCCGCCGGCGCCACCGTCGGCGTGGTCGCCGACGGCGACCCCCGCCGCGCCGCCGGGCTGCGCGACGCCGTGGTGGAGGGCCTGGGCGACGGCAGCCTGGACGCCCGCCGCGGCCGCTCCCCGCTGCGCGGGGTGGCCCTGGTCGGCGGCGGCCCCGGCGACCCCGGGCTGATCACCGTCCGCGGCCGCCAGCTGCTCTCCCAGGCCGACGTGGTCGTCGTCGACCGCCTGGCCCCCATGTCCCTGCTCGACCGGCTCCCCGCCGACGTCGAGATCGTCGACGCCGCCAAGATCCCCTACGGCCGCTCCATGACCCAGGAGGACATCAACACCCTGCTGGTCGAGCGCGCCAAGGAGGGGCGGTTCGTGGTGCGCCTCAAGGGCGGCGATCCCTTCGTCTTCGGCCGCGGCGGCGAGGAGGCCGCCGCCTGCGCCGCCGCCGGGGTCCCGGTCACCGTGGTGCCCGGCGTGACCAGCGCCCTGGCCGCCCCGGCCAGCGTCGGCGTGCCCGCCACCCACCGCGGCGTCTCCCAGGAGGTGCACGTGGTCTCGGCGCACGTGCCGCCCGAGGACGAGCGCTCCACCGTCGACTGGGAGGCCCTGGCCCGCTCCAACGGGACCATCGTCGTCCTGATGGGCGTCGAGCGGGCGGAGGCCGTGGCCGAGGCCCTGGTCCGGCACGGCCGCGCGCCCTCCACCCCCGTCGCCGCCGTGGAGGACGCGACCCTTCCCACCCAGCGGGTCACCGCCGCCACCCTGGAGACCGCGGGGCCGGTCCTGCGCGAGGCCGGGGTCCGCCCGCCGGCGGTTCTCGTGATCGGTGAAGTGGTCGACGCGGCCCGGGAACTTGACATACTGCACTGGGGGGCGGGGGAACCCGCGGGGCGCGCGGGATCGGACCCCGCCGCGGGCGACCTCCGGTGACGACCACGGGCTCCGGGCCCCAGGGCCCGGGATCCGCGACCTGGACCGACGACGAGAGGGGCGGAAGCGCGATGTCTCGGCCGCCTGCAGTTCCGGACGTGGCCGACGCCGACGACGGGTTCGGCGGCGCCGGTCCGGAGCCCGGTTCCGCCCTGGCCGCCTCCCCGGGGCCGCCCGCGGCCGGGCCCGCGCGGGACGGAGGCCCGGGGCGGGCCAAGCACCGCGGACGGGGTACCGGCGACACCCGCTTCGAGGCGGTGCTGGAGAACCTGCGCACCCGGATCCGCGGCCTGGAGTTCGCCGAGGACCTGCCCGGCGCGGCCGAGGGCGCCTCGGCCCGCGCCGACGTGCTGCACCAGCTGGAGGACTTCGTGCTGCCGCGGGTGCGGCGCCCCGACACCCCGCTGCTCATCGCCGTGGCCGGGTCGACCGGCGCGGGAAAGTCCACCCTGGTCAACAGTCTGGTCGGGGAGCAGGTCACCACCACCGGGGTGCGCCGGCCCACCACCAACAGCCCGGTGCTGGCCTGCCACCCCGACGACGTCGACTGGTTCAGCGAGGCCTCCTTCCTGCCGACCCTGCCCCGGGTGCGCCAGCAGGGCCTGGCCATGCCCGGCAAGGACGGGATGCTGGTGCTGGCGGCCAGCGAGTCCATGCCCAAGGGCGTCGCGCTGCTGGACACCCCCGACGTGGACTCGGCGGTGGCCGCGCACCACGAGTTCGCCGCCAAGTTCCTCGACGCCGCCGACCTGTGGGTGTTCGTCACCACCAGCCGCCGCTACGCCGACGCCCGGGTGTGGGAGTTCCTGCAGGTGGCCCGGGACCGCGACACCTCCATGGCGGTGGTGCTCTCCCGGGTGCCCGCGCGCGGGCGACAGCAGCTGCTGGACCACTTCGGCGCCATGCTGGAGGCCAACGGCCTGGGCGGGGCGTCCCGGTTCACCATCCCCGAGACCGACCAGATCGAGGGCGAGCGCTTCACCTCCAACGTGGCCGACCCGATCCGCTTCTACCTGGCCGACGTGGCCGGTGACCTGAGCGAGCGCGCCCGGGTGTCGCGACGCACCTTCATCGGCGTGATCGACAGCTTCCGCAACCGGGTGCCCGAGCTCGCCCGCCAGGTCGAGGTACAGGTGGAGGTCGGGCAGGGCCTGGAGGCCTCGGTGCGCTCGGCCTACGGAGAGGCCGCCGACGAGATCTCCGAGGCCCTCGAGGACGGTTCGCTCCTGCGCGGCAACCTGCTGGCGCGCTGGCAGGACATCGCCGCCAGCGGCGAGCTGATGCGCACCCTGCGGCTGCGCGGGAAGCGCAAGGCGAAGGCCGCCGAGGCCGCGGCACCGCGCGTGGAGGCGCTCCAGGAGGCGGTCCGCGGCGCCTTGGAGGCGCTGGTGGTGGCCGCCGCCCAGCGCGCGTCCGACCGGGTCGCGGAGTCCTGGGCGCAGGTGCCCGGAGGGGCGCGGCTGGCCGAGGCCTGCGAAGGGGAGGGCGCCGACGGCTTCCCCGCGCGGGTGCGCACGGCCGTCGCCGAGTGGCAGGACACCGTCGCCTCGATGATCACCGCCGACGGGGCCACCAAGCGCAGCGTCGCCAAATTCGTCACCTTCGACAAGGAGGCGTTCACTCTGGTGCTGATCGTCGAGTTGCTGGGCTACCCGCGGCTCGACGAGGCCAGGCGCGGTTCGGGCCCCTCGCCGCAACGGCTGCTGAAAGGGCTCTTCGGAGCGGAATCGCTGCGTAGCATAGGTGTCGCGGCCCGGGACGACCTGCGAGGGCGGATCGGCGGGCTGCTGAGCACCGAGAAGGCGCGTTTCACCGACGCGCTCTCGGCGGCCGGCCTGCCCGGCGAGGACGACGCCGTCCAGCTCTACCAAGCCACGTACAACCTTGAGATTGCGCGATGACCACTCACCGGAACCCCGCCCAGGCGGATGAGGAGCCGCAGGCGCCCGCGGACCGCGAGCGCCCCTCCGGCCCGGGCGCGGGCGAATGGACCGGGTACGTCGTTCCGGCCGGCGGCGACGCCGGCTGGCTGCACTCGGCCCCGTCCCGCTCGGCGGAGCCCGAGGGCGATGCGTGGCCGCCGTCGCGGCCGGAGTCCGGGCCGCAGAGCGCCTACCCGTCGCTGCGCCGTGCCGTCGACGAGCGCTCCGGTGACGGCGGGCGGGACGAGGGCCCCGTCAGCGCCGCGGCAGGGGCGGACGCGGACGGCCCCGGGGAGGAGGCGCCCGCGGACGCGGAGCAGCCGCCGGAGCACGTGGACCACGGTGCCGACTCGGGCTCCTACCCGTCGCTGCGCAGGGCCGTGGACCGGTTCGACGAGGGCGGTGGCGGGCCCGCGGGCGCTTTCGCGCCGCACCGGGCCGCGGCCGGTGGGGGACCGGCCGACGAGGGACGTGAGAGCGGTGCCGCCCCGGAGGCCGGGGAGGGCGCGGAAGGCGGCGGCGCGCCGGCCCCCGGCCGGGACCGGGAGGAGGAGCGGCGCGATCGCCCCTCGCGCGGCCGCCACGCCGCCCCGCGCCGCAGGCGGTCCGAGACCGAAGGGGCGCAGCCCGCGGCCGAGGGCGCCCCGCAGGGAGGGGCCGACGGGTCCGAGGCGGGCGACGGTGCCGAGCAGGCGGACGCCGCGCGCGGCGAGGGCGACTTCGACGACCCCGACGGCCTCGCCGGCTGGGTGGGGAGCCTGGCCGAGGCGGTCGACGCCGACGCCGACACGCGCATCGCCGGGCGCAGGCCCACCGGCTCGTTCCCGGCCGTCGACCCGGAGACGGGCAGGCCCCGGGTCGAGCAGGAGGCGGACCAGGCCCGGCGTTCCGGCGCGGACGACACGGACGGTACGGGCGACACAGGCGTTACGGGCGCGACGAGCGGCGCAGAGGGTGCGGGCGGCGCCGATGCGGCCGACCGCGGCGAGGAGCCCGCCGCCCGCGACACGGCTCCCGGCGGCCGTCCCGAGGACGCGGAACCGGCCGGGTCCCCGGCCGCGGGCGCGCAGGAGCGAGGGACCGCCGAGGAGCCCCCCGCCCCTGCGGCTGAGGTGGACGAGCCCGTCGAGTCTGTCGAGCCCGTCGAATCCGTCGAGGGCGCGGAGAGCGTCGGGGCCCCCGACGCCCCTGAGGCGCCCCTCGCCGATGCGGCGCACGACGACCGGGCCGATGAGGAGCCCGCCCGGTGGGACGAGGCGGACCAGGAGCCCGCCCCCGCCCCGGTCTCGGCGTTCGCCGACGATGACGACGATTACGTGCCCACCACGCGCGAGTACTGGCAGCCGATGCCGGAGACCACGCGCGAGCAGCTCATCGAGCGCCTCGACGGCCTCGCCACGGTGCTGGAGATCGGCGGGGACGACCTGGGTGCCGAGGAGGCCGCTCGGGCCCGCCACCTGCTCAACCACGCCGGCGGGCGGCTGCGGCTGTCGGCGGCGCACACCGTGGTCGCGCTGGCCGGCGGCACCGGAAGCGGCAAGTCGTCGCTGTTCAACGCGCTGTGCGGGCTGGAGTTCTCGCGCGTGGGCATCACCCGGCCCACCACCTCCAGCGCGCACGCCTGTGTCTGGGGCAACGAGGGCGCCGACGAGCTGCTGGGGTGGCTGGGGGTGCCGCCGCGGCACCGCCACTCGCGCACCAGCGAGCTGGACCGGGACGACTCGGAGCTGTCCGGGCTGATCCTGCTGGACCTGCCCGACCACGACTCGGTGCGGGCGATGCACACCGCCGAGGCCGACCGACTGATCGGCGCGGCGGACCTGCTGGTGTGGGTGCTCGACCCGCAGAAGTACGCCGACGCGGCGGTGCACCACCGGTACCTGGCCGAGATGTCGGGGTACGGGGCGGTGACCGTGGCCGTGCTCAACCAGGTCGACCGGGTGGAGCCCGACGAGCTGGAGGAGCTCCTGACCGACCTGCGCCGCCTGCTGGAGACCGAGTCGGGGGTGCACCCGCGGGTGCTGACCACCTCGACCCTGACCGGGCAGGGCATCCGCGAGCTGCGGGACCTGCTGACCGAGACGGTGGTCGGGCGCCGCGCGCTGATCGACCGGCTGGTGGCCGACCTGGACGGGGTCGCGGGCAGGTTCGAGCGCTACCGCGGGCCGGAGGGCCCCGCGCCGCAGGGCGTTCCGGACAAGGACCGGGCGCGGCTGGTGGGCCGGCTGATGGAGGCGTGCGGGGCGGCGGCGCTGGCGGACTCGGTGGAGACCGCCTACGAGCTGCACGGGGCGCGCCGGGTCGGCTGGCCGGTCACCCGGTGGCTGGGGCGGCTGCGCCGCGACCCGGTGCGGCTGGCGCGGATGGACTTCCTGCGCGAGACGGAGGGCGAGGTCTCGGCCCGCCCCATCGAGCCGCAGGAGGCCGAGATCGAGCAGGCGGCCGTGGACACGGCCGAGGCCGTGGGGGAGGGCCTTCCGGCGCCGTGGCCCAAGCGCCTGCGCACGGCGGCGCGCGGCGGCGTCACCGGTCTGGCCGGGCGGCTCGGTACGGCCGTGGCGGGGTCGCTGCCGGAGGGCGTCGACGGTCCGGGCTGGTGGTCGGCGGTGCGCGCGCTGCAGTACACGCTGGTCGCCCTCGCCGGGGCCGGCCTGGCCTGGGCGGCGTTCGTGCTGGTGAGCTGGCTGGGCGGCGGCATCACGGGCCTGGCCGCCCTGGACTCCCCGGTCTTCCTCGGCCTCGCGGCGGCGGTGGCGGTCGCGGCCCTGGCGGTCGGCTGGCTGACCGGTGTGGGGTGCAGGAACCTCGTAGGCGTGGCCGCCTCCAAGCGCCGGGAGACCGTGGAGGCGAGGGCCGAGGAGGTCGTCGCCGAGGCCGCGGTGGAAGGCGTCGTCGCCCCTGTCGAGGAGGAGCTGGCCAGGTACCGCCGGTTCGAGGAGGCCTTGGAAGCGGCTTTGGCGACCAAGTCCGAGTAGCCCCGGGCAGAGGCCATCGGCCCACCGTTCCCCGCATGGGGGCGGTGGGCCTCGTGTTTTCCCCGGTCGATGGGCCCCGCGGCCTCCGCGCGCAGGTCCGTGCACGGCGACTCCGGTCGGCGGGGAGGACGGGCCGCAGACGCGGGGCGGACCGCGCTGCACGAGCGGGTCTCGGTCGAGTCTTTCGGCGGGGCTGTCGCTCCTGAACCGGGCCGCCCGGTTGCGGCGGTGCCGCCGCCGTGTGGTGGAGCTCTCATTGGCTCCCCAGGGAGCATTGGTCCCGTTCGAGGGAAAAGCCGCCTCTTCCCAGGGGGTGGCAGCGCTGAATGTAGGGGTTTCCGCTCGCGTCAACACAAGCGGCGATTATGGTGTCACTGGCTGTAATTCAGGGGCGGGGGCACCCGTCCGCGGTGCGAGTGGTCGGGTGCGATCGGGGGAGGTCGAGGTGGCGGTGGCCGAGCGGTGCGTCGCGCCCAGCGCACGGTCCCTGGTGAAGACGGTGCGCGGGTGGCCCGTCTTCGGCCAGTCGCCCCCCATGCTCGCCTTCATGGGCGCCGTCTTCCTGGCCGCCGTCGGGGCGCTCGTCCCCGCCGCGGCCGCCGCGCCCCTCCGGCTCCGGGACACGCTCCTGTTCTCGGCCCTGGTCCTGTGCGCGGCCCTGTGCGTGGAGGCGATGCGCCGCCTCGGAACCCCCTCCGGCCTCACCCGGGACCTCTTCGGCGCCTGGTGGATACCGACCCTGCTGCTCCTGCCCCCCGTCTACTCGCTCCTCATCCCCGTCCCCGTCTACCTGCTCATGCAGTTCCGGATACGCCGGACCATGGTGCATCGCAGGGTGTTCAACGCCGCCTCGGTCGCGTTCGCCGGGGCGGCGTCGTCATGGCTCTTCCACGCCGCCGCCGGCATCCCCGCGGGCCAGACCGAGCGGGCCGTCCCCGAGGTCCTCTTCACCCCCTCCGGCGCGCTGCTGGCCTTCGTGTGCTGCGCGCTGTTCACCGTCCTCAACACCGCGATCATCACCGTCGCCGTCCGCCTGAGCGCCCCCGACGCCCCCTGGCGCCGCCTGCTGTGGGACAGGGAGGCGGTCACCGTCGACAGCGTGGAGCTGTGCGTCGGCATCACCGTGGCCATCCTGTCCGGCCTGTCGGTGCTGCTCCTGGCCATCGCCCTCCCGCCGGTGCTGCTGCTCCAGCGCAGCCTGATGTACCAGCAGCTCCAGGAGGCGGCCCGCAACGACCCCAAGACCGGCCTGCTCAACGCCACCACCTGGGAGCGCGAGGCGGGGGCCGTCGTCGGGCAGGCCCGCCGCGACCGGCTGCGCGCGGCCGTGCTCATCATCGACATCGACCACTTCAAACGGGTCAACGACACCTACGGGCACCTGGTGGGGGACCGGATCCTCAACGCCGTGGCGGACGCCCTGCACGGGCAGCTGCGCCCGCGCGACGTCATCGGCCGGTTCGGCGGCGAGGAGTTCGTCGTCCTGCTCCCCGAGACCGACCTGGCCGACGCCTGCAAGGTGGCCGAACGCCTGCGCCGCCGGGTGAGCGTGCTGCGGCCGCAGGTGGACGGGGTCCCGGTCGACGTCACGGTCTCCATCGGGGTGGCCCTGCTCCACGTGCACGGGGACGACCTGGTCGACCTGCTGGCCCTGGCCGACCTGGCGCTGTACCGGGCCAAGGACGCCGGCCGCGACCGGGTGCGCCTGCCGATGACCGGGGAGGGGCTGATCCCCGACCAGCACCGGGCGGACGAGGCCCCGGCGCGCCGGACCGCCCGCGGTTCCTGATCCGGGGCCGGGCAGAGCGCCCGGGGCCACCACGGGCCCGTCGTCCACAGCGCGCTCGTCCACGGGCCGTCGTCCACAGGGCGCGCGTCCGTCCCCGCTCGGCGCGCGCACGCGAGCACAGTGGTGCGCATGAGCTCCGATGACCGCATTCCCCCGTCCGCAGCCACTCCGGACGCCGCCCCCGTACTGTCCCTGCGCACCCCCGAGGACGTCCTGCGCGCCGTCCCCGGCCTGGTCGGGCGCCGTCCCGACGACTCCGTGGTCGTGCTCGGCCTCACCGGTCCCTCCAACCGGGTGCGCCTGGCACTGTGCGCCCCCGCGGACGAGCCCCGCGACGCCTTCGCCCGCACGGTGGCCGACACGCTCGCCGACGAGGGCTGTTCCGCGGCGCTCGCCGTCGGCTACGGCCCTCCCGAGCGGATCACCCCGCGCATGGACGCCTTGCGGGAGGCGGTCCTGCGCCAGGGCATCCTGCTGCGCGACGCGCTGCGGGTCACCGACGGCCGCTACTGGTCCTACCTGTGCCCCTCGGTCGACTGCTGCCCGGCCGAGGGGGCGCCCTTCCCCGACCCGGCCGCCTCTGCCGCGCCCGCGCTGCGGACACCGCCCGGCGTGCCGGTGCCGCCCGCGCTCGCGGAGGCACGGGAGACGCCGTCGCCGGGCACGGCGCTCCCCGGGGCCGCCGAGGCCGGCCCCGCCCCCGTTGCGCCCGCCTCCGTCGCCCCCGTGGAAGGCCCCGAGCGCGCGCGGATGGACCGCGCCACCACCGCCGCCGAGGCCCGCTGCGCCCGCATGTGGAGCACGCGCGACCCCGGCGGCCATGCCGCCTTCGCCTCCGCCTTCCGCGCCGAAGGGCTGCGGGAGGTGCGCGCCGCCGTGGCCGGGGCGCTCGCCGGGCGCGCCCCGGAGGGGGCCGACCGGGTGGCCTGGCTGGCCCTGCTCCTGCTGTCGGTGCGGGTGCGCGACGAGGCGTGGGTGCGCATCCGCGCCGACGACGCCGCCCTCCACGCCGACCTGTGGCGCCGCGTGTTCCGCATGGCCGACCCGGCCTACGCGGCCGCCCCGGGGTCCCTGCTGGCCTTCGCGGCCTGGCTCGGCGGCGACGCCGCGCTCGCGGGGGCCGCCCTGGACCGGGTCGCCCGGCTGGCCCCCCGCTATTCGATGGCGGCGCTGATCCGCCAGGCGCTGGCGCACGGGGTGTCCCCGAAGCGGTGGCGGCCGGTCACGCCCGAGTGGCTGGAGCGCAACGCCCCGGCGGAGCCGGGCCCCGCCGCGCCGCCGGCGTCCGGGCCTCCCGCGCCCCAGCGGTCCGTGTTCCGGCCGTCCGAAGGGCCTCGAGCATCCGCGGAGCCCGAGGGGGCCGGGCGGCCCGACGGGCCGCCTGAGGCCCCCGAGGGGGACGGCCCGCCGCACTGAACCCGTGAGGGACCCGATCGCGCTCCGTGCATGTGCCGGGCACATGCGCGAACGCCCTAGGCTGGAGGCATGCCGGAGTACATCTTTACGATGAAAGACGTGCGCAAGGCGCACGGCGACAAAGTCGTCCTGGACAACGTATCGGGCTCTTTCCTTCCCGGAGCCAAGATCGGTGTCGTGGGGCCGAACGGCGCGGGCAAGTCCACCCTGCTGAAGGTGATGGCCGGCCTGGAGCAGCCGTCCAACGGCGAGGCGCGCCTGATGCCCGGGTTCACCGTGGGCCTGCTCGCCCAGGAGCCTGAACTCGACGCGGACAAGACGGTCCTGGAGAACGTCGAGGAGGGCGTCGCCGAGACCAAGGCGATGATGCAGCGCTTCAACGAGGTCGCCGAGAAGATGGCGACCGACTACTCCGACGAGCTCCTCGAAGAGATGGGCAAGCTCCAGGAGGCGCTGGACCACCGCAACGCGTGGGACCTGGACAGCCAGCTCGCCCAGGCCATGGACGCCCTGCGCTGCCCCGCGGGCGACGCCTCGATCAGCCAGCTCTCCGGCGGTGAGAAGCGCCGCGTGGCGCTGTGCAAGCTCCTCCTGGAGCAGCCCGACCTGCTGCTTCTCGACGAGCCCACCAACCACCTGGACGCCGAGAGCGTGCAGTGGCTGGAGCAGCACCTGGCGAACTACCCCGGCACCATCGTCGCCATCACCCACGACCGGTACTTCCTCGACCACGTCGCCACGTGGATCCTGGAGCTGGACCGCGGCCGCTTCTACCCCTACGAGGGCAACTACACCACCTACCTCGACAACAAGGCCGCCCGCCTCAAGGTCGAGGGCCAGAAGGACGCCAAGCAGGCCAAGCGGATCTCCGACGAGCTGGAGTGGGTGCGCTCCAACTCCAAGGCGCGCCAGACCAAGAGCAAGGCCCGTCTGCAGCGCTACGAGGAGATGGCCACCGAGGCCGCCAAGACGCGCAAGCTGGACTTCGAGGAGATCCAGATCCCGCCGGGGCCGCGCCTGGGCAGCTCCGTGGTCGAGGTCAAGAACCTCACCAAGGGCTTCGACGACCGCGTCCTCATCGAGGACCTGACCTTCTCGCTGCCGCCCAACGGCATCGTCGGCGTCATCGGCCCCAACGGCGTCGGCAAGACCACCCTGTTCAAGATGATCGTCGGCGAGGAGCAGCCGGACTCCGGCAGCATCTCGGTCGGCGACACCGTCAAGGTGTCCTACGTCGACCAGTACCGGGGCCGGATCGACGACACCAAGAACGTGTGGGAGACGGTGTCCGACGGTGAGGCCTTCATCCAGGTCGGCAACGTCGAGATCCCCAGCCGCGCCTACGTGGCCGCGTTCGGCTTCAAGGGGTCGGACCAGCAGAAGCCGTCCGGGGTGCTGTCCGGAGGTGAGCGCAACCGGGTGAACCTGGCGCTCACCCTGAAGCAGGGCGGCAACCTGCTGCTGCTGGACGAGCCCACCAACGACCTGGACGTGGAGACGCTGGGGTCGCTGGAGAACGCGCTGCTGGACTTCCCCGGCTGCGCCGTCATCACCTCCCACGACCGCTGGTTCCTCGACCGCGTCGCCACCCACATCCTGGCCTGGGAGGGCGGCTCGGACTGGTTCTGGTTCGAGGGCAACTTCGAGTCCTACGAGAAGAACAAGATCGAGCGCCTGGGTGCGGACGCGGCCCGGCCGCACGCCGTCACCCACCGCAAGCTCACCCGCGGCTGAGCACGAGCGCGAACGGTCCGGCATACGCGCGGCGGGCACCCTGCGGGGTGCCCGCCGCGTGCCGTTCGCGGGCACGCGGCCGTTCCGTTCCCGTTCCCTTCCCGACCCCCGCCCCGTCCGCCGCCGGACTCGCCCTCGGCGGCAGGTGCGCATAAGCTGGCAGCCGATTATGACTTCCGCGCGCGATGACCAAGTGACGTTCTACGACGCCGTCGGCGGCGAGGAGGCGTTCACCCGCCTCGTCCGCCGCTTCTACGAGGGGGTCGCCGGCGACCCGGTGCTCCGGGCGATGTACCCGGAGGAGGACCTGGGCCCGGCCGAGGAGCGCCTGCGCCTGTTCCTCATGCAGTACTGGGGCGGGCCGCGCACCTACTCCGAGCAGCGCGGGCATCCGCGGCTGCGGATGCGCCACTTCCCGTTCCGGATCGGCGCGGCCGAGCGCGACCGCTGGCTGGAGCACATGCGCGCCGCCGTGGACTCCCTCGAACTGCCCCGGGAACTCGACGCCCGGCTGTGGGAGTACCTGGTCTACGCCGCGCACAGCATGGTGAACGTGCCCGAGGAGGAGGACCGGCCGCAGGTCGAGGACCCCACCGGGATCACCGTCGCCTCCGCGTCGGAGGCCGCCGCGCGCGACGACCGCGACGACGACGGGGGCGAGACGGTCACGATCTCCTTGAAGTGACCGGGACGGCGGCCACGGCCGCCGCCGCGAAGACCGCGCAGGCGGCGAACACGGCGGGCAGCCCCGCCGTTTCGATCACCGGCGCCATCAGCACCGGGGTGAGCGTGGTGCTGACGGCCTGGAGCCAGTTCTGCGTGGCGAGCGCCCGTCCTGCCCACGTGGTCCCGGCGATCTCGGCCACCGAGGTGAAGGTGAGCCCGTTGTGGCTCATCGACAGCACCAGGCACACCAGCAGCAGCGGCACCGCGGTCCAGGGGGCCTGCGCGGGCGCGGTGGCCAGGAGCAGCAGGCAGCAGGTCGAGACCGAGGCGAGCGTGCGCACCGGGCGCATCCGCTCGCCGGTGCGGTCCGAGCGCAGGCCGAGCAGCAGCCGGCCGACGGCGCCGGGGACCTGCGCGGCGGCCACCACGGCGCCGGCGGCCGGGGCGGACCAGCCGTGCTCCTGGACGAGGTAGACCAGGGCGTAGGCCATGAGGGAGATCTGCGGGACGCCCAGCAGCATGCTCACCCCGTGCACCCGCCAGATGGTCGGAGCGCGGTAGGGGGAGGCGTGCCGGGGGCGGGGCGCGGGGTCTTCGGCGCCCGCCTCGCCTGTGTGCTTCCCGGCCGCCTCGTCCGTGGCGGTGGGCTTTGAGGGGGATGGAGGGGGCGCCGGGGACGACGCGGGCTCCGGGGACTCCGGGGGTGCCGACAGCAGCAGCACGGCGGGGGCGGCGACCGCGGCCAGGGCGGCGGGGAGCAGCATCGCACCGATGAATCCCCAGTGCTCGGCGGCGCTGGGCAGGACGACGGCGGAGAGGCCCATGCCCAGGGGGAGGGCGGACTGCCGGATGCCCATGGCCAGGCCGCGCTCGCGGGCGGCGAACCAGGACAGGATGAGGCGCCCGCTCGCCGCGTTCACCGGCCCGCCGGCGGCGCCGGAGAGAAGAAGTACGCCGCCGAGTGTCCAGGGGCCGGAGGCGAGGGGGAGCAGGGTGAGCGAACCGGCGGTCAGCGCCAGGCTGAGGGCCATGGTGGGGCGCTCGCCGACCCGGTCGATGACGACGCCCCAGGCGAGCAGCGTGATGAGCAGCCCGAACGCGGGAAGCCCGACCAGCATCCCGGCCTGAGCGGTCGACAGCCCGTAGGCGTCCCGGAGGTGGGGGAGGACGTAGGGAACCCCGTACATGGCGGCGACGCTGGCGATCTGCGCCACCATGCTGATGCACAGGATGACCCAACGATTCCGTACCCGCACCCGGCCAGCCTAGGAGGGGCGGCGCCGAGCGCAGGCGACCGGGTTCGCCAACGAGGGGGGTGGGCATTCGTCAGGTGGTGAAGGGCCGGGACACGTAAAGTGGCGCAGAAAAGCGCCCCGAAGACGACGACCCCCTGGTCAGTGACCGCTCCCCGCACGCGCGGGGATGGTTCCCAGGACTGGATGGACTCGATATCGGCCTTGCGCCGCTCCTGGATGATTCTCCGGCGCCATGCGGATCGACGGTCGTGTCCGCTGGGGTGGTGGAGCTATCGGCCGCGTCCTTGTGGGTGGTGCGACCGCTGCAGCGTGGTCGGCGCCCCCGCCCTGGGTGCGCGCCCCCTCCTCGCCGTTGATCTCGG
>NZ_ANAD01000241.1 GCF_000341245.1 Nocardiopsis halophila DSM 44494
TCGGGGCCCGGAGGGTTCCACCACGCCGGCGGACACGACCGGATCGACAGTCGGCGAGGCTCACGCCCGTGGGAATGGGCCGAGTGTGGTCTTCGCGAGGCCTTCCATGCCGGTGCGAGTCCCGCGCCGTAGGGATGGCCCCGGCTCTTCGGCTACGGCGGCACCGCGGACTCCGCTCCCCGCACGTGCGGGGATAGTCACTGCGGAACTGTAGGCCGTGCGGAAGCATGACTGCTCCTGATGCAAGGAGGGGCAGGCTTGTGGTAGCCACTCTCCGAATGGTCACGCGGGGCCCGCGGAGTTCGTCGTGGTGTCGGCCTTGTGCCGGTGCAGCGGCCTCGGGGGATTTGTAGCGCTGACGTTCTCGATCCGAGTGCTTTCTGGAGCCGTCCGGTCGGCCGTTTCCTTTCGATTCCTGTGGTCCGCAGCAGCTCAGACCGGCTCGGGCGCTCTACCGCTGGGTTTTTTGTTCTGTGGTCGGCTACGCATGGTTCGCCGAGCGATCGAGAGTGGTGATATCGCCACTGAATGTGCGATTAGGTGGTGATGTCACCACTCTCGATTCGTGGTCAGGAGCCGACCGCCCCTCCCCGTGGGGGCGGCTGTCACTCCGCAGACGCGGGCTTGATGAGTGGCGCATCCCGGGACAGCTCTCGGAAGCCGACGCTCATGAACAGGCCCCGCGCTGCCGGGTGGCCCGGTGCTCCCAGGCAGGCGACCGTCACGTGCCCGGCCCCCGCCTCCCGTGCCAGGTGCATCCCGTGCAGGAGCATCGCCCTGCCGAGCCCCCGTCTCCGGTAGTCCGGATGCGTCCCGACCGGCTCGAACTCCGCGGTCGCGTTCGCCTCGTCCAGCCACATGATGGTCGAGCAGGCCATCGTCCCGTCCGGTGCCTCGACCAGGACGTGCAGGTCGCCGCGGTACGGCGCCGTCCCCCGGACGCCCCTGTAGCTTTCGGCCGTGTACGCAGACGGGGCCCAGGCGTCCACGTGGGCCCGGACCGCCGCCTCCGCCCCCGCCTCGTCGGCGGTCCGGAACCGGAAGCCGTCGGGGAGCACCGGATGCTCCAGCTCGCCGAGGTCCCGCTCGTTCAGCTGCGTCCAGTCACCGGTGTCGCCGAGCGAGGCAGGGTCGGTCCTGTAGCCGTGCGCGGCCCACCGTTCCAGGGCGAACCCGTCGGCGGCGCTCGGTACCACCGTGCGGTCGGTCCCTACCGCCACGCCCTCGTACCACTCGATGACCTCGTCGATCATCCCGGCATGGTCGGGGTGCACCAGATAGGTCAGGGAGGCGTCCGTGACGTCCTTGACCGACCCGTCGTTGCGCACGACTCGGTGCGGGAGCCGCGCCCACCCCCACGCCACCGGTTCCCCGCCGGAGAACCACAGTCTGCGCGGCCAGAAGGCGCCCTCGGCGGCGTGCCCCTTTCCCCAGTTCCACGCGAGTTCGCCGAATGTCGCGTCGCTGTTCAGCAGGTCCGGGCGCACGGCCGTCACACGCTGCGCCACCTCTTGCATGAGCTGCACGTCCGCAGCCGTCAGAACCTCGAAGGGTGCCATGGTGATTCACTGTGGCAAGCCGCGGCAGGCCTGTCGATTCCTTTTCCGGGGGCTGCAACCGCAGGATCCGGAAGCCACGGCTTCTCGGCCGCGAAGCGGCCCCGTCCTCACCACCCGTCGCCGTCCATGTCCACGCGCCGTGCAGCAGGGTGTGCAGGCGCAGGGCCGTCTGGATCTCCAGGGCGCGCTGCGGGGCCTGCCGGTCGCGGCCGAGGAGGCGGCCCACGCGCCCTCAGGCCGGGTCCAGGTAGCCCTCCAGGTACTCCAGCTCGGCGGGGGTGAGCCGGCGCGAGCGCTGCCGGTCCAGGTCGTAGGCGACGATGACGGACTCGGCGCGCAGGTAGACCCGCTCGTCGTCGAGGATCTCGTAGGCCAGACGGAAGCTGGCCCGTCGGACCTCGGTGACACGGGTCTCCACGCGCACCGGCTCCCGCCGCATCAGCAGCGGGGCGACGTAGTCGACCTCGTGCCGGGCCACCACCATGGCGCCGAGCGTGCCGCCGTCCCCGGCGGGCCCGTCGGCGGAGTCCCACCGGAGGAACGCGACCCGGGCGTCCTCCAGGTAGGTCAGCATCTGCACGTTGTTCACGTGGTTGAGCGGGTCCAGGTCGGCGAAGCGCACCTGGGCGTGGTGCACGTGGCGCCCGCCCTTCGCCGGCGCGGCGCCGCCCTCGTCGTCGGCGGTGTGCGCGTCCGGTGTCCGCGTCCCCGTGTCCAGCACTCTTCCGTCCCCCCTGGTCCGACTCGTTAGGCCCGTCCGGGCACGGCATCCCAGGGTATCGGGGGTGGCAGACCGACCGGTCGGCGGCTCCCGCTCGCCGCGGAGGCGCCCGGCCGGGCCGCCGCCCCTGCCGTGCCGCTCCGGTGCGGCGCCGCCGGAGAAGAGAGGGGAGGGCGGGGACGGCGGCCGTACCGGGGTCAGCCGCCCTTGAGCAGAGGGTCCGCCTGGGCCGTCTCCGGCGTGCCCTGCACCGCGGCCCCCGCCTCCAAGCCGGTGTACCGGGCCAGGAACGCCAGCTGGTGGGCGTTGAGGGCGACGCTGCGGCTGACCGAGCGGGCGCTGTGCCCCACCTGCGCCTCCCGGCGCAGCAGCACCGGACGCTCCTGCGGCGGCGCCGACGTCGCGTGCTGCATCGCCGCGCACATCTTGCGCGCGTGCAGCGGGTCCACCCGGGTGTCGTTGTCGAAGACCGTGAACAGCGTCGCCGGGTAGCGCACCCCCTCGCGCACCCGGTGGTAGGGCGAGTAGGCCAGCAGCCACTCCAGTTCCTCGGGCACGTCGGCGCTGCCGTACTCCACGCTCCACAGCCGCCCGAGCCCGAACCGCTCATAGCGCACCATGTCCAGCAGCGGGGCCGACGACACGGCGGCCGAGAACAGGTCCGGGCGCTGCGTGACGGCCGCGCCCACCAGCAGGCCGCCGTTGCTGCCGCCCATCACCGCCAGCCCGTCCGCGCGTGCGGTGCCCGAGGCCACCAGGTGCTCCGCGGCGGCGACGCAGTCGTCGAACACGTTCTGCTTGGCCCCGAGCATCCCCGCCCGGTGCCACTCCTCGCCCTCCTCCAGGCCGCCGCGCAGGTTGGCCACCGCGTAGGCGCCCCCGGCCCGCACCCAGGCCAGCACCGTGGCCGAGTAGCCGGGCGTCATGGAGATGGAGAAGCCCCCGTAGCCGTACAGCACCGTGGGGCGCGGCCGGTCGTCGCCGTCGTCGGGGCGCACCACCAGCATCCGCACCGGTGTGCCGTCCCGGGAGGCGGTCACCACCTGTTCGGTGCGGACCGCGGGCAGGTCCAGCCCGTCCGCGCCGGGCGCCGACGCCCACCGCTCCACCTGCCCGGTGCGCGCGTCCAGCCGGTGCACGCCGACGGGGGTGGTGGGGTCGGTGTAGGTGAACCACACCTCGTGTCCGCCCTCGGGCCGGTCCATCAGCCCGCCCACGCTGCCCAGGCCGGGCAGCCGCACGGTCTCCAGCAGCTCACCGGTCTCCAGGTCGTGCCGGGTGACCTCGCTGATCGCGTGCCGCCGCCAGGAGGCCACCACCTGGGGCCGGTCCAGGCCCGGCCCGTCGAGCAGCGCGTAGTCGTCCAGCACCGCCTCGGGGTCGGGGCCGATGAGGGGGCGCCAGTTCTCCGCTCCGGGCGCGGCCGGGTCGCACACGCACAGCCGGCCGCGCGGTGCGTCCCGGTCGGTGAACAGGTACAGCCGCCCGTCCCTGCCCACGTGCGGGGAGGCCTCGGCGTCCACGCCCACCTGGACCGGGCGCAGCCGCGGCGCCTCCGGCGGCCCCTCGCTCAGGTCGGCGATCCAGGCGTCGTTGCTGGGGGAGGTGCCCTCAGAGGCGGTCAGCAGCAGGTGGCGCCCGTCGCGGCCGACCGCGACACCGAAGTAGTCGGTCATCTTCCGGCCCTCGCCGAACACCGCGGTGTCCGACTCGACGGGGGCGCCCACCTGGTGCAGGTACACCCGCCGGTGGTACTGCCGCTCGTCCTCGGGAACCGCCTCGGGGGGCAGGCGCCGCACGTAGTAGAAGGCCTCTCCGCCGGGCAGCCACGCCACCGGCGAGTACCGGCACCGGTCGATGGGGCCGTCCACGGTCCGCCCGGTGACCACGTCCATCACCCGCAGCAGCGGTTCCTCGTCCCCGCCCTCGGAGAGGAGGTAGGCCAGCAGCCGGCCCTCCCGGTCGGGCCGCCAGTAGTCGAGCGTGGTGGTGCCCGTCGGGTCCAGGGCGCCGGGGTCGACGAGCACCCGCTCGCCCTCCCCGGGGGCCGAGGTCACCAGCACGCCGTGCTCGGCGTCGGGGGCGCGCCGGATGGAGAAGGAGCGGTCGCCGCGCCAGACCGGCGGGCCGGTGTACCCGGCCGACAGCAGGCCCCGGATGTCGGCGGCGAACCCCTCCTGGCCGGTGAAGCCCTCTGCGGCGGCTGCGAAGAGCGCGTCCTGGGCCAGGGACCACTCCTTGGTGCGTGCGGACTCGGGGTCCTCCAGCCACCGGTAGGGGTCGGCGACGCGCATCCCGTGCAGCTCGTCCACCAGGTCCTGGCGCTCGGCCGGCGGGTAGCGGAGATCAGGCATGCCCGAACTCTACTTAAGGGGGCGCCACGGGCGGTGACCGCCCGGGTGCGTCCCCCCTCAGGACGGCCGGACGCGGCCGCAAAGCCGTTCCGGTCGGCGCGCTTCCCGGACGGCGGGGACCGTCTGCGC
The DNA here is from genome assembly GCF_000341245.1 of Nocardiopsis halophila DSM 44494. Classification (GTDB taxonomy): domain Bacteria; phylum Actinomycetota; class Actinomycetes; order Streptosporangiales; family Streptosporangiaceae; genus Nocardiopsis_A; species Nocardiopsis_A halophila. The sequence continues at coordinate 4,764 of NZ_ANAD01000241.1, forward strand.
GATTATCGGAGCCCAGTGGACCGCCGTCGCCGGTGAGAAACGGGGTGGCGGGGGAGCGGTCGGACAAAGCAAACTGATTGCGGGACGTCACTCGGCGGGAACCACCCACGGGAGGTCCGTGTGGAAGAGTCGACAGCGCCGGTCGTCAGGCCGGCCCACAAGGAGGTCTCCTGGCTGGCCGATCGGCTGGCCGGGGTAGAGACACGCAGGTCCGGGGTGACGGTATGAGGGCCGCGCTCGGAACGGAGGGCGGTCCGGTAAGCCGCCACGTGCTGCTGCTCAATGCCAGCTATGAGCCGCTGACCACGCTCCCGCTGCGCCGCGCGGTGCTCCTGGTGCTGCGGGACAAGGCCGAGGTGGTGCACGGCGACGCCGCGGGCGCGGTGCTCCACTCGGCGTCGACGGTGCTCTCGGTGCCGTCGGTGATCCGGCTGCACCGCTACATCCGGGTCCCGTACCGCAGGCGGATCCCCCTCACCAGGGTCGCGCTCATGCGCCGGGACGGGCACCACTGCGCCTATTGCGGCAAGCGGGCCGAGACCATCGACCACGTGGTCCCGCGCTCCAGGGGAGGCGCGCACGTGTGGGAGAACGTGGTGGCCTCGTGCAAGCCGTGCAACCACCGCAAGGCCGACCGGCTCCTGGACGAGCTGGGGTGGAGGCTCAACGTGACCCCCACGGTGCCGCGCGGCCTGCACTGGCGGCTGATCAACGGCGAGCAGCACGGCGACCCCCAGTGGGCGCCGTACATGACACGTCAGGCGGCCTGACCGCACGGGCGGCCGGGCGGGGCCTCAACCGGCGTCCCGCCCGGCCCGGCCGCCCCGGCGGGCCCGGCTAGGATGCGGCCATGCCCCGATACGAGTACGCCTGCCGCGCGTGCGGCACCACCTTCGAGCTGACCCGTCCGATGGCCGAGTCGGGCGCCCCGGCGCCCTGCCCCGACGGCCACGGCGACACGGTGAAGCTGCTGTCCCGCGTGGCGGTCGGGGGAGTGGCCGAGTCCCCGGCCCCGTCCGGCGGCTGCTGCGGAGGCGGTTGCTGCGGCGGAGGCTGAGCCCGCCCCCGCCCGCCCCGGCGCCCGGACCCCGAAGGGGCTGGAGGCCTTGCGGGTCCCCACAGCGCCCGACCTCCCCGCAGGACTTCTGGAGACGGTCCTACCGGGTTCTTCGTCGGCTCACCGGGCGCTTCGACAGTGGTGCTACCACCGCTATCGGCGTCCTGAAGCGGTGATACCACCACTGTCGATCCACGCAGGGGAGTCGGCCGCCCTGCGGGGCGGTCGCCTGCGGGCCGTGCGGCCCGCAGGCGACCCGGAGTTCAGCCCTCGACCTGGGTGACGTCGCGGGCGGCGCCGGTGGAGGCGGAGGTGGCCATGGCCGCGTACGCGCGCAGGGCCGGCGTCACCTTCCGCTCGCGGGCGCGCGGCTTGAACCCGCCCAGCTCCTTGAGCAGCCGCTCGCGCCGGGCGGCCAGCTCGTCCTCGGGCACCTCCAGCACCAGGCCCCGGTTCGGGATGTCGATGCTGACCGGGTCCCCGTCCTCGACCAGGGCGATGTCGCCGCCGGCCGCCGCCTCGGGGGAGGCGTGGCCGATGGACAGGCCCGAGGTGCCGCCGGAGAAGCGCCCGTCGGTGACCAGCGCGCACGCCTTGCCCAGGCCGCGCCCCTTCAGGAAGCTGGTCGGGTACAGCATCTCCTGCATGCCCGGGCCGCCCTTGGGGCCCTCGTAGCGGATGACGACCACGTCGCCCGGCTCCACGCGCTTGCCCAGGATGCCGTCGACCGCGTCCTCCTGGCTCTCGAAGACCTTCGCCGGGCCGCTGAAGGTCATCAGCTCCTCGTCCACGCCCGCCGTCTTGACCACGGCGCCGTCGGCGGCCAGGTTGCCGTAGAGCACCGCCAGCCCGCCGTCGGCGCTGTAGGCGTGCCCGACCGAGCGGATGCACCCCTCGGCGCGGTCGGTGTCCAGGCTGTCCCACCGCACGTCCTGGGAGTAGGCCTTGGTGGTGCGCCGCCCGCCCGGGGCGGCGTGGAACAGCTCCACCGCCTCGGGGGAGACCGTGGGCTCGGCGATGTCCCACTGCGCCAGGCACTCGCCCACGGTCATGCCGTGCACGGTGGGCAGCGAGGTGTCGATGAGCCCGCCGCGGGCCAGTTCGCCCAGGATCGCGGGGATGCCCCCGGCCCGGTGCACGTCCTCGATGTGGTACTTCTCCGTGTTCGGCGCCACCTTGCACAGGCAGGGCACCTTGCGGGACATCGCGTCGATCTCCGGCAGGCCGAATTCGACGCCGCCCTCGGTGGCCGCCGCCAGCAGGTGCAGGATGGTGTTGGTGGACCCGCCCATGGCGATGTCGAGCGCCATGGCGTTGCCGAACGCGGCCGGGGAGGCCACCGACAGCGGCAGCACCGAGTCGTCGTCGTCCTGGTAGTAGCGCCGCGCCACGTCCACGACCAGCCGCCCGGCGTCCTCGTAGAGCCGCTTGCGCGCCACGTGGGTGGCCAGCACGGTGCCGTTGCCCGGCAGGGCCAGCCCGATCGCCTCGGTCAGGCAGTTCATCGAGTTGGCGGTGAACATGCCCGAGCAGGAGCCGCAGGTGGGGCAGGCGGCCTCCTCCAGCTCGGCCAGCTCCTCGTCCGAGACGCTCTCGTCGGCCGAGGCGATCATCGGGTTGATCAGGTCGAGCTTGCGCTCCTTGGTGGCGGTGCCCTCGACGACGGTGACGCGCCCGGCCTCCATCGGGCCGCCGGAGACGAAGACGGTGGGGATGTTCAGCCGCATCGCCGCCAGCAGCATGCCGGGGGTGATCTTGTCGCAGTTGGACACGCACACCAGGGCGTCCGCGCAGTGCGCGTTGACCATGTACTCCACCGCGTCGGCGATGACCTCGCGGCTGGGCAGCGAGTACAGCATGCCGCCGTGGCCCATGGCGATGCCGTCGTCCACGGCGATGGTGTTGAACTCGCGGGGCACGCCTCCGGCCTCGCGCACCCCGCCGGCGACCACGTCGGCGACCTCGCGCAGGTGCACGTGCCCGGGGACGAACTGGGTGAAGCTGTTGGCCACGGCCACGATCGGCTTGCCGAAGTCCTCGCGCTCTACCCCCGTGGCGCGCATGAGGGCGCGCGCGCCGACCATGTTCCTGCCGTGGGTGACCGTGCGTGAGCGGAGTTCTGGCATGGGATGCTCCCGATCGATACGTGCTCTTCCGTCGATCTTAGCCCCGTGCGCCCCCTGCTCGTGTCTCGGTACAGAAGATCGGACGTCCGAATAATGAGACGCAGGGAGGTGGAAGCGGTCGTGGCGGGGCACGACGGAGGGGCGGGGCCCGCGCCCCGCCCCTCGTGGACCGGTCCCGACCGGTGCCGCCCGTTCCGTCTCGTCGCTCTGGCCGTCGCTGTCGTGTCCTCGGTGCGCGCCGCGGCGCCCGGCGGCCCCCAGCGTCCGCCGGGTGCCGTCAGTACCGCGCCGGCAGCACCTTCTGCGCCGCCCGGTGGATCTCCTCGATCTCCTTCTCGGTGAGCCTGCTCTTGCCCGAACGCAGCCACTTGCGCACCTTCTGGCCCTGGATGATGTCCACACCGCGCAGGTTGTGGCTGTCCCAGGGCATGCCCGGGCCGTAGATCGCCAGCGCCGCCCGCACCGTGACCTGCCGCCCCAGCTCCTCGCTGATCAGCCGCTCGGCCTCGCGCGCCTCGGTCAGCGCCTCGTCGATGCGCTCGTTCTTGGAGAACCGCCCGTGGTAGAGCTTCTCCAGCTTGTTGCGGAGCGGGAGCCGCTTGTCCCACGACTCGGAGTCGATGGCGAACGCCCCGCGCCGCCCCACGATGAAGTGGTCGATCTGCCCGTTGCCGCCGGGCACCTCGCGGGCGTGCAGCACCTGGTAGCCCACCTTCTTCATCACGCGCAGCTGCGCCTCGGTGCGCCGCTGGGCCATGGAGGGCTTGCGCCACCGCGGCACCTCCGAGTGCCGCCGGGAGGCGTACACGATGAATCCGACCAGGGTGCCCGCGGCGAACGTGGCACCGATGCGCCAGTCGCCGGTGAGGAGTCCGGTCGCCAGGCCGACCAGGAGCGCGGCGGCTCCGCGAACGGCCCAGCGGCGTGCGTCCTTGGAAGTGAGCAGATCGCCATAGGTCGTCCGGGCCGCGCCTTCGGGGCCCGCCGTACGGTTGGGCGTCCTTCCCGCCGGCACGAAGAAAGGCGCCGGGGAAGCCGTCTCCTGGCGCTGTGCGCCGTCCTTCTCACTGGTTGCCGATTCCACATCGGAAAGAGTAGTTCGATCCATATGCGAGTCCTAGTCCATTGAAACTCACACTTTTCTTCCCCGGTGGATTCCGGGTGCACGCGTGTCCTCGGGGTTATATCAGGGAAGGCTTACCTTTCGGCCAGCCTCTCTAGAGATGTTCCCAGGCCGGTGCCGCCGCACCCGGGGTCTAGGCTTCGACCATGGGTCAGATTCACGACTTGACGGCGCTGGAGCAGGCCGCGGCGGTGCGCCGCCGCGAGCTCTCCCCGGTGGAGATCGCCGACCACTACCTGGACCGGATCGAGCGGTACGGCTCCGCGCTGGGGGCCTTCATTACGGTCACCGGGGAAATCGCACGCGAACAAGCCCGGAATGCGGAGAAACGGGTCGTCCACGACACGCCGGAGGCGCTGCCCCCGCTGCTGGGCGTTCCGGTCCCGGTCAAGGACCTCACACCGGTGGCGGGCGTGCGCTGGACCTCCGGGTCCGCCGCCTTCGCCGAGCGCACCGCCGACGTCGACGCCGACGTCGCGGCCCGGCTGCGCACGGCCGGAACGGTGCTCACCGGCAAGACCAACACCCCCGAGTTCGGGGTCCCCTGCTACACCGAGAACGACGTCGCGCCGCCCGCCCGCACCCCCTGGGACCCCTCCCGCTCGGCCGGCGGGTCCAGCGGCGGTGCCGCGGCGGCCGTCGCCGCGGGGCTGGCCCCGGCCGCGCACGCCAGCGACGGCGGCGGGTCCATCCGCATCCCGGCCTCGGTCTGCGGGCTGTTCGGCCTCAAGCCGACCCGGGGCCGGATCACCAACGCCCCGCTCCAGCCCGACTACATCGGCCTGTCCACCAGCGGGCCGCTGGCCCGCACCGTGGCCGACGCCGCCGCGCTGCTCGACGCCATGGCCGGCGGGGCGCCCGGCGACTACTTCGCCGCGCCGCCCTCCGCCGACGCGCGCACCTTCCTGGACCACGCCCGCTCCGAGCCGGGGCGGCTGCGCATCGGCCGCTTCTCGGCGCCGCCGGTGCCCGGCGCCCGGCTCGCGCCCGAGGCCGCCGACGGCTACGAGGAGGCCTCCCGGCTGCTGGCCTCCCTCGGCCACGAGGTCGAGGAGGTCGATCCGCCCTTCGAGGCCTCGCTGCTGCGCATGTTCGAGGTGGTCTGGGCGGGCATGGCGGTGGCCACCCCGGTGCCCGAGGAGGACGAGGCGCGGCTGCGCCCCCTGACCCGCGGCATGCGGGCGCAGGCCCGCGCGGCCTCGGTGGAGGACTACATGCGCGCCACCGGCGGCATCCAGGCGGCGGTGCGCCGGGCGATGCCGCGCCTGGAGGCCTACGACGCGCTGCTGTGCCCGACTCTGGCGCAGGTCCCGGCGCCGGTGGGCCACTTCGCGGCCGAGGACCCGCGCGAGGAGTTCGCCCGGATGTCGGCGTTCACCCCCTACACCTCCATGTTCAACGTGACCGGCCAGCCCTCGGTGAGCGTGCCGCTGCACTGGACCGCCGGGGGCCTGCCGGTCGGCGTCATGCTGACGGGGCGGATGGGGGAGGAGGGCCTGCTGCTGTCCCTGTCGGCCCAGCTGGAGCGGGCCCGCCCGTGGGCGGACCGCCGTCCGGACCTGTCCGTCCTGGAGTCCTGATCCCCAGGCTGAGCAGTGCGGCGAGGGTGGCCAGGGCGGCGGCCCCGGCCACCCCCAGGGCCACCCCGCCGTGGTCGATCAGCCAGCCGGTCAGGGGCGAGGCCAGCGCGATGCCGCCGGTGGTGGCGGTGGTCATCCAGCCGTAGGCCTCGCCGCGCCGGTCCGGCGGGGCCAGGTCGCCCAGGCGCTCGGTGACGGCGGCGACGGTGGGGGCGATCGCCAGGCCGGCCGCGAACAGCACCGGGGTCAGCAGCCAGGGGGTCGGCAGCTCCAGGACCGGCGGCAGGAGCGGGACGAGCAGCGCGGCCCCGGCGGCGGCGCCGAACGCCCGCAGCGCGATCCGCGGCGGCCCCGCCACGGTGCCCGCGATCAGCCCGCCGACCAGCGACCCGAAGGCGTAGACCGCCATCAGCCCGCCGGCATAGCCGGGGGTGCCCAGTTCCCGGGCCCAGGCCACCATGGCCAGGTCGACCGAGCCGAGCCCGGCGACCATCAGCATGACCACGCCGATCACCACCAGCAGGCGGGGGTCGGCCAGAAGCGTGCGGCGCGGGGCCGCGTCCGGGGAGGCCTCGGCCCCGGCGTCGCGGGCGGGGCGGGTGTGCCCGGCCCGACGCAGCGCGAGCGCGAAGCCGACCGCCCCGGTGCAGGCGATGGCGCCCAGGGTGAGCAGCCCGACCCGGCCGCCGCCCAGGCCCACCACGGCTGCGGCCAGCAGCGGCCCCACGATGAACAGCAGCTCCTGCAGGGTCGCCTCGGCGGCGAACATGGACTGCCGCGTGGGCCCGGAGGTGATGCGCGGCCACAGCGAGCGGCCGATCTGGGTGGCGGGCGGCTGGAAGACGCCGGTGACCACCGCCAGCGGCAGCGAGGCCCACCACAGCCCGGCCGGCAGGAGCGCCATCGAGCCCAGACCGAGGCCGTAGACCAGGGCCGACATCAGCAGCAGGCGGTCGTTGGGGCGGTTGTCGGCCATCCGCCCGCGGATCGGCCCGCCGAGCGCGGTGCCCACCGTCAGCCCGCCCGCGACCAGGCCGGCCAGTCCGTAGGAGCCGGTCCAGCCGGCCACCAGGAAGGTGACCGCGATCGGCATGCCCCCGATGTGCATGCGCGCCGCCAGCGACCAGAAGAGCAGTGACCCGAGATGGGGCACGGCGAACAGCCGTCGGTAGGACTGGAGCATTGCCCTACTCAATCACACGATTCGTCCTATTGTTAAAGGGTCCCATGTTTGGGTAGAAGAAGCTGTTCACACGTTCGGACCGACCGTGCACGGAGCCTGAGAGGGCGGCACCGGACCGCTCGGCTCCGCGGCCGGTGCGGTCGCCGGGCGTCGCCGCTGGGGGCGGCCGATCGTGGGGCGTGGTCGGCGACCGTCGGTGTGGCGGTGCGCGTGCCGTCCCCGTACGGAGACGGACGGAGTCCGTCGGAGTGGGTGTGACCGTCGGCGGCCGTGACCGCCATCGCTGGGAGGCCTTCGGTCGTCTGCCGAGGGGCGGGGGCGCCGCTGAGGGCTCCGAAGGCGCCTCGGGACCGGCTCAGAGTCGTGGCGATGGCACTTGACCGGCGGGACGGAGATGACGCCACTCCAGCGGACGTGCCCTGGCTCTGGGCAAAGGGTCCTCCCCGCGTCGGCTTCGGCCCGCGAGGCTGCGCTGGGCCGCGTCCGCCGCCGGTAGGCCGAAGGGCTGACGGCAGGGGCGGGGCGGTCGGCCGGGCGTCCGGTTCCCGGCACGGTTCGCATGCGGGGCCGAGCAGGGGAGCCCGGGGGCAGGGGGCGCGGTCCGCGGCGGCGCTGTGCGCGTCCTCTTCGGGTTCCGGACAGAACGGACATCGCCGGTCGGCGGTCCGGAGCCCCTCCCACCGCCGGGCGGGGATCCGCCCGGGAGGGCGAAGGCGGCGGGGGAGGGGCGGTGGTCACTGGTGCCGACCTCATGACCTGCCCCGACGCAGAGGCGGCCCGCTCCTCGCCCCCGCTCCGCCCCCGGAACGACGGCCGGTGAGCGGGCAGAGCGCGGGCCCGCGCCGGACCGTGACCCCCGGCCGCGGCGGTTCCGGCCACCGGCCCAGAACGCGGCGAACCCCCTCCGCAGGCCGAACCGGACCCGGATCCGGTCCGTTCCGGTCCCGAACGGTGCATGGCGTTCAAGGCCCGAAGGGCCCTCCATGCGGCATCATCGTGTGCTGTGAGCGATGCGGACCTGGCCCGGCTGGCCGAAGAGCACGGCGTTGCGACCACCTATGAGGACTGGCGGGGCCGCCGGGTGCGGGTCGGTGCCGACACCCTCCGCCACGTGCTGGCCGCCCTGGGGGTGGACGCCTCCGACCCGCGCGCCTCCCTGGAGGCCCACTGGGCCGACCAGGCCCGCCGCATGCTGCCGCCCGCGGTGGTGGCACGCTCCGGCCGCTCGCCCCGCCTGCCGCTGCCCGACGGCACCCGTGCCTGGGTCGAGCTGGCCGACGGCGGATGGGCCCGCCCCGGCCCCGACCTGCCCACCGGGGTGCACTCCCTGCACGCCGAGTGCGGGGGCGTGGCGCAGAGCGCCCCGCTGCTCGTGGTGCCCGACCGCCTGGACCCCCCGCCCGCCCTGGGCGACCGGCGGGCCTGGGGCCTGACCGCGCAGCTGTACTCGGTGCGCTCGCGCGCGTCCTGGGGCCTGGGCGACCTGCGGGACCTGGCCGAGCTGGCCGACTGGAGCGCCCGCGACCTGGGCGCGGCCTTCACCGCCGTCAACCCGGTGCACGCCACCGAGCCGGAGATCCCCCTCGAGCCCTCTCCCTATCTGCCGGTCAGCCGCCGCTACTCCAGCCCGCTCTACATCCGGGTCGAGGACGTCCCCGAGTACACCCGGCTCGACCCCACCCAGCGCGAGGCCGTGCAGCGCCTGGCCCGCCCCCTGCGCGAGCGCGGGCGCACCGCCGACCTCCTGGACCGGGACGCCGTCTGGAGCGCCAAGCGCGCCGCCCTGGAGGCCCTGTACCAGGTGCCGCGCTCCCCCGCCCGCGAGGCCGCCTTCCAGGCCTACCTGGAGCGCGAGGGCGCCCCGCTGGTGGAGTACGCCACCTGGTGCTCCCTGGCCGAGGAGCACGGCCCCGACTACCGGTCCTGGCCGCCGGAGCTGCGCGACGTGGCCGGCCAGGAGGTGGGGTCCCGCGCCCTGCGCCGCTGGCCCGAGGTCGACTTCCACCGCTGGATGCAGTGGGTGATCGACGACCAGCTGGCCGCCGCCCAGGCCAGCGCCCGCGCCGCCGGCATGCCCGTGGGCATCGTGCACGACCTGGCGGTGGGCGTGCGCTCGGGCGGCGCCGACGCCTGGATGTACCGCGGAACCCTGGTCGAGGGGGTGAGCGTGGGCGCCCCGCCGGACGCCTTCAACCAGCAGGGGCAGGACTGGTCGCAGCCGCCGTGGCACCCGGTGCGGCTGGCCGAGGAGGGGTACGGCCCCTTCCGCCAGACCCTGCGCCAGTCGATGCGGCACGCCGGGGGCGTGCGCGCCGACCACGTCATGGGCCTGTTCCGGCTGTGGTGGATCCCCGAGGGCGCCGACCCCTCCGAGGGCGCCTACGTGCGCTACGACCACGAGGGCATGGTGGGGTCGCTGCTGCTCACCGCGCGCGAGAGCGGCGCCCTGGTCATCGGCGAGGACCTGGGCACGGTGGAGCCGTGGGTGCGCGAGCACCTGGCCGACCGGGGCGTGCTGGGCACCTCGGTGCTGTGGTTCGAGCGCGACGAGGAGGGGGCGCCCAAGCGGCCCGAGGACTGGCGGCGCGAGTGCATGGCCACCGTCGCCACCCACGACCTGCCCCCGGTGGCCTCCTTCCTGACGGCCGAGCACGTGGAGCTGCGCGACCGGCTGGGGCTGCTCAAGCGCCCGGTGGCCGAGGAGCGGGCCGAGGCCGAGGCCCAGGTGGAGGCCTGGCGCCGGCGCCTGGTGGAGCTGGGCCTGCTGGACGCGGACGTGGACCCGGTCTCCTCGCCGTCCACGGTGGTGGCGGCGCTGCACGCCTACCTGGCCCGAACCCCGGCCCGGCTGGTCGGCCTGGCGCTGACCGACCTGGTGGGGGACCGGCGCATGCAGAACCAGCCGGGTACCTCGACCGAGTACCCCAACTGGCGGATGCCCCTGACCAGCGCCGAGGGCGAGCCGGTGCTGCTGGACGAGCTGTTCGCCGACCCGCACCTGTCGGCGGCGGTGCGCCGCGCCCTCCAGCCGGTCACGGCCGGCCTGTGCCGGGGCGGCTGAGCCGGCGGCGTCGACAGCGGAGGGGGTGGCGCAGCAGGTGCCCCGCTCGCGGTCCCCGGCCGGGCGGCGGGGTCCTTCGGTACGAGGGGGCGGCGACGAAGGGGCGGCTGATACCCCGCTCCGGCCTGCATGCCGGGTGGCGGGCCGCCGGGGTGCCAGGGGAGGCGGCGGCGACCCAGCAGGTCCCCCGCTCACGGGCCCCGGCCGGGCGGCGGGGCTCTGTGGCGTCAGGAACAGCAGCAACGACGGCCCAGCCGGTACCCCGCTCACGGCTGCTTGCCGGGCGGCGGGCGGGCGGGGTGCCAGGGAGTCGGCGGCGACGAGGAGGTGGGGCGGTTCCCCGGGCTCGGCGGTCGGCTGCCGGGTGGTCCGCCGCCTTGGCCTTGGAGGGGCCCCTCTCGTCCGCGTTCCGGGCATACCGGGCGCGCCGGGCGGCGGTCGGGCATCGATAGTGGCGGTACCACCACGCAACTGCACATCGCGTGGTGGTACCGCCACTATCGATGGAGAACCGGCCCTCCCGGGGCGCCCTCCGGCTGCCGCGCCCTGCCGGGTGTCCTGTTTGTCGGGGGTCGGAAGGGGGTGCGGGGCTCGCGCGCGCCCGGAGCGGCCCCCGGGGCCGGTCGGGTGTACGGCGGCGGCCAGACCAGAACGGGATTCGGTGCCCCGTACCCCCTCTACCGGCACACCGAACCCGATTGAGGGACGCCCGGTCACTCCGGGTAGCCGAGAACGGGTCGGCGCCGCCATCGGGCCCCGCGCGGACGGGTGTCCCGCCCTTGCCGCGCCGTTCCTTCTCCGGTGGTGGGCGGACGAACAGGGGCAATACGGGCACTGCGTTACCGAATCCCGTTCTGGTCTGGCCGGGATCGCACGCGGAGGCCGCCTGCGGGCGTCGATCAGCGCGCTCGCGCCCTTCCCGCCGCATGACGGTGCGTATTGCCCCAGGTCAGAAGGGTGCATCTGGTCGGTGCGCGGCGGGTGGGTGCGCCGCGGGAGCGGGCGGGCGCGGGCGGACGCTCCCGGGCCCGACCGCGCCCCTAGTAGTACTTCGTTAGGTTCCTGGTTTCTCTTTTCCCTGCCCGGTTCCGCCGTCCGCCGGGTTTGCCTGGTTCTCTCGTTGATCTCGGGAAAAACGACCCTTCCCGCCCGTTTTTAGGGTCGTTTTTCCCGAGATCAACGCGGAGTGCCCGGCGGCCTGCGGTCCGGGCGGGGCCGGTGAGCGGGGCACCGGCCGCGCCGTAGTCGTCGCTGTTCCGGGAGTGCAAGAAGCCCGGCGGCCGACAGCGAAGACCGGGGAGCCGCCCCACCTTTTCGTCGCTGCACTCCCCCTGGCACCCCGACGACCCGCCGCCCGGCCAGCAGGCGCGAGCGGGGCACCGGCCGTGCCGTCGTTGCCGCTGTCCCCGGACCGCGAGACGCCCGGCGGCCGACAGCCAAGACCGGGGAACCGCCCCACCTCTTCGTCGCCGCCACCCCCTCGCACCCCGGCGGTCCGGCGCCCGGCCGACAGCCGTGAGCGGGGCACCGGCTGCGCCGCCGTTTCCGCTGTCCCTGGACCGCGAGAGGCCCGGCGGCCGACCGGTGACACCGGGGAAAGAGCCCCCTTCTCGTCGCCGCCCATCTCCCTGCACCCCGGCGGCCCGCCGCCCGGCCGGCAGGCGCGAGCGGGGTACCGGCCGTGCCGCCGTTTCCGCTGTCCCTGGACCGCGAGAGGCCCGGCGGCCGACCGGTGACACCGGGGAAAGAGCCCCCTTCTCGTCGCCGCCCATCTCCCTGCACCCCGGCGGCCCGCCGCCCGGCCGGCAGGCGCGAGCGGGGTACCGGCCGTGCCGCCGTTTCCGCTGTCCCTGGACCGCGAGAGGCCCGGCGGCCGACAGCCGTGAGCGGGGAAGGGCCGGTGCCCCTCCCCGCCGTCCGGTGTCACCGGGGTACCGCGGCTGCGGCCGCAGCCGCGGTCACTCTGCGGCGCCGGCCTCGGCGTCGCGCCGGCGGGCGCGCAGCGCCCGCTCGACCGTGGCGCGGCCCTCGATCAGCAGGCGGTGCAGCGCCGGCGCCGGGGACTGCGCCTCGATGTAGGCGTCCGTCCGGCGCAGGGTCTGCTCCTCGACGAGGTGCCTCGGGTAGGCGATCTCGGCGAAGGACTGCGCGAACTCCTTGGTCCACTTCTCCCAGGCCTCGTTCAGCCGCGCGAAGTACGGCTCGACATAGGGCCGGAACAGCTCGGCCTGGGAAGGCTCGGTGAAGCCCAGCAGCGTGGCCCGGAACTCGGCGTTGGCCATGTCGCCGGAGGTGATCCGGTCCCAGGCCGCGGCCTTGGCCTCGGACGTCGGGATGGCCGCCCGGCAGCCGGCCGCGTGCCGCTGGCCGGTGGCCGTGTTGTCGGCCGCCAGCTCCGTGGTGATCTCCTCCTCGCCGGCCTTGCCGCGCGCCACCAGGCGGCGCAGCAGCGTCCAGCGCAGGTCGGTGTCGACGGTCAGCCCCTCGACCTCCAGGGCGCCGTCCAGCAGCCCCTGGAGCAGCGACAGGTGGGCGTCGGAGATCGCGGCGTCGGCGAACCCGTGCGCGTAGACCAGCTGCAGGTCGCTGCCGGGCTCGGCGGCGGTCAGCAGGTCGCGCAGCCGGTCGGCCAGCAGCTCGAACCCGGTCGGCGCCCACTCCGGGTCGGCGTAGTTCACCAGCGCCGACACGGCCTGTCGCAGCAGCATCTGCGCCACCGACACGTCGTTCACGCCGCCGATGCCCGACTCGACCAGCCGGACGTAGTCGCGGGCGGCCATCTCCGCGTCGCGGGTCATGTCCCAGGCCGCCGAGAAGCACAGCGCGCGCGGCAGCGACCCGGTGATCTCCCCGACGCCCTCCACCACGGTGCGCAGCGACCGGTCGTCCAGGCGGACCTTGGTGAACGTCAGGTCGTCGTCGTTGATGAGCACCAGGTCCGGGCGCTTCTCGCCGACCAGGTCGGGCACCTCGGTGCGGGCCCCGCTCACGTCCAGCTCCACCCGGCGGCGGCGGACGATGCCCGCGTCGGTGCGGTCGTACAGGCCGACCGCCAGGCGGTGGTCGCGCAGCGTCGGGTAGTCCTCGGCGGCCTCCTGGAGCACCGCGAAGGAGGTGAAGCGATCCTCGTCGTCGGTGGCGAACTCCGGGCGCATGGTGTTGACCCCGGCGGTCTCCAGCCACTGCCGGGACCAGTCCGACAGGTCGCGGCCCGACGCGCGCTCCAGCTGCCGCAGCAGGTCCGAGAGCTCGGTGTTGCCGTAGGCGTGCTCCTTGAAGTACTCCCGCACCCCGGCGAAGAACGCGTCCACGCCCACGTAGGCCACCAGCTGCTTGAGCACCGAGGCGCCCTTGGCGTAGGTGATGCCGTCGAAGTTGACCTCCACCGCCTGCATGTCGGGGATGTCGGCGGCGATGGGGTGGGTGGAGGGCAGCTGGTCCTGGCGCAGCGCCCAGGCCTTCTCCACGTTGGCGAAGGTGGTCCAGGCATCGGTCCACTTGGTGGCCTCGGCCTGGCAGTGCACGCTGGAGTAGGTGGCGAAGGACTCGTTCAGCCACAGGTCGTCCCACCAGCGCATGGTGACCAGGTCGCCGAACCACATGTGCGCCATCTCGTGCAGGATCGTCTCGGCGCGCCGCTCGTAGCGGGCGTCGGTGACCCGGGAGCGGAAGACGTAGTCCTCCAGGAAGGTGACGGCGCCGGCGTTCTCCATCGCCCCGGCGTTGAACTCGGGCACGAACAGCTGGTCGTACTTGCCGAAGGGGTACCGCATCCCGAAGACGCGGTGGTAGAAGTCGAAGCCCTGCTTGGTGACCTCGAAGATGGCGTCGGCGTCCAGGTGCTCGGCCAGCGAGGCGCGGCAGAAGACGCCCAGCGGGATGCCGTCGTGGGAGTCGCGCTCCACGTGGTACGGCCCGGCGATGAGCGCGGTGATGTAGGTGGAGATCGGTTCGGTGGCCGGGAAGTGCCAGCGCACCGCGTCATCGCGTCCCTCGACCGGCGCGCGCTCGGTGTCCGGCGCGCTGTTGGAGACCACCTCGAAGTCGGGGGGAGCGGTCACCGAGAGCGTGAACCGGGCCTTCAGGTCCGGCTGGTCGAAGCAGGTGTACATCCGGTGCGCGTCGGAGGTCTCGAACTGGGTGTACAGGTAGACCTTGCCGTCGACCGGGTCGACGAACCGGTGCAGGCCCTCGCCGGTGCGCATGTAGGCCGCCCGGGCGACCACCTTCAGCTCGTTCTGCGCCTCCAGGCCCTCCAGGGCGATGCGCCCGCCGTCGAAGACGCGGGCGGGGTCCAGGGAGCGCCCGTTGAGCTCCACCGACTCCACCTCGGGCGCCACCAGGTCCACGAACGTGGACGCCCCGGGCTCGCTGCAGTCGAAGCGGATCGCCGTGGTGGACGTGAACGTCGCGTCACCGGTGGTCAGGTCGAGCTCGACGTCGTAGGAGGCGACGTCGAGGAGCCTTGCGCGCTCGCGTGCCTCGTCGCGTGTCAGATTGCCCGCCACGTACCGCTCCCTTCCCGGCCGCCGGCATCGCCGGCCGGACTCGACAAACGGCCCCCGGAGCGCGGTGCGCCTCCGGCGGCCCACGTGATTCGGTTTCCGCCGTTGATCCTGCCACTTCCCGGCCGCGTATGCGGAACCGGAATGCCGCGCGCGGTGGCGGGGTTGTGGTGCACGGGCGGCCCTGGGCCGCCCGAGCGACCCCCGCAGCGACGACGACCCTGAGACGAGGGCGAAGCGATGAGCGACACCAAGACCGTGGACTTCTGGTTCGATCCGGCGTGCCCGTGGGCCTGGCTGGCCTCGCGGTGGCTGCTGGAGGTCGAGAAGGTCCGGCCGGTCCGGGCCCGCTGGCACGTGATGAGCCTGGCGGTGCTGAACGAGGGCCGCGAGGACCTGCCCGAGCGCTACCGCGAGATGCTCACCACCGCCTGGGGGCCGGTGCGGGTCGCGACCGCGGCCGAGCAGCGCTTCGGCAACGAGGTCGTGGGCGACCTCTACACGGCGCTGGGCAACCGGTTCCATGTGCAGGGGGAGGAGCTGGGCATCGGGCCGGTGCGCGACGCCCTCAAGGAGCTCGACCTTCCGGCCGACCTGGCGGACGCCGCGGAGTCCTCCGATTACGATGAGGCCCTGCGCGCCTCCCACCAGGACGGGATCGACCGTGTCGGCCAGGAGGTCGGCACCCCGGTGATCTCCGTCGAGGGGGTGTCCTTCTTCGGCCCGGTGGTGACCCCCGCGCCCAAGGGCGAGGCGGCCGGACGGCTGTGGGACGGCGTGCTCCTGGTCGCCGGAACCGACGGCTTCTTCGAGCTGAAGCGCAGCCGCACCCGCGAGCCCGTCTTCGACTGACGACCACCCGAACCCGTACCGAGACCAGCACCGGGAGGACCGGCGATGAGCGGACCTGACGACGAGCGGCGGGTCGACCTGTCGGACTTCGACGACGGGCCACCCGTCCTTCCCGACATCACCGACGACGAGCGCGGCTCGTCGTGGGGGGAGCGGGAAGAGGACGACCTGGCGCGCCTGCTGGAGGACCGGCCTCCCCACTGGGGCTGAGCGCCCGAGCCCCGTGCCCCGGGCCGCCCGCGTTCGGGCGGCCCGGGACGTCCGTGCGGAGGGGCCGGACGGATTAACCTAACAGCGTTCTGGGAAGGTGGGCGGCATGCGATCCCTCTACATCGACGGCGCCTGGACGCCTTCCGCCTCCGACACCTCCATCGACGTCGTGAACCCGGCGACCGAGGAGGTCATCGACGCCGTGCCCGCCGGGGCCGCGGCCGACGCCGACCGCGCCGTGCGCGCGGCCCGCGCCGCCTTCCCGGCCTGGTCGGACCTGCCCGTGGCCGAGCGCCGCGCCGCCCTGGGCAAGGCCCTGGACCTGCTGCGCGGCCGGGCCGACACGATGGCGGCCACCATGGCCGCCGACGTGGGCGCGCCGCTGCGCTTCGCGGCCAAGGTGCAGATCGGCCTGCCCCTGCTGATGTTCTCCACCTTCCTGGACCTGGTCGACCAGGTGGGCGAGCGCTACTTCACCGGCGAGGAGGTGGGCAGCTCGGTGGTGGTGCGCGAGCCCTTCGGGGTGGTCGGCGCCATCACGCCGTGGAACTACCCCCTGCACCAGGTGGTGCTCAAGGTGGTCCCGGCGATGCTCGCCGGCAACACCGTGGTGCTCAAGCCCAGCGAGGTCGCCCCGCTCAGCGCCTACGACCTCGCCGAGGCGCTGCACGAGGCAGGCCTGCCGGCCGGCGTGTTCAACCTGGTCACCGGCACCGGCCCGGAGGTCGGGGAGGCCATCGCCGCGCACCCTGGGGTGGACATGGTCTCCTTCACCGGCTCCGGCCGCGCCGGCAAGCGGGTGAGCGAGGTCGCCGCCGCGACCGTGAAGAAGGTCGCCCTTGAGCTGGGCGGCAAGTCGCCCAACGTGCTCCTCGACGACGCCGACCTGCCCGCCGCCGTCAAGGCCGGCGTGGCCGACGTGATGCGCAACACCGGGCAGAGCTGCAACGCCCTGACCCGGATGCTCGTGCCCCGCGCCCGCTACGACGAGGCGGTCGCCCTGGCCGCCGAGGCCGCCGCCAAGTACGCCCCGGGCGACCCCGCCGACGAGGGGACCCGGATGGGCCCGGTCGTCTCGGCCCAGCAGCGCGAGCGGGTGCTGGAGTACATCGAGACGGGCTCGGCCGAGGGTGCGCGGCTGGTCGCCGGGGGCGCCGGGGCCCCCGAGGGCCTGGAGCGCGGGTACTACGTGCGCCCCACCGTCTTCGCCGACGTCACCAACGACATGCGCATCGCCCGGGAGGAGATCTTCGGCCCCGTCCTGGTCGTCATCGGCTACGACGACGAGGAGGAGGCCGTGCGCATCGCCAACGACACCGAGTACGGGCTGGCGGCCGGGGTGTGGTCCGGCGACGCCGACCGCGCCATGCGGGTGGCCCGCCGGCTGCGCGCCGGGCAGGTCCAGGTCAACGGCGGCGGGGTGAACCCGCTCGCCCCGTTCGGCGGCTACAAGCAGTCCGGTGTGGGCCGGGAGTGGGGCCTGCACGGCCTGGACGAGTTCTGCGAGGTCAAGGCCATCCAGCGGTGACGGGTGGGGCCGGACGGGGCACCTGGGGCGGCCGCATAAGATGATCGATGGCGTTTTGTCCCGGTTCCCCAGTCGAGGTGTGACGTGAGCAGCAAGCCCGAAGTGTCCAAGGCCGGTCCGCTGAGCAAGGACGTCAAGGCCATGGTCGTCACGAACATGGTGGCGATCCTGTCCATGGCCCTGTTCGCGGCTCTGGGCCTGGGCGTCGCCTACGCCGCCAACGGCACCCTGGTGTTCTGAGGCGGGCCGACGCGGCCTGCAGCGGCCCGCTCCGCCCCGGTGCGTCCGGGGAGGGGCGGGCCGCGGCGTTCCTGCGCCGCTGACCTGCNTATCTTGGTTCCGATCACGCGGGTTACGAGCTGAAAGAGCACCTGGTCGCCTGGCTCAAGGAGCACGGCCACGAGGTCGCCGACGCCGGTCCCGCCGTCTACGACGCCGTCGACGACTACCCGCCCTTCGTGCTGCGCGCCGCCGAGGGCGTGGCCTCCGACCCGGGCTCCCTGGGGATCGTTATCGGCGGCTCCGGCAACGGCGAGCAGATCGCCGCGAACAAGGTGAAGGGCGTGCGCGCGGCGCTGGCCTGGAGCGAGGAGACGGCGGTGCTGGGGCGCGAGCACAACGACGCCAACGTGGTCGCGATCGGTGCGCGCATGCACAGCCTGGAGGAGGCCACCCGCCTGGTGGAGCGCTTCCTGGAGACGCCCTACAGCGGGGAGGAGCGGCACACCCGCCGCATCGACATGCTGAGCCGCTACGAGGAGAGCGGCGAGCTGCCGCCGCTTCCGTAGCGTCCCCGTAGCGCCGCCGCGGTGCCTTTTCAGGGGGCGCCCCTTCACGGGGCCTCATCACGGCACCGAGGCCGGCCTCCGTCGGCGATCGGCGGGCCCGCTGCGCTGCCGGGGAGCGGACCCGCCGGGCGGGACGTCCCCGGAACTCGGCCGGGGCGACGTCCTGCAGCGACGGTAATACGGTTGGCGGCCGCTGAAAAGCGCCGGGAGCGTCACCGCTCTCGGACCGCCGCCGCAGGCGGGCCGGGGCCGGCCCGCGACCGGATACGGGGCGCCGGGGGAACATCCCCCGGCGCCCCGTCCGTGTTCGGCCATGGCAGAGGGCACGGAAGCCGGTCGGCGTGCCCGCGGACCGCCGACGGTTCGGCCCGAGCGGGCCGTACGTCCACAGGGGCATCGCGGTCGCCGTGCATCCCCGGGGCCCCTGGCGGCCCAAGGGATTTCCATCGGCGTTCGCCCGGAGCTCCCGGTCTCGGCCAGGCCCGCCGGAGTGGTGCCGTTTCCGGCCGTACCGGGCGGAGCGCGGGACGGACCGTTCGGCGGGCCCGGCGCGCACCGGGCATACGGGAATCCTCCAGATGGCGTCGGAATGCGGGCCACCGTGCTCGGGGGAGACCCTCGGTCCGCGCGGTTCCGGGCGCGGCCTAGAAGATCACCGAGCAGCACGGCTCGTGGTCGATCGTCAGGGCCACGTCCAGCCTCGCGGCCGCCCCAGGGGTCCGCTCCTCGGCCATGCCGGCCGCGACGTAGGAGGCGAGCCTGGTCGAGCCGAGGTAGGCCGCTCCCAGCCGGGCCACGTCCACCACCAGGTCCGGCTCGGTCCCCGCGCCCCCCTCCACTCGGGTGAACGACGCCGCCCCCGCGCCGTCGGCGTGCAGGCGCCACCGGCCCGCGTTCCAGGGGCAGTCGCGGTCGGCCACCTCCAGCACCGTGTCCACGGGCGCCGCATAGGAGCGCTCCTCCATCGCCCGCGGCAGGTCGACCAGGCGGATCCACAGCGGCTCGCCGACCGTCGCGCGCATGTGGTTCCGGTCGGTGAGCAGGTGGAACAGCGGCGTGTCCTCGGGGAGCATGGGAACTTCGAGGTCCCGGATCAGGTCCCGTCCGAGCAGGTGCTCCCACAGCAGCGCCTCGGCGGCCGGGGTCACGGCGAAGAACTGCGTGACCTGCATGCGCCCGGTGGGCATCTCGAAGTCGTCCCAGCCCGGCCGGGCGCGGTGCACCGCGTACCCCAGCGGCCCGGAGGGGCCCTCGGCCACCACGCACATCTTGGCGCCGTACCCCTCGCGCCCGCCCGGCTCGTCCCGCAGCAGCAGGTCCCACCAGGCCCCGCTGCGCTGGAACTCCCCGACGCGCCGCGCGGCCGCCAGGCCGTGCACGCGCTCCATCTCCTTGCGCATCTCGGGCAGCGTCCCCAGGCGCAGCGACAGCGACGGGTCGCGCGGCACGTCCGGGCGCAGCGCCGCCTCCCGTGCCGGCAGGGTCGCACTGATCGCCCGGCTGGCCGGGCCGTACCCGAAGCGGCCGTAGATCGCGCCCTCGGAGGCGAACAGCGCGGCCACGCTCTCACCGGCCGCGTGGACGTCGGCCAGCTGGCGGCGCATCAGCGCGGTCAGCACGCCCCTGCGCCGGTGGGTGGGCCACACGCCCACGGCCGAGACCCCGGCGACGGGGCGCGGGCCGCCCGGCAGCGTCATGGTGAAGGGGTGCACCACGGTGGTGCCCACCATGAGGTCCCCGTCGAAGGCCGCCAGCGTGCGCCCCAGCTCGGTGACCGGGCGGCGGAACCCCTCGTCGGCCGGGTCGCGGGTGGCGAGCAGCGCCGTCCCGCACACGCGGGCGAAGTCGGTGAACTCGTCGGACTCGATGGGCCGGACCGACCAGTGCGGGCGGCCGGGATCTGCGTACTCTGCCATGACCGGTTCCTACCGCCCGCGCCCCGCCGGAGGCGAATGGTTTTTCCGCCGAATCGGGTGTGAGATCGCCGGATGCCTGACGCGCGCCCGCTCGTCCGGCCATACTTGACCATGAGGAGTTCTGCGCGATTTCCGGGCCGCACGCAGGCGCGATATCGGATGGTCCCTTTTGGAGACCGCTGCCGGATTTGCCGACGGGGCGGCGTGCTCGACCGGTTTTCCCGCGCTAAGGTGCGGGAACGATGAACTCCACGCCTGCCGCGAAGATCAGCCGCCGCCTCCGCTCCCTCTGGCAGCGCGCGGCCGCCTTTCTCCGGCGCAAAGTGCTCTTCCGCTACCGGCTGGTGCTCATCACCCTGGTCCTGCTCGCGGTGGGGATCTGCGCCGGGGCCGTGTGGGGCCCACCCGGCTGGTTCCCGCCCAGCGCCGTCATCCTCACCGTGCTCGCCGGCGGACTCCTGCTCAAGCGCAAGAGCCTGGCATTCCTGCTCGGGGTGGTGGCCGCCGCGCTGCTGGCGACCGCCCTGGCCCTGGACTTCGGCCAGGTCGGCCCCGGCCTGGCCGTCACCATCGGTGTCGCCGGGGTGCTGGCCTACCTGCTGTCGGGGGTGCGCGAGCGGCTGGGCGTGCAGGGCTTCGGCGGCGAGAAGATGCTGCTGGAGCTGCGCGACCGGCTGCGCGCCCAGGGCCGCCTGCCCGACCTGCCCTCGGGCTGGGGCGCCGGCGCGGTGCTGCGCCAGGCCGGGGGGTCCTCCTTCGGCGGCGACTTCCTCCTCTCCCGGCAGCAGGACCGGCGCCTGGACCTGGCCCTGGTGGACGTCTCGGGCAAGGGCGTGGACGCCGGGACCCGGGCCCTGCTGCTCTCCGGCGCCTTCAGCGGCATGCTCAGCGCCGTGCCCACCGAGGAGTTCCTCGCCTACTGCAACGACCACCTGGTCCGCACGGCCGAAGGTGAGGGATTCGTCACGGCGGTGCACCTGAGCATCGACCTGGAAACCGGCGACTACCTCATCACTTCGGCCGGACACCCCCCGGCGGTCCAGTTCGACAACGGCGCCGGACAGTGGTCGACTACCGATGCCAAGGGCGTCGTGCTCGGGGTCATCCCCGAGATGACCTACACGCCGGCGGAGGGCCGCCTGCGCCCCGGCGACGCGATCATGCTCTACACCGACGGGCTGATCGAGACCCCCGGCGAGGACCTCGACGCGGGCGTCGACCGGCTTCTCGGCGCGGCCGACCAGATGGTGGCCCAAGGGTCCCGGCAGGGCTTCCGCAAGGGCATCGAGCGCATCGTGGACACCCTCGGCAAGGGCGGCAACGACGACACGGCGCTCGTGGTCATCTGGCGTTCCTGACGCCTTCCCCGAGTGGGCCCCCGGGCGGGGGTACCGTCGCACGGTGCCTGCCGCGGGCCCGCGCGTGTCCGGGACACGCGCGCCGCAACGGACGAGGGAGCAAGGGGGGTGCTCGGGATGTCCGAAGAGGACAACGGCGAAGAGCTCATCCGGTTGATCGAGGAGAACGACCTCACCGGGATCCGCCTATGGCTGGCCGGCCACGCCCCCTATGAGATCGCCGACGAGCTGGAACGCATGGACAGCCACCGTGCGATCGTGCCCTTCCGGCTCCTGGACAAGGACCGCGAGCTTGAGGTCTTCGAGGAGCTCGACCCCGTCCACCAGCAGGAGATCCTGGTCGGCCTGCGCGATGCGGCCTTCCACGACCTGCTGGAGGAGATGGACCCCGACGACCGCGCACGGCTGATCGGGGAGGCCCCCGCCAAGATCGCCACCCGGGCCCTGGCCGGGCTCAGCCCCGCCGAGCGCAAGATGACCGCCGCGCTGCTCGGCTACCCCGAGGGCTCGGTCGGCCGGTACATGACCCCGGAGACGGTGATCCTGCACCGCGACCTGACGGTGGGCCGCGCCCTGGAGGTCGTGCGGGCCAAGAGCGCCGACGCCGAGACGGTCTACACCCTGCCGGTGGTCGCCGACGGCCGCCGGTTCGACGGCACCGTGCAGCTGGCCGACCTGGTGCGCGCCGACGACGAGGCCGAGCTCAAGGACGTGGTGGACGTCCTGGTGCCGCGGGTGCGCGCCACCGAGCCGGCCGAGGACGCCGCCCGCCTGATGCAGGAGGCCAACCTGGTCGCCCTGCCGGTGGTCGACTCCGAGGACCGCTTCGTCGGGCTGCTCACCTTCGACGACGCCCTGGAGCTGATCGAGGCCGCCGACTCCGAGGACATCGCCCGCCAGTCCGGCGCCAGCCCGGTGGCCGGGCACTACGTGGCCGCCGGCGTGGTGCGCCTGGCCCGCGCCCGGGCCACCTGGCTGCTGCTCCTCATCGTCGCCGCCACCCTGACCGTCAACGTCATGCAGGCCTACGAGGCGACGCTGGAGGAGGTCACCGCGCTGGCCCTGTTCGTGCCGATGCTCACCGGCACCGGCGGGAACGTGGGCTCGCAGTCGGCCACCGCCATCGTGCGCGCCCTGGCCGTGGGCGAGGTGCGCGTGCGCGACCTGCCCCGGGTGGCCTGGAAGGAGGCCCGGGTCGGCCTGCTGCTGGGGCTGATGCTGGCCTGCGTCGCGCTGGTGATCGGCTCGGCCCTGGTGGGGCCGATGGTCGCCGGGGTGGTGGGGCTGTCGGTGATCTCCATCTGCGTCTGGGCCGCGGCGATCGGCAGCTGCATGCCGCTGCTGGCCCGCCGCGTCGGGGTGGACCCGGCGGTGGTCTCCGCGCCGCTGGTGGCCACCCTGGTCGACGCCACCGGCCTGCTCATCTACTTCAACATCGCCCGGCTGGTGCTGCACATCTGACCCGGCCCCGGGGCGCGCCCGTCGGCCCCCGCTGTGCGCCCGTCCGGTGGCCGTGCCGTGCCCGGTCCCCGCTCCGAGCGGGCATGATCGGCCGCGGCCCTGGGTATCGCGTACGGAGAGACACTGGCCGGACGCGCCGAAGGGGGACGGAATGTCCGGAATCGGGGACGCTTTCGACAAGGCCAAGAAGGCCGCCGCGGACCACGGCGAGAAGCTCGCCGACGGGGTGGACAAGGCGGCCGGATTCGCCAAGGAGAAGACCGGCGGCGCGCACGACGACACGATCGACAAGGCCGGCGGTGCGGCGACCGAGTACCTCCGCAAGCAGGCGGCCAAGGAGCGCGGCGAGGACGGCGGCGCTGACGGGAAGGGATAGCCGCCCGCGCCGGCGCGCGCAGACGTGAGGAGGTGCGGCGCCCGGGGAAGGCCCCGGGCGCCGCACCGCGCTCATGGGCGGGCCCGGGCGCTCCAGCGGCCGCCGCGCCGCTCGATCCCGATCGGGTGGTCGAAGCACTCCGAGACGTGCTTCGAGGTCAGCACGGAGTCCGCGGGTCCGTGGGCCACCGCCCGCCCGGCCCGCAGCAGCAGCGCGTGGGTGGTGGTCGCCGGCAGTTCCTCCAGGTGGTGGGTGACCATCACCGTGGCCATGTGCGGGCGCGCGGCGCGCAGCCGGTCCACCGCCGCCAGCAGCCCCTCGCGCGCGGCCACGTCCAGCCCGGTGGCCGGCTCGTCCATGAGCAGCAGGTCGGGCTCGGCCATCAGCGCGCGGGCGATCAGCACCCGGCCGCGCTCGCCCTGGGACAGCGTGGTCCACGGGTCGTCCGCCCGGTCCGCGGCGCCGAGCAGGTCCAGCAGCTCTTCGGCGCGCGCCCGCTGTGCGGGGGAGGGCTCCCAGCGGGGCGGGACCTCGATGCTCCCGGTCGCCCCGGTGAGCACCACCCGGCGGGCCGGCAGTGCCGACCGCAGGTCGTGGCGGGGGTCGACGTGGCCGATCCGGGCCCGCAGCGCGCGCACGTCCACCCGCCCCAGCAGGTGGCCGAGCACGCGCACCGTGCCGCGGGTGGGGTGGGCGCGGGCCCCGAGCAGGTGGAGCAGGGTGGTCTTGCCCGCGCCGTTGGGGCCCAGCAGCGCCCAGTGCTCGCCGGGGCGCACCGCCAGGTCCACCTGGTCGAGCAGGGGCTTGCCGGAGCGGACCAGGTCCACCCCGTCGGCCTCGATCACGTTCGGGGCGCGGTCGTCGGCGGCCACGCGCTCACCGCCCTCCGTCGGTACGGGTCGGTTCCTCCTCGGCGCCGGGCCCGGCGCCGGATCACCCTACCGCCGGGGGCGCCCCGGGCCTGCGGTCGCGGGGCCGGGGCGGCGCTTCCCCGGCCGACGGGGCCGCGTTCTTCGCGGTCGGCCTGCACGTCTACCGTGGTAAGCGGCAATGGGCACATCGCGCCGCACAGGGCGCGGAAGGGGCGCGAGAAGGTGGGAGCGGATCCAGCGGACCAGCCGTGCAAGCTCGTCGTCTGCCGGGGGTGCTGCTGCGGGACCAAGAAGAAGGTCCCCGGAGTGGACCACAAGGGGCAGCTGAAGCGGCTCGGCGGGATCGAGGACCATGACGGGCGGTCCGTGCCCGTCCGCGTGAGCAAGTGCCTCGGCATCTGCTTCAAGGCCAACGTGGTGGTGGTCCAGCCCTCCTCCAAGGGGCGCGCGTCCGGCGGGCGGCCGGTGTGGCTGGGCGACTTCACCGAGGACGGGCTGCTGGACGAGCTCGACGACTGGATCTTCGAGGGCGGCCCCGGGGTGGTGCCGGTGCCCGACCCCCTCCGCCCCCACCTCACGTCCAAGGACGCGAAGAAGCCCAAGAAGAAGGACCTCAAGAAGCGGCGCAAGAAGGAGCGCAAGCGGGCCGAGAAGGAGAAGGCGTCCGCGGCTCCGGAAGGCGCCGGGGACGGGGCCTCCGAGCGCGGCTCCGGCAAGGGCGAGAAGAAAAAGAAGAAGAAAAAGAAGAAGTGAGGTGGGCCCCCGCGCCACCCCACTCCTGTTCCTGTCCGCCCTCCGCCGTTCCGGGCGCCCCTCCCGACGGCGGGGGCGGGCGCCCGGCCGGAGGTCGGGCGGGGGTCAGGCGGAGGCCCCGGCCTTCTCCGGCTCCCCGGGGTCGCCGGGCCGCTCTGCGGGGCCCTCTCCGCCGGGACCGCCGCCGTCTCCGGGCTCCTCGGCGGCGCCCACCGTGGTCGCCAGCGGGCGCTCCTTGACGAAGAGCGACAGCACGAACCCGACCAGCACGATCGGCACCCCGTACAGGAACACGGGCGGAAGCGCGCCGGCGAAGGCGTGCACCACTACCTCGCGCACCTCGGGCGGCAGGGCCTGCAGCATGTCCGGGGTCAGCGAGCTGATCCCGGCCTCGCCGCCCTCCACCTGCAGTCCGCCGCCGGGCAGGTCGGCCACCCGCTCGTTGAGCCGTCCGACGAAGATCGACCCGAACACCGCGATGCCGAACGACGCCCCGATCTGCCGGAAGTAGTTGTTCGCCGAGGTGGCCGTGCCCAGGTGCCGTGCCGGGGCCGAGTTCTGCACGATCAGCACCAGGTTCTGCATCACCGTGCCCACGCCCAGGCCCAGCACCAGCATCCCGGTGGCGTTGTACAGGTAGCTCGTGTCGGCGTCCATCCGGGACAGCAGCACCAGACCGGCCATGATCACCAGGGTGCCCAGGATCGGGAAGACCTTGTAGCGCCCGGTGGAGGAGATCAGCCGCCCGGTGGTGATGGTCGCGGTCAGCATGCCCGCCACCATGGGGACCATCCGCAGCCCGGACTCGGTGGCCGAGGCGCCGTTGACCATCTGCAGGAACGTCGGCAGGTAGGAGACCGTGGAGAACATCGCGATGCCGACGGTGACGCCGATGAGCGCGGTGAGCACGAAGTCGCGGTTGCGGAACAGCGAGAGCGGGATGATCGGCTCGCTCGCCCGGTGCTCGGCCAGCACGAACAGCGCCGCGCTGACCACCGCGCCGGCGCCCAGGCCGATGATCACCGGGCTGTTCCAGTCGTACTCGCCCCCGCCCCAGCTGGTGAACAGCACCACGCACACGCTGGCCGCCGCCAGCAGCAGCGTGCCCAGGTAGTCCAGGCGCGGCCTCGGGCCGGTCGGCGTGGGCAGGTGCAGCACGGCGGCGGCGACCGCCAGCGCCGCGGCGCCCAGCGGCAGGTTGATGTAGAAGATCCAGCGCCAGTCGAGGTGGTCGGTGAAGAACCCGCCCAGCAGCGGGCCGGCCACCGAGGCCAGTCCGAACACGCCGCCCATCAGGCCCATGTAGCGGCCGCGCTCGCGGGCGGGCACCACGTCGGCGATGATCGCCTGGGCGGTGATCATCAGACCGCCGCCGCCGATGCCCTGCAGCGCGCGGAAGGCGATGAGCTGCGGCATGTTCTGGGCGATGCCGCACAGCACCGAGCCGACCAGGAACATGCCGATGGCGAAGATGAAGACGTTCTTGCGCCCGAACAGGTCGCCGGCCTTGCCGTAGATCGGCATGCCCACCGTGGCGGCGAGCATGTAGGCGGTGACCACCCAGGACAGGTGCTCAAGGCCGTTGAGCTCGCCGACGATGGTCGGCAGGGCCGTGGAGACGATGGTCTGGTCGAGCGCGCCGAGCAGCATCGTCAGCATGACGCTGAAGAAGATCCAGCCGATGTGCGGCCTCTTCTTCTCCTTTGCGCCGCTGCCGCCGCTCGGCGGAGCCGAGGGGTCCTCGGTGCCGGTGGTCGTCATGGGATGGGTCTCGCTTCCCCGTGGGATGGGTGGGCGCCCGCGCGGGGCGGGCGCCGCGTCGATTCGGTGGGGCAGGGGATGTGGGGACGGGGCCGGGGCCCGGGGCGGGGCCGCCGGGAGGACGGGAGGCGGGTGCGGTCCGGGGTCAGGGGCCCTGGCCGGGGAGCAGGAAGAACCCCCGCAGGGCCTGGAAGGTCTCGTCCATGACCCGCTCCAGGTCCTTCAGGTAGGCCTCGGCGGTCCGGGCGTCCTGGCAGGGGCCGTGCCCGGACTCCTTGAAGCGGTGCAGGGTGAACCGCATCAGGGTGGAGGCCAGGTGCGCCCCGAGCTGGGGGCGGATCGCGTCGTCCTCCTCGCCCAGGCGCGCCGCGATGTCGGCGGCGATCTGCTGCTCGGTCTCGGCGAACCGCGCCATGGCGCGCGGCATCAGCGACGGCTCCTTCTGCACGAGCCGCTTGCGCAGGAGCATGTCCTCGAACGCCGAACGGTGCTCCTCCGGGTCGTCGCGGACGAAGGTGAGCAGGTAGGCCTTCAGGTCCTCGACGGGGTCCCCCGTAGGGCCGCCGGCGATGAACTCGGCACGGCCCTCGTCGGTGGCGGCCAGTGGGCCCTCGCCCACCAGGGCGTCGTCCTTGGAGGCGTAGTAGTTGAAGAAGGTCCGGGAGGACACGTCCGCGGCGGCGGCGATGTCGTCGACGGTGACCGCGTCCAGGCCGTTCTCCAGCACCAGCCGGACCGCCTCGCGGTGCAGGCGGCGGCGGGTCTCGCGCTTCTTGCGCTCGCGCAGTCCCATGGCGCCCCCTCGGTGTCGGTCCGTCCTCGCCACCCTCTATATTGCAGTCTCTGCAAAAATGCGGCAACTGAATTTCTGCGTGATCTGAATCTCGGGCAGGGGGTGGAATACGGAACCGCCCTACCGCTCCGTCCGGGGCGGTAGGGCGGTCAGGGCCACCAGGGCTCAGGCCCGGGACTTCTCCTGGGAGGCGAACTGGGTCCGGTAGAGCGCCGTGTAGAGCCCGCCCTGGTCCAGCAGCTCGTCGTGGGTGCCGCGCTCCAGGATCCGCCCGTCCTCCATGACGAGGATCAGGTCGGCCTCGCGCACCGTGGCCAGCCGGTGGGCGATCACCAGCGAGGTGCGCCCCTCCAGGGCCGTGGCCAGCGCCCGCTGCACGGCCGCCTCGGACTCGGAGTCCAGGTGCGCCGTCGCCTCGTCCAGCACCACCACCGAGGGGCGCTTGAGCAGCAGCCGCGCGATCGCCAGCCGCTGCTTCTCACCGCCGGAGAGCCGGTAGCCCCGGTCGCCCACCATGGTGTCCAGGCCGTCGGGGAGCGCCTCCAGCAGGTGGCCCAGCTGCGCCGCCCGCATCGCCTCCTCCAGTTCGGCGTCGGTGGCGTCGGGCCGGGCGTAGCGCAGGTTGGCCCCGACGGTGTCGTGGAAGAGCTGGGCGTCCTGGGTGACCACGCCCACCGCATCGCGCACCGAGTCGAACGTCGCCTCCCGCAGGTCGGTCCCGCCCAGGCGCACCGCACCGTCGGTCGGGTCGTAGAGCCGCGTCACCAGGTGGGTCAGGGTGGTCTTCCCGGCCCCGGAGGGGCCCACCAGCGCCACCAGCGCCCCGGCCGGGGCGGTGAAGGACACCCCGCTGAGCACCTGGGTGTCGTCGCCCGACTCGGCGGCGGGGGTCAGCTCCAGGGAGGTCAGCGAGGACTCGGCGGCGGTGGGGTAGCGGAAGGAGACCCCGTCGAACTCCACGTCCAGCGGGCCCGCGGGCAGCGGCCGGGCGTCGGGGGCCTCGTCGATCATCGGCTTCAGGTCCAGCACCTCGAACACCCGGTCGAAGCTGACCAGGGCCGTCATCACCTCGACGTGGACGTTGGACAGTGCGGTGATGGGCGCGTACAGCCGGGTGAGCAGGGTGGCGAGCGCCACCAGCGTGCCCAGCTCGAAGGCGCCGCCGATGACCAGCGCGCCGCCGACGCCGTAGACGACCGCGGTGGCCAGCGCGGTGATCAGCCCGATCATGGTGAACAGCAGGCCGCCCACCACGGACTGGGTGATGCCGATGTCGCGCACCCGGCCGGCCTGGTCGGCGAAGGCGGCCGCCTCCTCCTTCGGGCGGCCGTACAGCTTGACCAGCATCGCCCCGCCGACGTTGAACCGCTCGGTCATCAGCGAGCTCATCTCGGCGTTGAGGTTCATCCCCTCGCGGGAGATGCCGGCGAGCCGGCGGCCGATCAGCTTTGCGGGGACCAGGAACAGCGGCACCATCACCAGCGCGGCCAGGGTGATCTGCCAGGAGAGCACGAACATGGTGGCCAGCACGGCGACCGTGCTGATGAGGTTGGACACCACCGACTGCAGGACCGAGGTGATGGCCCGCTGGGCGCCCACCACGTCGGTGTTGAGCCGGCTGATCAGCGACCCGGTCTGGGTGCGGGTGAAGAACGCCAGCGGCATCCGCTGGACGTGCGTGAACACCTGGGTGCGCAGCAGGTAGATGACGCCCTCGCCGATGCGCGCGGACAGCCACCGGTTGGCCAGGTTGAGCACGGCCTCCAGGAACGCCAGACCGGCCACGGCCAGGGCCAGCGAGGCCACCAGGCCGGTGTCGCGGCCGCCGACGCCCTGGTCGATGATCTGCTTGAGCAGCAGCGGGTTGGCCACCACGATCGCCGAGGCCAGTGAGGTACCGGTCACGAAGAGCACGATGGAGCGCCAGTGCGGCCGGGCATAGCCCACGATGCGCCGGGCGAGGCCCTTGGGCAGCGTCGTCTTGGCGGCGCTGCCGTCGTTGACCAGGGAACGGTAGATCGGGGGCCCGCCCCCGCCCATCATCGCCATCTCGACCTCATTCCCCCTCGGGCTCGTTCCCCATCGGGACATCGCGCGGAAGCACGGCGGCGCGCGCCGGACCGGACGCCGCCCTGCAGCGTCGTCAACAGCCCCGCCGTGCGGGCTGTTCCCGGGCGTTCCGTTCGAGCCGGGCGGCCGGAAGCGGCCGTCACCGGAGCCGGCCTCCCGTGCCGCGGAACCGCCGTCCGCGCACACCGGGAGCCACCGGAGCCTCGCCCCCGCCCGGCCCGCCGGCGGACGCGCGGCCCGCCGGCGGAGGCCTGACCCGGCCCGGAAGGGCATGGCCCGCCTGGAGGCAGGGGCCCCACCCCTGAACCCGGGGCTGCGCTACGGGCTCCTGCTCTACAGGCTGGGGGAGAGGCGGTTCAAGGTGGCACTGGTGGAGCGGCCGCGGGTCAGCGGCAGCTCCCAGAACTCGGCGCCCAGCGCCTCGGCACCGCGCCGCTTGGCCTCGGTGTGCGGGTCCCCGGCGGTGATGGCCAGCGCGGCGGGCGCCATCGGGCGCAGCAGGCCGGCGTAGGAGTCCCAGTCGTTGACCTCGGGCGGCCCGGAGACGATGAACACACCGTCCACACAGCGCAGCGCGGCCAGCAGCTCGGCCCGCTCGTCGTCGGGATTGACCGGCCGGTCGGGGCCCTTCCATGCGCTCACCCGGCGGTCGTCCTCCACCCCCACGACCAAGGGCAGCCCGCGGTCGCGAATGGCGGACAGGAAGCGCAGGTGGCCCACGTGCAGCACATCGAACACCCCGGTCACCACGGCCGGGGCCGCACCGGCCGGCGGCCCGGCGATCCAGCGGGCCGTCAGCGCGGGAACCTGCATCGGCATCTGCACACCTTCACACGATCGACCGGACGCGGAGCGGCCGAGGCGAGCCCTCCCCGCCCGACCCAAGATATCCCCGCCGGGGGCCCCGGGCCCTCCCGGGGCACGCACGACCCACCACACGACAAAAGGCCAGGCCCCGAGGGGACCCGGCCTTCGCCGCCCAGAGCGGGCGACGGGAATCGAACCCGCATGGCCAGCTTGGAAGGCTGGAGTTCTGCCATTGAACTACGCCCGCGTGGCTCCGGTGCGTCAGAGTTTCCTCTAGACTCGTTGAGCCGACGGGGACAAGACTACAGTCTCCGCAGCGTTGGTCGTACACCCGGAGGCACGGCCGGCGCGAGCAGTCCGGGGAGTAGCGCAGCTTGGTTAGCGCGCATGCTTTGGGAGCATGAGGCCGCGGGTTCGAATCCCGCCTCCCCGACGAGTACGTCATGGCTCGTGGTCCGGGGGCGCTGCGGCTCCCGTAGGCCCTGAGCCCCTGCTGTTCTGCCCTAGACTTGGTGTGATCAGCAGGGGGACGAACGCGAGACCGGGTGCCGGTCTCGGATCAAGGCCCCACGGCTCGGATCACTGACTGCTCGGCCGGTGCCGTCCCGGGCACCGCGGCCTTGCGTCGTGCCCTGCGTGCCGGGTCGTCCCGGAAAACAGCCGGAAATCTAGGAGTACCGCCCCGTGAAGACCGATGTCGAGGAGCTCAGCCCGACCCGGGTCAAGCTGACCATCGAGGTTCCGTTCAAGGAGCTGGACCACGCCTTCGACGAGACCTACAAGTCGCTGGCCAAGCAGGTCCGGATCAAGGGCTTCCGCCCGGGTAAGGCGCCGGCCCGGCTGATCGACCGCTACGTCGGCCGCGGAGCGGTGATCAGCGAGGCGGTCAACCACGCCGTCCCCGAGCTCTACAACGAGGCCATCCAGAAGGAGGAGGTCTTCGCGCTGGGCCAGCCCGACGTGGAGATCACCAAGCTGGAGGACAACGAGGAGCTGGCCTTCACCGCCGAGGTCGACGTCCGCCCCAAGTTCGAGGTCACCGACTGGGAGGGCATCGAGGTCACGGTCGACGACGCCGAGGCCGCCGACGAGCAGGTCGAGGAGCAGCTGGGCAACCTGCGCGAGCGGTTCTCCACCCTGGTCGGCGCCGACCGTCCGGCCGCCGAGGGCGACCACGTGTCCATCGACCTCTCCGCCGCCGTCGACGGAGAGAAGCTGGAGGACGTCCAGGCCAGCGGCGTCTCCTACGAGGTCGGCACCAACACCATGCTCGAGGGCCTGGACGAGGCCCTGACGGGCATGGCCGAGGGCGACGAGGCCACCTTCTCCACCAAGCTGGTCGGTGGCGAGCACGAGGGCCAGGACGCCGACGTCACCGTCACGGTGCACAGCGTCAAGGTCAAGGAGCTCCCCGAGCTGGACGACGAGTTCGCCCAGCTGGCCAGCGAGTTCGACACCATTGAGGAGCTGCGCGCCGACGTGCGCAAGCGCCTCGGCGAGATGCGCCGCGTCCAGCAGCTCTCCCAGGCCCGCGACCGCGCCATGGAGAAGCTGGTCGACTCGGTCGACATCCCGCTGCCGGACTCGGTCGTCGACGAGGAGGTCGACCGCCGCCGCCAGAGCCTGGAGAACCAGCTCCAGCAGGGCGGGCTGACCAAGGAGTCCTACCTGGAGTCCCAGGGCCAGACCGAGGAGGAGTTCGACGAGGAGCTGAAGACCAGCGCCCGCTCCGCGGTCAAGGCCGGCTTCGTCCTCGACCAGCTCGCCGTCCAGGAGGAGCTGTCGGCCGGCCAGGAGGACCTGACCGCCTACGTCGTCGAGCAGGCGCAGCGCATGGGCGTCTCCCCGGACCAGCTGGCCCAGCACCTGGTGCAGTCCAACCAGCTGCAGATCGCCTACACCGAGGTCGTCCGCTCCAAGGCCATGGACCTGGTCCTGGAGAAGGCCAAGGTGAGCGACGAGTCCGGCAACGCCGTCGAGACCGCCCAGGGCGGCGACGAGGCCGAGGCCGCCGTTGACGCCGCCGCCGAGGAGGCGGACCAGGGCGCCGAGGACGAGGCCGACGAGAAGATCGAAGAGAAGGCCGAGGACGGCAAGTCCGAGTAAGGCTTGCGCTCTGAAGCTCTGGGCCCCCGGCCGCGCCGTGCGCGGATCGGGGGCCCGTTCGCTTCGTGCGGAATGGGCGGCCTTTCCCGGTCGTGCCATGCGCTCAAAGCGAACAGGACCGCGAAGCGTGCGAGCGGGCCTGTGAAGAGCGTTAGTGTCGCAAGCGTCGCAACCGTTTCGATTTCGGAGCAGGTGACGAGAGTGCCGCCGACCCAGAATGAGTCCATGCGAGTCGATGCCCGAACGGCCGAGTCGCCTATTCCCCAGGTGTTCGAGCAGACGTCCCAGCGCCTGCTGCGTCAGCGCATCATCTTCCTCGGCCAGCAGGTCGACGACGAGATCGCCAACCGCATCGTGGGTGAGCTGCTGCTGCTGTCGGCCGAGGACCGCCAGCGGGACATCACGCTCTACATCAACTCCCCGGGCGGTTCGGTCACCGCCGGCATGGCGATCTACGACGTCATGCAGTACATCCCCAACGACGTGCGCACCGTCAGCATGGGCATGGCCGCCTCCATGGGCCAGTTCCTGCTGTGCGCCGGTGCGACCGGCAAGCGCTTCGCGCTGCCCCACGCCCGCGTGATGATGCACCAGCCGATCGGCGGGGTCGGGGGGGCGGGCNGGCCTCCGACATCCGGATCCTCGCGGACGACCTGCTCTACGTGAAGAAGATGTTCCAGGAGCGCATCGCCTTCCACACCGGCCAGACGGTGGAGCAGATCGCGAAGGACTCCGACCGGGACCGCTGGTTCACCGCCCAGGAGGCCAAGGAGTACGGATTCATCGACGAGGTGCTCGAGGGCACCCTCGACGTCTCCGGGCAGTCCTGAGGCCGGGCTCCCGGCCGCGGCCGGGGCCGCGAACGGGCGCAGGGCCGGTTACCCCCGAAGTACGGTGCATGTGGAGGGCCAGAACATGAACGAGTACGCGCACAAGGCGTTCGGCGCAGGCGGTATGGCTCCGCCGAGCCCGCAGAACCGCTACATTCTTCCGTCGTTCGTCGAGCGCACCTCGTACGGCGTCAAGGAGATGAATCCGTACAACAAGCTCTTCGAGGAGCGGATCATCTTCGTCGGCGTGCAGATCGACGACACCTCGGCCAACGACATCATGGCGCAGCTGCTCACCCTGGAGCAGATCGATGCCGACCGCGACATCCAGATGTACATCAACTCCCCGGGCGGGTCGTTCACGTCGCTCATGGCGATCTACGACACGATGCAGTTCGTCCGCCCGGACGTGCAGACGGTGTGCATCGGCCAGGCCGCCTCGGCCGCCGCGGTGCTCCTCGCCGGCGGCAGCAAGGGCAAGCGCGGCTGCCTGCCCAACGCCCGGATCCTGATCCACCAGCCGGCCACCGACGTCACGCGCGGCCAGGCCAGCGACATCGAGATCCAGGCCAACGAGATCATGCGGATCCGCAAGCAGCTGGAGAGCACGCTCGCGCGGCACACCGACAAGACCGAGGAAGAGATCTCGCAGGACATCGAGCGGGACAAGATCCTCACCGCGGAGGAAGCCAAGGAGTACGGCATCGTCGACTTCGTGCTCCCTTACCGCAAGACCTCGCTGAAGTAGGCGGCTTCCGCGGGCCCGGCAGGGCCCGCGGGGCCCGCCCTCGGGGCACCGGCTCCACACGCCGCGGGGGATCGGATGGTGAAGCCGGTCTCCCACTTCGCTTACGCTCGTAAGGAGCGACGCACAGATCACCCCGCACGGAGTCGGCGCCGGAGGGCATATCCTGCAATAGCGGATGGCTCGCTGGGGACGCCTCGCACAGCGGACCGCGCAGCGGGCGCACGGGCGCCGTTGACGGGGCGGCCTACGTTTTAAGGAGTGGCTGGGTGGCACGCATCGGCGACGGTGGAGACCTGCTGAAGTGCTCTTTCTGCGGCAAGAGCCAGAAGCAGGTGAAGAAGCTCATTGCCGGCCCGGGTGTGTACATCTGCGACGAGTGCATCGACCTGTGCAATGAGATCATCGAGGAGGAGCTCGCCGACTCCACCGAGCTCAAGTGGGACAGCCTCCCCAAGCCGCGGGAGATCTACGAGTTCCTCGACTCCTACGTGATCGGCCAGGAGCAGGCGAAGAAGGCGCTCTCCGTCGCGGTCTACAACCACTACAAGCGGGTCCAGTCCGAGGGCGACCGCCCCCGCGACGAGGACGTGGAGATCGCCAAGTCCAACATCCTGCTGCTGGGCCCCACCGGCTCGGGCAAGACGCTGCTCGCCCAGACGCTGGCCAAGATCCTCAACGTCCCCTTCGCGATCGCCGACGCCACCGCGCTCACCGAGGCCGGCTACGTCGGCGAGGACGTCGAGAACATCCTCCTCAAGCTGATCCAGGCGGCCGACTACGACGTCAAGAAGGCCGAGACCGGGATCATCTACATCGACGAGGTCGACAAGGTCGCCCGCAAGAGCGAGAACCCCTCGATCACACGGGACGTCTCCGGCGAGGGCGTGCAGCAGGCGCTGCTCAAGATTCTGGAGGGCACCACCGCCAGCGTGCCCCCGCAGGGCGGGCGCAAGCACCCGCACCAGGAGTTCATCCAGATCGACACCACCAACGTGCTGTTCATCTGCGGCGGCGCCTTCGCCGGCCTGGACCGCATCATCGACCAGCGGGTGGGCAAGCAGGGGATGGGCTTCAACGGGGTGCTGCGCACCCCCTCCGAGCACCGGGCCGAGGACCTGTTCACCGACGCGATGCCCGAGGACCTGCTCAAGTTCGGGATGATCCCGGAGTTCGTGGGGCGCCTGCCGGTCATCACCAACGTGCACAACCTCGACCGCGAGGCGCTGGTGCAGATCCTCACCGAGCCGCGCAACGCCCTGGTCAAGCAGTACCAGCGCCTGTTCGACCTGGACAACGTGGAGCTGGAGTTCAGCGACGACGCCCTGGAGGCCATCGCCGAGCAGGCGATCATCCGCGGCACCGGCGCCCGCGGGCTGCGCGCCATCATCGAGGAGGTCCTGCTCTCGGTGATGTACGAGGTGCCCAGCCGCGAGGACGTCGGCCAGGTGATCATCACCCGCGAGGCGGTGCTGGAGCACGTCAACCCCACCATCGTCCCGCGCGTGGCACCGGGCGACGAGCCCGAGGAGAAGAGCGCCTAGGCGCCCTCCCCACGGACGCGAAAGGAGCGGCCGCCCCGTGATAGGGGCGGCCGCTCCTTTCGCGTCCGGATCCGTCCGCTCTAGAGGCTCCGAGCGTTCCGTGCGCGCCGACGGGTGCGTCCGCACCGCCCGTCACTCGTCGGCCGCGCCGACACCGCCTGCGCGGTACAGTTCCCTGTCCTGCGCAGCGGCATCCGCTTACCGCGGACCGAAGGCCCGCTGAGCGGCGCCCGCGTGTCGGGGGAGGCCCCGGGGCTCAGCCCTCCAGGGCCTCTTCCATGCGGGCGATGTCGGCCTGCTGCTCGGCGATGACGTCGTTGGCCATCCGCAGTACGTCGGTGTCCTTGCCGTCGACCGTGACGTCCTCGGCCATCTCGATGGCGCCTTCGTGGTGCTCGGTCATCAGCTCCACGAACAGCGCGTCGAACTCGGCGCCGTCGCTGGCCTCCAGGTCGTCCAGCTGGTCCTGGGTGAGCATGCCGGGCATGTCGGTGTGGTCGATCTCGATGGGGCAGGCCTCCAGGCCGCCCCCGCCGTGGTGGCCGCCGCCCTCGACCCCGTCGTCGCCCTCGCGCCACTGCGTGAGGCCGCAGGAGTCGGCGTAGTTGGGGTTGCCTTCGGCCGGCCCGTAGACGTTGGTCTCCAGCCAGGCCTCCATGGCCTCGATCTCCGGCCCCTGCGCGTCCTCGATCCGGTCGGCGATCTTCTCCACGTCCTCGTTCTCGACGCGCTCGGGGGCCATCGCGGTCATGTCCAGCGCCTGCTTGTGGTGCTCGATCATCTTGAGCAGGTAGACGACGTCGGCCTCGTTGTGCGTGATCTCCTGGTTGGCGGCGTCGATCTGCTCCTGGGAGGCGGGGGAGGCGGACTCGCCGGGTCCGCCCGGCATGAGCACGTCGGGCTCGTCGCCGGAGGCGCCGCCCGAGCAGGCGGTGGCCGCGGCGAGGAGGAGGGCGGCTCCGAGCGTCAGGGTGCGACGCGGCACGGGGGCTCCTCTCGGCGGGGGAACGGAGCGGCGGTCGGCCGCTTCCGGGATGTCTACTGGTCGGCAGGGCGGTTTGTCCAGTATCCGCAGGGTCGACGGACGGTGACGGAGCGGGTGTGCACCATGTGAGCTGGCGCGATCGCCCTGTGTAGTCTTTTGTGACGATTTTACCTATGGTCGCCGTTCGTATCGGTATGTATCTTCTTCGTGTTCACCTTCGGTAGGGAGACGAAGAGGAGCCCTCATGCCGATATCCCCCCGGGTGTCCAAGAAACGCCCGTTCCGGCGGCGCCTACCCGGCGCGGCCGTGGCCCTCCTGGCCGCCGCGGGACTGACCGCCTCCGCGCTGCCGGCGCAGGCGGACACCCCCGTCGACGAGATCGACAAGAGCGACAACGTCGAGCTCAGGGCGAACCTGCCCAAGCCCGAAGGGTTCGAGCCCACCAACTCCGACCTCGCCTTCACCGGCGACCACGTCATCGTGGGCAACTACAACGGCTTCGTGGTCCACGACGTCTCGGACCCCGCCGAGCCCGAGATCACCGCGGCGGTGCTGTGCCCGGGCGGCCAGGCCGACGTGTCGGTCAGCGGGGACCTGCTCTACTTCTCGGTCGAGTACCCGCGCGCCGGCGACGAGTGCGGCGCCCCGGCGAGCACCCCGGCCGATCCGGACGCCTTCGAGGGCATCCGGATCTTCGACATCTCGGACAAGTCCCGCCCCGAGTACATCGCCTCCGTGCGCACGGACTGCGGATCGCACACCAACTCGCTGATCCAGGGCGAGGAGAGCGACCACATCTACGTCTCCTCCTACGCGCCCTCGGACCGGTATCCGAACTGCCGGCCCCCGCACGACAAGATCTCGGTCGTCGAGGTGCCCAAGGACGACCCGCGGGATGCGTCGGTGGTCGCGGAGCCGGTCCTCTTCCCCGACGGGGGCAACCACGACCAGGACGGCCTGCTGCGTCCGACCCAGGGCTGCCACGACATCACCGCCTACGCGGAGAAGGATCTGGCGGCCGGGGCCTGCATGGGCGACGGCATCATCCTGGACATCAGCGACCCCCTGCGGCCCGAGGTGATCGAGACGGTGCGGGACGAGAACTTCGCGTTCTGGCACTCGGCGACGTTCACGAACAAGGGCGATGCGGTGGTCTTCACCGATGAGCTGGGAGGCGGCGGCGCGGCGACCTGCAACGCCGAGGTCGGTCCCGAGCGCGGTGCGAACGCGATCTACGAGCTGAAGGCGAAGAAGGGCAAGGGGGCCGGGCCCGCCCGAGCGGACCTGGCCTTCCAGAGCTATTACAAGATCCCGCGTCACCAGTCCGACACGGAGAACTGTGTGGCGCATAACGGCTCGCTGATCCCGGTCAAGGGCAAGAACTACTTCGTGCAGGCCTGGTACCAGGGCGGGGTGTCGGTCATCGACTTCAACGACCTGGAGGACCCGAAGGAGATCGCCTACTTCGACCGCGGGCCGGTGTCCGACACCGAGCTGGTGCGCGGCGGTAGCTGGTCGGCCTACTACTACAACGGCTACGTCTACTCGGCCGAGCGCACCCGAGGGTTCGACGTCATCCGCCTGGACGACGAGCGGCTCGAAAAGGCGGAGAAGGTCCGCTTCGACGAGCTGAACCCGCAGAACCAGGTCCGCTACTGAGGGGCGGAACGAAGGCCCGGCACTTCTGACGCGCCGGGCGGGCCCGGACCCCGGTGCGGGGCCGGGCCCGCCCGGGCACCGGGGGCGCCGAGTGCCGGACGCCCTGTTCTGTTCAGACCGGAATCCGCTTCCCGGCGGTCCGGAACGTCGGCCGCAGGTACGGGGCGCGCGGAGCGCGGGTGGGCCCCCGGCGAGCCCGCCCGCACCCGTTCCGGCGTGCGCACATTCGGGGATCGTGTCCGCGCCGTCACCGTGTGCCCCGGAGGCGGGCGCGGTGCGCAGTGTGTCGAATCGGAAGCGGTGCGGGTTACCCCTCTGTACAGCTGGGGACCGGTCTATGTAGTTTTCACGTGTTTTCGGCCCTCATTCACGAAGGAGTCCGGATGCCGACANCGCGCCTGGCGCGCCTCGGCATCGCCCTCACGGGCGCGGCCGCGCTCGCCACCGGGCTCGCCGCGGCCCCGGCCGCGGGCGGCACCGACGACGGCGACATCGACAAGAGCCGGAACATCGAGCACCTGGCCAACCTGCCCAAGCCCGAAGGGCTCGACGGCACCTCCGCCTACAACTCGGACCTGGCCTTCACCGGCGACTACGCCATCGACGGCAACTACAACGGCTTCGCGGTCTACGACATCTCCGAGCCGGAGGAGCCGGAGCACGTGACGACCGTCCTGTGCCCCGGAGGCCAGGGCGATGTGTCGGTCAGCGGGAACCTGCTCTACTTCTCGGTGGACTACCCGCGCGAGGGCGAGGACTGCGGCGCGGCCGAGAGCTCGCCGGCCGATCCGGACGCCTTCGAAGGGATGCGGATCTTCGACATCTCCGACATCGAGGAGCCGCGGTACGTGGCGGCGGTGGCCACCGACTGCGGGTCGCACACCAACTCGCTGATCCAGGGCGAGGAGAGCGACCACATCTACGTCTCCTCCTACGCGCCCTCGGACCGGTATCCGAACTGCCGGCCCCCGCACGACAAGATCTCGGTCATCGAGGTGCCCAAGGACGACCCGCAGGACGCGTCGGTCGTGTCCGAGCCGGTGCTCTTCCCCGACGGCGGCAACCCTCCGGGCACGCCGACCCGGGAGACCTCTGGGTGCCACGACATCACCGTCTACGCCGAGAGGGACATCGCCGCCGGGGCCTGCATGGGCGACGGCGTCGTCATGGACATCAGTGACCCGGTGAACCCCGAGGTGATCGAGACGGTGCGGGACGAGAACTTCGCGTTCTGGCACTCGGCGACGTTCACGAACAAGGGCGATGCGGTGGTCTTCACCGATGAGCTCGGCGGCGGCGCCGGTGCCACCTGCAACCCCGAGATCGGCCCCGAGCGCGGCGCCGACGCGATCTACGAGCTGAAGGTGAAGAAGGGCAAGGGGGGCGGGCCCGCCCGAGCGGACCTGGCCTTCCAGAGCTACTTCAAGATCGACCGCCACCAGGAGGACACCGAGAACTGTGTGGCGCACAACGGCTCGCTGATCCCGGTCAAGGGCAAGAACTACTTCGTGCAGGCCTGGTACCAGGGCGGGGTGTCGGTCATCGACTTCAACGACCTGGAGGACCCGAAGGAGATCGCCTACTTCGACCGCGGCCCCTTCGAGGAGGACCTGAGCGGCTCGTGGTCGGCCTACTACTACAACGGCCACATCTACTCCTCCGAGATCCAGCAGGGGTTCGACGTCCTGAAGGTGGACGACAAGCGCCTGAAGCGCGCCGAGAAGGTGCGCTTCGACGAGCTGAACCCGCAGAACCAGCCCCGCTACTGACGGACCCGCACCACCGATCCCCACCTCCCGCCGTCCGCCCGCCCCGCGACCCGGGGCGGGCGGCGCACGAACGGGGCCGGTCGGGCCCGCACGCGTCCGCACGGCCCCTCATCTCCCACGGAACGAGGAGTTCTGCATGTCGCTATCCCCCAAGCGCAGACGGTTCGGGCGCCTCGGCGCCGCCGTCGCCGGCGCCGCGGGCCTGGCGCTGAGCCTGGCCCTGGCGCCTCCCGCCGCGGCGGACACCCCGCCGGCCGACGCGGTCACCAGTGACAACGTCGAGCACGTGGCGCACCTGCCCAAACCCGCGGGCCTGGAGAGCACCAACTCGGACCTGGCCTTCACCGGCGACTACGCCATCGGAGGCAACTACAACGGGTTCGCCATCTACGACATCTCCGAGCCGGAGGAGCCCGAGATCGTCAGCACGGTGCTGTGCCCGGGCGGGCAGGGCGACGTGTCGGTCAGCGGGGACCTGCTCTACTTCTCGGTGGACTACCCGCGCGAGAGCGAGGACTGCGGCGCGGCCGCGAGCACCCCGGCCGACGCCGACGCCTTCGAGGGCATCCGGGTCTTCGACATCTCCGACAAGGAGGAGCCGCGGTACGTCTCGGCCGTGGCCACGGCGTGCGGGTCGCACACCAACTCCCTGATCCAGGGCGAGGAGACCGACTACATCTACGTGTCGTCGTACTCGCCGAGCGACCGGTACCCGAACTGTGAGCCGCCGCACGACCAGCTCTCGGTCATCGAGGTCCCCAAGGACGCGCCCGAGGACGCCAACCTGGCCAGTGAGCCGGTCGTCTTCCCCGAGGGCGGCAACCACGACCAGGACGGCCTGCTGCTGCCCACCACCGGGTGCCACGACATCACGGTGTGGTCCGAGAAGGACATCGCCGCCGGGGCCTGCATGGGCGACGGCGTGATCATGGACATCAGCGACCCGCTCCAGCCCGAGGTGATCGAGACGGTGCGGGACGAGAACTTCGCGTTCTGGCACTCGGCGACGTTCACCAACAAGGGCGACGGGGTGGTCTTCACCGACGAGCTGGGCGGCGGCGGCGCGCCGACCTGCACGCCCGAGGTCGGCCCGGAGCGCGGCGCCGATGCGATCTACAAGCTGAACGCCAAGGAGGCCAAGGGCGACAAGCCGGCCAAGGCCAAGCTGAAGTTCCGCAGCTACTACAAGATCGACCGGCACCAGGGCGACGAGCAGAACTGTGTGGCGCACAACGGCTCGCTGATCCCGGTCAAGGGCAAGAACTACTTCGTGCAGTCCTGGTACCAGGGCGGCGTGTCGATCATCGACTTCAACAACCTCAAGAAGCCCAAGGAGATCGGCTACTTCGACGCCGACGACCGGGTCGACGGGGACGTCGAGGTCAACACGAACACGTGGTCGACGTACTACTACAACGGATACATCTACTCCTCCGACATCAGCCGGGGCTTCGACGTCCTGAAGGTGGACGACAAGCGCCTTGAGAAGGCGGAGGACGTCGAGATGGACGAGTTCAACCCGCAGAACCAGCCGCAGTACTAGCGGTACCCACCCACCGGGATACCGGTGGGACGTCAGGAAACGAAGGGCCGCCGCCCCGCCGGGGCGGCGGCCCGCCGCGGTTCTCCGCCCCGGGGTGTCACCCGCGGGGTGAACCGGGCCACGGGTCGGCGTCTTCTACGCTGGGCCTGTGAGCATCCCGACCCCAATCACCGCGCCATGAGCAGCAAGCAGAGCGTCCACGACCGCTACACCCGGATCATCGCCGAGATCATGGGGCGGCGCGTCGAAACCGACATCGACCCGACCACGGAGCGGGTGCGGGAGGTCCTCGACCTCATCGGCGACCCGCAGCGCAGCTACCGGGTCATCCACCTGACCGGGACCAACGGCAAGACGTCCACGGCCCGGATGATCGACGCGCTGCTGCGCGAGCGCCACCTGCGGGTGGGCCGCTACACCAGCCCGCACCTGCGGACCGCCCGCGAGCGGATCGTGCTGGACGGGGACGCCGTCTCCGAGGAGGCGTTCATCGACGCCTACGAGGACGTCATCCCCTATATCCGCATGATCGACGAGCGCTCCGAGGTGCCGCTGTCCTTCTTCGAGGTCATGACGGTCATGGCCTTCGCCGTGTTCGCCGACGCCCCGGTGGACGTCGCGGTGGTCGAGGTCGGCCTCGGCGGCACCTGGGACGCCACCAACGTCGCCGACGGCGACGTCGCCGTGGTCACCCCGATCGGCATCGACCACACCGACTTCCTCCCGGACACCGTCGAGGGCATCGCCGAAGAGAAGTCGGGCATCATCAAGCCCGGGTCCATCGCGGTCCTGGCCCAGCAGCAGCTCCCCGCCGCCGAGGTGCTCATGCGCCGGGCGGCCGAGGTGGGCGCGACCGTGGCCCGGGAGGGCCTGGAGTTCGGCGTCACCCACCGCGACGTGGCCATGGGCGGGCAGATGGTCAGCGTCAAGGGGCTGCGCGGGGGCTATGAGAAACTCTTCCTGCCGCTCTACGGCGAGCACCAGGCGAGCAACGCCGCGGTGGCCGTCGCGGCCGTGGAGGCGTTCGCCGCCCCGGCCGAGGGCGACGACGAGCTCGACCCGGAGATGATCGGGCAGGCGCTGGCGGGGGTGGAGTCCCCGGGGCGCATGGAGGTGGTGCGGCGCGGGCCGACGGTGATCGTCGACGCGGCGCACAACCCGGCCGGCATGACCGCCTCGGTCGCCGCCGTCGAGGAGTCGTTCGGCTTCACCCGGCTGATCGGCGTGCTGGCGGTGATGGAGGACAAGGACGTCGAGGGCATCCTCGAACCGCTGGAGCCGCTGGTGACCGAGGTGGTGGTCACCCGCAACTCCTCGCCGCGCTCGCTGACGGCCGAGGACCTGGGCGACATCGCCGAGGGGATCTTCGGCAGCGAGCGGGTGCACGTGGCCCCCCGCCTGGACGACGCCATCGACCGGGCCATCGCCCTGGCCGAGGACACCGCGGAGTTCTCCGGGACGGGCGTGCTGATCACCGGGTCGGTGGTGACGGCGGGCGACGCCGGCCACCTGCTGAAGGGGGACTGATGCGGACCATCTGCGCGGTGGTGCTCGCCTTCGAGGTGATCGTGATCGGGCTCGCCGTGCCGGTCGCCATCCAGCTCAGCGGCTTCTCCCCGGCGGTGGCCGGCGCGGTGTGGGGCGGACAGGCCCTGGCCGCGCTGGTCCTGGCGGCCCTGCAGCGCTTCACCTGGGCGCACTGGGCCGGGTGGGTCCTGCAGGGCA
The DNA here is from genome assembly GCF_000341245.1 of Nocardiopsis halophila DSM 44494. Classification (GTDB taxonomy): domain Bacteria; phylum Actinomycetota; class Actinomycetes; order Streptosporangiales; family Streptosporangiaceae; genus Nocardiopsis_A; species Nocardiopsis_A halophila. Next base: position 47,851 of record NZ_ANAD01000241.1, read on the forward strand.
CCCTGGTGGCCACCGGGTTCCTGGTGCCGGGCCTGTGGGTGCTGGGCATCATCTTCGGCGGCCTGTGGGTGGCCGGGGTGATGCTCGGCAGGAAGACCGACGCGATGAAGGCACGGGCCCAGGCCGCAGCAGAGGCGAACGGTGCAGGCGGACCCGCAGGAGCCGCCGAGGCGGGCTGAGCCCGGCGGCCGGGGACACGAAAGGGGGGGGGGGGNTCACGCATGTACCACCGCCTCCGGCCCTCCGAGGCGTGGACGGGGAGCCGTTCAGATGCCGCCCTTGGGGACCACCCACTCCACCGGCTGCCCTGTGACTTCCGCGATCCGGTCGTAGTCGGCGTCATAGTGCAGGACGACCGCGCCGTTCTCCTCTGCCGTCGCGGCGATGACCAGGTCCGGGAGCCGGAAGTTCCGGTGGCGGCTGTAGGCCGCCAGTTCGCGGTGGACGTCCATGGCGCGGTCCATGGCCGTGCGTGTGACGTCCATCCAGCGCTGAGAGTGCAGTGCGTCCCATAGGGTCTCGTACGCCTTGGGGTCCGGAGCGTTGTTGAGGTACTCCAGAGCGACCATCTGGCAGGCGGCCAACCGACCGCTCAGCATCAGGTCGTCGAACCGCCTCTTCACCCCGGCATGGCGTGCCCGGAGAACATAGACCGAGGTGTCAGCGAGGTACACGGTCCCCGCCATCACCCGGCTTTCCTCTCGCGAGCCTCCTCTGCAAGGCGGGACAGATCGCGTCCACCTCCATATCCGAAGGAAGCCGACGACCCCTCGAAGTCCATGTCGACCTCGTCGAAGGCCTCGATCGCGGCCTTCGCCTTCCTGCGATCGGCAAAGCTCGCAAGGGCCGCGTTGATCGTGGCGACCTTCGTGCCGGTCCCCAACTCCTCGCGAGCGGCCTCCAGCCACTCATCGTTGACATCGATCGTGATCCGAGTCATGCACCAATTCTAAGGGGGGAGGTGGAGGTTCTGGTGACAGATTGGCGCTGAAGTTGGTGTCACCAGTGTTGTCGGCGAGGCACCAATGGTTGGTCCGAGGTATTCGTTCGGGAGTGGCCCCCCGCTGTGCGGACGCCCCCCTCATACGACCACCGCGCCCAGGGACATCGGGCGGGGGGCTCCCCGCGGGGTCGTGTAGGCGTTCCAGGCCTCGGCCAGGCGCCGTACGCCTTCGGTCAGGCGTTCCGGAGCGGGCGAGAACGGGAGCCGCAGCCGGTCCCCGCTGCCGCCGGAGGCGTCGATGGCCGGGCCGGGCAGGACCGCCACCCCGTGGCGGATCGCCACCTGGGCGAACGAGGCGGCGTCGCCGCGCGGCAGGCGCACCCACAGCGTCTGCCCGCCCTGCGCCGGCGGGCACTCCCACTCCGGCAGCAGCCGCCCCAGCTCGGCCCGGAGCAGGTCGTGGCGCTCGCGCAGCACCCCGGTGCGCCGCAGCCGCACCCGGTCGAAGTCCTCCAGCAGCCGCATCGCCGCCAGCTGCGAGGCCACGTCCCCGCCCAGGTCCCGCATCGACTTGAGCCGCGCCAGCCGCAGCACCAGCTCCTCGCGGGCCCGCAGCCAGCCCACGCGCAGGCCGCCCCACACCGACTTGCTCAGTGAGCCGACCTCCACGGCCTCCCCGTAGGCCGCCAGCGACGGCGGGGCGGGGGAGCCGTCCAGCGCCAGGTCGGCCGCGACCCCGTCGTCCACCAGCACCGTCCCGTACCGGGCCGCCGCCCGGACCAGCCGGCGCGCCGCCGCCGGCGGCAGCACCGAGCCCGTCGGGTTCTGGTGGCGCGGCACCGTGTAGGCCAGCGCCGGCCGGTGCTCGGCCATCAGCCGCTCCGCCCGGCCCACGTCCAGCCCCTCCGGGCCGGAGGCCACCGGCAGCACCGACGCCCCCGCCGCCCGGAGGACGTCCAAGGCCCCGGCGTAGGTGGGCGCCTCCACCACGACCCCGTCGCCCGGCGCCACCAGGTGCTCGACCAGCAGCGACAGGGCCTGCTGGGCCCCGTTGGTGACGAGTACCTGCCCCGGGTCGGTCGGCAGCCCCTGGTCGGTGTAGCGCGCGGCCACCGCCTCCCGGAGCCGGGCCAGCCCCGCCGGGTGGTAGCCCAGATCGACCGGCCCGGGGAAGGCGAGGCCCGTATAGGCCCGCTCCACCTCGGGCGGGGGCTCCTCCGGGGCCGCGCAGCTCAGCACGATCGTGCCGTCCTGCGGCTCCAGCAGGTGCAGGAACATCGGGTTCTCGGGGCCGCCGTCCGCCGCCGGGGGCAGCGGCACGGCCTGGGCCACCCGGGTCCCGCTGCCCTGGCGCCGCTCGATCCGCCCCTCTCCGCGCAGCTCCTCGTAGGCGGCCACCACGGTGGTGCGCCCCACCGCCAGCGCCGCGGCCAGCGCCCGGTCCGGCGGCAGGACCGTCCCGGCCCGCAGCGTCCCCTCCTCGATCAGCCGCCGCAGCCGCCCCGACAGCAGCAGGTACAGCGGCCCCCGCCCCGCCGACCAGCGGCCCAGCAGCGCCGCCAGCCTCCGCGCGTCCACCTTCTCGGCTCCCATGGCGAACCATTGTGCCTTGATTGGCCCTGTACCGGCGGACCAATACGCGGTGGCATGGAGGCATGGACCCCACCGACGCGACCCGGACCGTGCACACCCCCGTGCCCGAGGAGGGGCCGAGCGCGCCCCTGGGCACCCCGCTCCACCTCGACCACACCTTCGCCTTCCCGACCGCCGAGGCGATGGCCGGCGCTTTCGGGGACCCCGACGGGCCCTACCTGTACGGCCGCTACTCCAACCCCACGGTGCGCACCCTCGAAGCGGCGCTGGCCGAACTCGGACACGGCACCGCCGCCACCGCCTACGCCTCCGGCATGGGCGCGATCAACGCGGTCCTGACGGCCCTGGTGGGCGGCGGTGACCACATCATCGCCCAGCGCGCGCTCTACGGCGGCACCCACGCCCTCCTCTCCGACCTGGAAAGGCGCTGGGGCGTCCAGGTGGACCGGGTCTCGGGCACCGACCCCGAGGAGGTGCGCGCGCTGCTGCGCCCCACCACGCGGCTCCTCTACCTGGAGACGATCGCCAACCCGACGACCCGGGTGAGCGACGTGCCCGCCCTGGCCGCCGTCGCGCGCGAGGCCGGGGCCGTCACCGCCGTCGACAACACCTTCGCGAGTCCGCTGCTGTTCCGCCCCCTCGACCACGGTGCCGACATCTCCCTGCACTCCACGAGCAAGTACCTGAGCGGCCACGGGGACGCGGTCGGCGGCGCCGCCGTCTTCGCCGACGCCGGTCTGCACCGCAGGGTGTGGGAGCACGGCCTCGAACTGGGCGCCTGCGCCTCGCCGTTCAACGCCTGGCTGACCCTGCGCGGGCTCAAGACACTGGCGCTGCGCATGCCCCGGCACAGCGCCACCGCGCTGGAGGTCGCCCGGCGGCTGGCCGGCCACCCGGCGGTGCGGTCGGTCGCCCATCCCGACCTGCCCGACCACCCGGACCGTGTCCTGGCCTCCCGCCTGCTGGTCTCGGGCGGCGGCGTGCTCTCCTTCGACCTGCACGGCGGCCGGGCGGCCGGCGCGGCCTTCACCGAGGCGCTGAGGACGGCCCGCCTGGCCCCGTCCCTGGGCGATGTGCGGACCCTGGCCATGGCGCCCGCCTCCACGTCCCACCACCGCCTCTCCGCCGGGGAGCTGGAGGCCGCGGGGATCGGCGAGGGGACGGTGCGCATCGCGGTGGGCATCGAGGACCCGGGCGATGTGTGGAAGGACGTCGAGCAGGCCCTCGGCGCCGTCTGACCGAGGGGCGCCCCGGCGGCGCGCGGGGCGCCGCCGGGGCCGGGAACGCCTGTGTGGCAGGGGACGCGGAGGCTGTTCACCGATCGGCCCGTTTGCCATGATGCACAGACCCCCGGCCCCCGGGCCCCGACGTGGTGGAGGTCTCGTGCTCGGTCCCCTGCGTGACAGTGATCCGCGCCGGATCGGTCCCTACCGGATCCGTGCGCGCCTGGGCGCCGGCGGGATGGGGGAGGTGTTCCTGGGGCGCTCCAAGGGCGGCCGGCCGGTCGCGGTCAAGGTCGTCCGCGACGAACTCGCCGACGACCGCGGGTTCCTGCGGCGGTTCGGGCGGGGGGNACACCGCCCAGGTGGTCGACGCCGACACCGGCGGCACCCCGCCGTGGTTCGCCACGGCCTACATCGCCGGCCCGTCCTTGCAGTGGGCCGTCGACAGGCACGGCCCGCTGCCGGCGGGCTCGGTGACCGCCCTGGGGGCGGGCCTGGCGGAGGGGCTGGCCACCGTGCACGCCAAAGGCCTGGTGCACCGCGACCTCAAACCCGGCAACGTCATCCTGGCCGGGGACGGGCCCCGGCTGATCGACTTCGGCATCGCGCGGGCGATGGACTCCACGAGCTACACGCAGTCGCGGAGCGTGCTGGGCACGCCGGCGTTCATGTCGCCTGAGCAGGCGCGCGGGGAGGAGACCGGTCCCGCCAGCGACGTGTTCTCCCTGGGGAGCGTGCTGGCCTACGCCGTCACAGGCACCGGTCCGTTCGGGGCGGGTGCGCCGCACGCGGTCACCTACCGCATCGTGCACGAGCCCCCGGTCCTGGACGACGTGCCCGGCGCCCTCGGCGCACTGGTGAGGTCCTGCCTCGAAAAGAGACCGGAGGGCAGGCCCTCCACGGACGAGGTGCTGGACGCGCTCTCCTCAACGGGCGAGGCCGGACAGGAGTGGGCGGACGGGCAGTGGGTGCCCGAGGCCGTCACCGAGGTCATCACCTTGGAGGCGACGAGGGCTCTGACGCTGGTCGGGGCCGGCCCGCCCAAAGCCGGCCCGAAGGGCGGCAAGCAGGGGAGGCAAGGGCCGAAGCCGCAGCGCGATGCGGAACCGAAGAGGGAGCGGGCGCCGGAGCGAAAGGCGGCGCCACCGGCAGGCTCCAAGAGCGCGAAGAAGCCGATCTCCCTCGGGGCGACGAAGGTGAACTGGGGCTTCACGGCCGTGAACTTCCGGGGACGCCACTACGAGCGGTTCACCGCGACGTTCCCGCCCGGAGGCACCGAGGGCGGGGGGAAGGTCAAGGGCACCTCCGTCTACACCGACGACTCCTCGGTGGGCCATGCCGCGGTCCATGCAGGGCTGATCACCCTGAAGCAGGGAGGCACGGTCACTTTCGAGATCCGGCCGGGCGAAGAGGCCTATGCCGGTTCCCTGCAGCACGGTGTCGTGTCGGGCAAGGCCGGCCGCTCGCCGGGAAGCTTCGTGTTCCCCAAGGCGAAGAAGCAGGTGGCGGGCCAGAGGCCTCCCTCGTCCGCGGCCTCGAGCGCCTCCAAGGCCGCCACGGCGCCGAGCACCTCCGGCAGTGGCACGGCCGAAGGAACGGCCTCGCAGAACCAGTCGTCCAACGGCGGCTGGTGGCTGGCGGCCGGAGCCGCCGTCGTCGCGGTGCTCCTCTACATCAACCACTACGAGTTCTCCGCCTGGGCCAACCAGTGGGTCAACAGCGGCCGCTCCGACATCCAGGTAGGGGACTGCGCCATGTACCTCAGCGCCATCAACGCGGTCGAGGTGCCCTGCTTCGCCGCCTCCGCCACGCACACCGTCGCGGGTGTGCGCTCGAAGGCCGACGAGTCGTCTTCTGGAAGCCTCGCCGGGGACCGGTACTTCGACGGGACCGTCGCGCGCCATGTCTGCGAAGGCGTCCCCGGGTGGTCGGAGGGAACCCGATCCAGTTTCCCGCTCACCGACGACATCGTGTGCCTGAAGCCCAACCCCGACCTGTGACGGCGCTGTCGGCCGGCGTCCCTCGGGCGGGCACCGGCCGAGCGGACCGGCCCGGTCAGTCGATGACCGCCGTGGCCTCGATCTCGACCAGGTGGTCGGGGACGTCCAGCGCGGCGACGCCGATGACCGAGACCGGCGGCACCGGGGCCGACCCCAGCGCCTTGGCGGCGCGTTCGACGCCCTCCTGGAACGCCGGCATCAGGTCGGGCGACCAGTCCACGACGAACACCCGCAGCCGCGCGACGTCGTCGAAGCCCGCCCCCGCCTCGGCCAGGCCGGCGGCCACGTTCCGGTAGCACTGCTCGATCTGCGCGGCGAGGTCGCCCCGGCCGACGGTGGCCTGGTCGGCGTCCCAGGACACCTGCCCGGCCACGGAGACGATCCTCGACCCGGTGGCCACCGACACCTGGCGGTACAGGCCGATCTTCGGCAGGGCTTCGGGGGACAGCAGCGTGACGGCCATGTCGGTCCTCTCGTCTTCACTCTCTTGCGGTTACCCGGGAACCGTAAGAGAGTGAGCGGCGACATGGAAGAACGCACTTTCCAGTGACGGAGGAACCCGGTGGTGACCGAGCAGTACAGCGGCTCCGAGGGCGATGCGGACCTGCGCCGGGCGGACTCCCTGGCCCGCGAGATCTTCTCCGACGTCGCCAACAAGTGGGCCCTGCTGATCATCGAGGCGCTGGGGGAGCGGACCCTGCGCTTCAGCGAGCTGCGCACGGAGGTCGAGGGCATCAGCCACAAGATGCTCACCCAGAACCTGCGCATGCTGGAGCGCAACGGCCTGGCCGAGCGGACGGTCCACCCCACCGTCCCGCCGCGCGTCGACTACGCCCTCACCGGCCCGGGGCGCGCCCTGCGGGAGACGGTCGACATGTTCTGCGACTGGACCCGCGCCCACCTCGCCCGCATCGAGGACTCCCGGACGCGGTTCGACGCGTGAGGGCGCGGCCCTCCCCGGGCGCGGTGCGGCGCCGGGTTCCGGCGACGGGTTCCGGGGCCGACGCCCGGGGCCGGCATTACGGGCCGCCCCGAACCGGCCTCGGGAGCCCCGGCGCGCCGGTAAAGTTGCGCTCACCGGGGCCGACGGCGCACCCCCGGCCCGGGCCGACCGCCCGCCGAACGGTGCGAACCGAAACCGCCGGCCGCGCCGCATGACGCCTACACCCCTGAGGAGTACCACGTGGAGCGCACCCTTGTCCTGATCAAGCCCGACGGCGTGCGGCGGAGCATCATCGGCGAGGTCATCTCCCGGATCGAGCGCCGCGGCCTGAAGATCGCCGCGATGGACCTGCGCACGCTGGACGAAGAGACCGCCAAGACCCACTACGAGGAGCACGCCGAGCGCCCGTTCTTCCCCTCGCTGGTCGAGTTCATCACCGGCGGCCCGCTGGTGGCCATGGTCGTCGAGGGCGAGCGCGCCGTGGAGGCCTTCCGCGCCCTGGCCGGCGCCACCGACCCGGTCTCGGCCGCCCCCGGCACCATCCGCGGCGACTTCGCCCTGGAGGTCCAGGCCAACATCGTGCACGGCTCGGACTCGACCTACTCGGCCGAGCGGGAGATCAAGCTCTTCTTCCCCGAGCTGCAGGACTGACACCTCTCGGCCCTGCGGGCCGACGTCCCCGCCGCGCGCGTCCTCAGCGTTGCAACGATTCGGTGTGTTTGCGTAACGAGGCAACTCCCCAGCGTTACGATACGGGTGCTGGATCCACATCCGTGCTGGAACGAGACCCTATTGCCCGCCCCGTGCGCGACGCGCCGATTCGGTGCCGCTGAGGACGATTCATGACCACAAATCTCGCCTTTCTCGGCCGCGACATGGCGGTCGATCTCGGTACCGCCAACACGCTCGTCTACGTGCGCGGCCGGGGCATCGTGCTCAATGAGCCCTCCGTCGTCGCGCTCAACACCTCGACGGGCAAGATCGTCGCGGTCGGCGTCGAGGCCAAGCAGATGATCGGCCGGACCCCCTCCAACATCACCGCGGTCCGGCCCCTCAAGGACGGCGTGATCGCCGACTTCGAGATCACCGAGCGCATGCTGCGCTACTTCATCCAGAAGATCCACCGCCGCCGCCACTTCGCCAAACCGCGCGTGGTCGTGGCCGTGCCCAGCGGCATCACCTCGGTCGAGCACCGCGCCGTCAAGGAGGCCGGCTACCAGGCCGGCGCCCGGCGGGTGCACATCGTCGAGGAGCCCATGGCCGCCGCGATCGGCGCCGGGCTGCCGGTGCACGAGCCCACCGGCAACATGGTCGTCGACATCGGGGGCGGTACCACCGAGGTCGCGGTGATCTCCATGGGCGGCATCGTCACCTCCCAGTCCATCCGCGTCGGCGGGGACGAGCTCGACCAGGCGGTCATGACCTCGGTCAAGAAGGAGTTCTCCCTGATGATCGGGGAGCGCACCGCCGAGGAGCTCAAGTTCGCCATCGGCTCGGCCTACCCGACCGGCGCCGAGGAGCTGCACGCCGAGGTGCGCGGCCGCGACCTGGTCACCGGGCTGCCCAAGACGGTGGTGCTCTCGGCCGCCGACGTGCGCCAGGCCATCGAGGAGCCGGTGACCTCCATCATCGACGCCGTGCGCACCACCCTGGACAAGTGCCCGCCGGAGCTGTCCGGCGACATCATGGACCGCGGCATCGCCGTCACCGGCGGCGGCGCCCTGCTGCGCGGCCTGGACGACCGGCTGCGCCACGAGACCGGCATGCCCATCCACCTGGCCGAGAACGCGCTCGACTCGGTCGCCATCGGCTCGGGCACCTGCGTGGAGAACTACGAGCGCCTGAACCAGGTCCTCGTCCCCGAACGGCGGCGCTGAGATGCGGCGCGACGGCCCCCGCCCGCGCCTGGTGCTGGTCCTGCTGGTGGCGGCGTCCATCGCGCTGATGGTGCTGGACGGCCGCCCGGGGACCGACCCGGTCACCGCCGCAGGCCGCGCCGCGGCCGGCGCCGCCTTCGGCCCGGTCGCCGGGGCGGTGTCGGCCGCCGCCCGGCCCGTCGCCGACGGCTACCGCGCGCTCGCCGCCGCGCCCGGCGCCCAGGAGCGGATCGAGGAGCTGGAGGCGCGCAACCGGCGGCTGTCGGCCGAGCTCGACGCCGCCGAACAGGACGGGGTCCGCTCCGAGCGCCTCGCCGACCTGCTGCACCTGTCCGGGCTGGGCGGGTACGAGGTCGTCCCCGCCCAGGCGGTGACCCGGATGGGGTCGGGCGGCTACGCCGAGACCGTCACCCTGGACGTGGGCGCCCGCGACGGCGTCGCCCCCGACATGACCGTGGTCGACGGCCACGGCCTGGTCGGGCGGGTGATCCGGGCCTCGCATGCCACCTCCACCGTGCTGCTGTTCACCGACGGCGCCTCCTCGGTGGGCGCCCGCATGGAGGGCTCCCGGGAGGTCGGCGCCGTGCACGGCAAGGCGCACGAGCTCGACGGGCGCGCCCCGGCCGTGCTGGAGCTCATGCAGGCCGACGCCCGCATCGAGGAGGGCGACCGGGTGGTGACCATGGGCTCGCACAACGACGCCCCCTTCGTGCCCGGCGTCCCGCTGGGCACGGTGACCCGGGTGCGCGACACCCCGGGGGCGCTCAGCCGCACCGCCGAGCTGCGCCCCGCCGCCGACCTGGGCGCCCTGGACGTGGTCGGGGTGGTCGTGGCCGGCCCGGCCGAGGACCCGCGCGACTCGGTGCTGCCGGAGAAGCCGGACGGCGACGCCGCCCGTGCGCCCCGGGAGGTGGGCCGATGAAGGGCGTGGTGACCGCGCTGCTGGTGGCGGCGGTGGTCCTGGTCCAGGCGGCGGTGGTCAACCGGCTCCCGCTCCCCTGGGGGGTGGGGCCCGACCTGGTGGTGCTGGCGGTGGCCGCCGTCGCGCTGCGCACCGGCCCCGCAGGGGCGGCCGTCACCGGGTTCTGCGCCGGACTGGCGGTGGACCTGCTGCCGCTGGCCGACCACGAGGCGGGCCGCTACGCGCTGCTGTACTGCCTGGCCGGGTACCTGGTCAGCCGCTACGGACGGGTGGAGGGCCGCGGGCGCGCCCGGGTCTACGGCACGGCGGCCGTGGCCGCGCTGGGCACCGCCGCCGGGTTCGCGCTGCTGGGCACCGTGCTGGGCGACCCCCGGGTGAGCCTGGCGGCGGCCGCGTTCGCGGTGCCGGTCTCGGCGCTGGAGACGGTGGTGGTCGGCCCCCTGGTGCTGGCCCCGATGGGGCGGATCCTGCGGGCGGTCTCCCCGGACGCCTACGTCGGCTCCTACCCCGACCTGCCCGCACCGGTCAGAAGCGGCGGAGGGATCGGCGGATGGCGCGGATGAGGCGGCGGCCGGGCGGACGCCCCGGGCGGCGCACGGCCCCGGGGGCGCCGGGCGGGGCCCCGGCCCCGCGCGCGGCGCCCGGCAGGGCCGGGCTGATCCTGGCCCAGGTGCTGGTGGTGGCGCTGTTCGCAGTGCTCGGCGCGCGGCTGTGGTACCTGCAGGTGCCCATGGGCGAGCACTTCGCCCGGCTGGCCGCCGCCGACCGCACCCAGGAGCTGGTGGTGCCCGCGACCCGCGGGCAGATCCTCGACCAGGCCGGCCGCCCGCTGGTGCGCAACCGCACCGCGCTGGTGGTCTCGGCCGACTGGCACGCCCTGCAGGCCATGCCCGACCAGGGCGCCGACGTGCTGGCGCGGGTCGCCGAGGTGGTGGGCGAGCCCGTAGAGGAGATCCGCGCGCGCACCCGGCTGTGCGGGCCGGAGGTGAGCCGGCCCTGCTGGCCCGGCTCCCCCTACCAGCCGGTCACCCTGGCCGACGACGTCGACGCCAGGGCCGCGCTGCAGATCCTGGAGCGCCGCGAGGACTTCCCCGGTATCTCCGCCCAGCAGCTGGCGGTGCGCGACTACCCGCACGGCGAGCTGGCCGCCCAGGCGCTGGGCTACCTGCAGCCGGTCACCCAGGAGGAGCTGGAGGCCCGCGAGGAGCTGCGCAAGCAGTTCAGCGGGGTGGACCAGGTGGGCCGGGACGGCCTGGAGGCCACCTACGACGCCGAGCTGCGCGGCACCGCCGGGGTGCGCACCCTGGCGGTGAACAACCGGGGCGAGGTGACCGGGGTGGTCGACGAGCAGCGCCCCGAGCCCGGGATGCACCTGGTCTCCACCATCGACCAGCGGGTGCAGAAGACCGTGGAGGACGCGCTGCGGCGCGGTATCGACCGGGCGCGCAAGGCGGGCCACCCGGCCTCCTCGGCGGCCGGGGTGGTGATGGACGTGCGCACCGGCGGACTGGTGGCCATGGCGAGCCTGCCGAGCTACGACCCCTCGGTCTGGCAGGGCGGCATCGACCAGGAGACCTTCGACGAGCTGCTCAGCGAGAAGGCGGGGGAGCCGCTGAACTCCCGGGTGATGCAGGGCCAGTACCCGCCGGCCTCCACCTTCAAGGTCTCCTCACTGGCGGCGGGCGTGCGCGGCGGGAAGCCGCTGCGCGGCACCTACTCCTGCCCCTCCTCCATCTCGGTGGGCAACCGCTCCTTCGAGAACTACGAGGGCTCCTCGCACGGCTCCCTGAGCCTGCACCGGGCCATCGTCGTCTCCTGCAACACGGTCTTCTACCAGATGGCCTACGACGAGTGGCGCTCCGACGAGCGCAAGAAGAAACCGGACGACGTCTTCGCCCGCACCGCCGAGGACTTCGGCTTCGGCGCGCCCACCGGTATCGACCTCCCGCACGAGGCCGCCGGCCGCATCCCCACCCGCGAGTGGAAGAGGGAGCTGTGGGAGGCCACCAAGGAGGAGAGCTGCGAACGCGCTGAGAGCGGCTACCCCGGTGTGGCCGAGGACGACCCCGGGCGCGCGTCCTACCTGAAGAAGGTCGCCGAGGAGAACTGCACCGACGGCTACCGGTGGCGCGCCGGCGACGCGGTGAACTTCGCCATCGGGCAGGGCGACGTGCTGGTGACCCCGCTGCAGCTGGTGCGCGCCTACGCCGCGGTCGCCAACGGCGGCACCCTGTGGGAGCCGCGCGTGGGCAAGGCGCTGGTCTCCGCCGACGGCGAACGGGTCGAGGAGATCGAGCCGCAGAAGGCCGGTGACCTGGAGGTCGACGGCGAAGTGGTGTCCTACCTGCAGAAGGCGCTGACCGCGGTGCCCAAGCAGGGCACCGCCTCGGGGGCCTTCGGCGGGTTCCCGCAGGACCAGGTGTCCGTCGCCGGCAAGACGGGGTCCGGATCGGCCCTCGACAGCGACTCCACCGCCTGGTTCGCCTCTTATGCCCCGGCCGACGACCCCGACCTGGCCGTGGTCGTGGTGGTGCCCAAGGGCGGCACCGGCGGCGAGACCGCCGCCCCCATCGTCCGGGAGATCTACGAGGGGGTCTACGGCTTCACCCGGGACGAGCAGGACGCCGGCGGCAAGAGCGTCGAGGGCGGCGATCCGGACCTGCCCGGCGGGGAGCCCCGCCGGGGGGAGCTGCCCCAGGTGCGGCCCGACGGCACCGTCGACCTGGCGGCGGGGGAGTGAGCGCGGCGATGTCCACCACGCACACCGCGCCCGAACCGCTGGGCCCGGGCCCCGCCGGCCGGGTGGCGCGCGCCGTCGCCGGGGCGCGACGGCGACGGCTGGACTGGGTGCTGGTCGGCACGGTGCTGGCGCTGACCGGGATCGGCGCGCTGCTGCTGGCCGCCGCCACCTACGAGCCCGGCCACCCGGAGAGCCCGCTGGCCTACCTGGAGCGCCACCTGCTGCACGTGGCGGTGGCGGTCGCCGTCGGGGCGGCGGTGGCCTTCGTGGACCACCGCAAGCCGCGTGCCTACGCCCCGGTCGTGTTCGCGCTCTCGGCCGTCCTGCTGGCGCTGGTGCTCAGCCCGCTGGGCCAGGTGGTCAACGGCTCGCGCTCGTGGGTCGCGCTCGGCCCGGTCCAGCTCCAGCCCTCGGAGTTCGCCAAGGGCGCGCTGGTGCTGATGATCGCCGTGCTGCTGGGCGAGCCGCGCGACGGCGAGACGGCGCCCACCAGCCGCGACGTGCTGTTCAGCCTGGCCGCCCTGGCAGTGCCGCTGGGGCTGGTGATGCTCCAGCCCGACCTGGGCACGGGCATGGTGGTGGGCACCACCTACCTGGCGATGCTGGCGCTGTCGGGGGCGCCGCTGCGGTGGATCCTGGCGCTGCTGGGCTGCGGGGCGGCCGCGGGCTTCTCGGTGTGGTGGTTCGGCCTGCTCAAGGCCTACCAGCTGGCGCGCTTCACCAGCTTCCTGGACCCCTCCGCCGACCCGCGCGGCACGGGCTACAACGCCACCCAGGCGATGAACGCGGTCGGCTCGGGCGGGATCAGCGGCTCCGGGCTCTTCCAGGGCCAGCTGACGGCCGGGCGGTTCGTGCCCGAGCAGCACACCGACTTCATCTTCACCGTGGCCGGGGAGGAGCTGGGCTTCGTCGGAGGCATCGCCGTCATCGGGCTCCTGGCGCTGATGCTGCTGCGGATCCTGCGCATCGCCGCCGGGTGCGAACAGCCCTACGGCCGGCTGGTGTGCGTGGGGGTGGCCGCCTGGTTCGCCTTCCAGAGCTTCATCAACATCGGGATGACCCTGGGCATCACGCCGATCACCGGGATCCCGCTGCCCTTCGTGTCCTACGGTGGCAGTGCCACCATCGCCAACATGGCGGCGGTGGGGCTCGTCCTGGGCGTGAACGCGCGCGACCGGGGCTTCGAGTAGGACGGCATACCCTGAGAGGGCACGTGCCGCACATCCGACCCCGGAGGCGACAGACCCATGTCCTTCACTGCCGGTGAGAGCGTCCTTCCACGGCTGGAGGCCTTTCTGCCCCAGGTGCAGAAGCCGGTCCAGTACGTCGGCGGCGAACTCAACTCCGTCGCCAAGGACTGGGAGGGCGCCGAAGTGCGCTGGGCCCTGATGTACCCGGACGCCTACGAGGTGGGCGTGCCGAACCAGGGCGTGCAGATCCTCTACGAGGTCCTCAACGAGCGCGAGGGGGTGCTCGCCGAGCGCACCTACGCGGTCTGGCCGGACCTGGAGGAGATCATGCGGGAGCACGGCATCCCGCAGTTCACCGTGGACGCCCACCGCCCGGTCGGCGGCTTCGACGTGCTCGGGGTCAGCTTCGCCAGCGAGATGGGCTACACCAACCTGCTCACCGGGCTGGACCTGGCCGGGATCCCGCTGCACGCGGCGGACCGCACCGGCGACCACCCGGTGGTGCTGGGCGGCGGGCACGCGGCGTTCAACCCCGAACCCGTCGCCGACTTCCTGGACGCCGCGGTGCTCGGCGACGGCGAGGAGATCGCCCTGGCGATCACCGAGGTCGTGCGGGAGTGGAAGCGCGAGGGGCGCCCGGGCGGCCGCGACGGGCTGCTGGAGCGGCTGGCGGCCGGGGGAGGGGTGTACGTCCCGCGCTTCTACGACGTGGAGTACCGCCCCGACGGCCGGATCGCCGGCTACCGGCCCAACCGCCCGGGGGTCCCGTGGCAGGTGCAGAAGCACACCGTCATGGACCTGGACTCCTGGCCCTACCCCAAGGCGCCGATCGTGCCCGTGGCCGAGTCGGTGCACGAACGCTACAGCGTGGAGATCTTCCGCGGCTGCACCCGGGGCTGCCGGTTCTGCCAGGCGGGCATGATCACCCGCCCGGTGCGCGAGCGCAGCAAGGAGACCGTGCAGTCCATGGTCGACGAGGGCGTGCGCAACACCGGCTTCCAGGAGGTCGGACTGCTCTCGCTGTCCAGCGCCGACCACACCGAGATCGGCGGCATCGCCAAGGGGCTGGCCGACGCCTATGAGGGCACCAACACCGGCCTGTCGCTGCCCTCGACCCGGGTGGACGCCTTCAACATCGACCTGGCCAACGAGCTGACCCGCAACGGGCGGCGCTCGGGCCTGACGTTCGCGCCCGAGGGCGGGAGCGAGCGGATGCGGCGGGTGATCAACAAGATGGTCACCGAAGAGGACCTGATCCGCACCGTCACCGCCGCCTACGAGGCCGGGTGGCGCCAGGTCAAGCTGTACTTCATGTGCGGGCTGCCCACCGAGGAGGACGAGGACGTCCTGGCCATCGCCGACCTGGCCAAGGAGGTCGTGCGGACCGGGCGGGAGGTCACCGGGCGCAAGGACATCCGGTGCACCGTGTCCATCGGCGGGGGGGGGGGCCANATCCCGGCCGAGACCGTGGACGCCCGGCTGCGCAAGCTCCGGGACGCGCTGCGCGGCGACAAGCGCTACGGCAAGTCGGTGGGGCTGCGCTACCACGAGGGCAGCCCGTCCATCATCGAGGGCCTGCTCTCGCGCGGTGACCGCCGCGTGGGCGCCGTCGTCGAGCGGGTCTGGCGCGAGGGCGGCCGGTTCGACGGCTGGAGCGAGCGCTTCTCCTACGAGCGGTGGGTGCGCTGTGCCGAGGAGGCGCTGGCGGGCGAGCCGGTCGACGTGGACTGGTTCACCGTGCGCGAGCGCGACGAGGACGAGGTGCTGCCCTGGGACCACCTGGACGCCGGGCTGGACCGGTCCTGGCTGTGGCAGGACTGGCAGGACGCCCAGCACGGCGAGGAGTCGGTGGAGGTCGACGACTGCCGCTGGAACCCCTGCTACGACTGCGGGGTGTGCCCCAGCATGGGCACCGAGATCCAGATCGGCGTGGCGCCCGCCGACCGCTCCAAGCTGCTTCCGCTGAGCGTGGTCTGACGGCGTCCCCGGCCGGCGCCGTCCGACGGGAGCCGTCGGAGGCGGGGCGCCGGGATGTGAGGTATGGCCCGGTGCCCCGCTCGCACCGGGCCATACGCGTAGTAGGACGGACGTCGGCCCCCGATGGTTTGCACGATCGGCGAAAAATCTCGAAGAAACTTTTGAGTGCGGCGTCTTCGCAGCCCATGGCGGTGGAGTCGGGGTGGTGCGGGCATGGTGCGCCAGGGCCGGAGGGCACCGGCGGGGGGCGTGTCCGCTTTTCAACCGGTGTCGGCCTGGGAAGAGCACGGGTGTGCCCTGACCGCGCCGGCGGCGGCCGCCAGGCCCCGTTTCGTCGGGTGATGGGCGCTCGGCCCGGGGCGGTGGCGCGCTCCGCCTCCCGCGGGCCGTACGCTGAATGGGACGTGAATTCCCCAGGTGGGTGTGTCGTGGAGGTATCGGCACCCTGCCAGGGGGGTCGACGAGGAAAGGAGTTCCGCTGCCCCCCGCACCTGAGGGCACCGCTTCGCCCGCCGACGAACGACCCGCACCCAAGCTGCGCGTGCGCTATGCCAAGCGCGGCCGGATGCGCTTCGCCAGCCATCGCGACATCGCGCGAGCGCTGGAGAGGGCGATCCGCAAGGCGGGGGTTCCCGTGGCGTACTCGGCGGGGTTCAACCCCCATCCGAAGATCTCCTACACCGGCGCCGCCCCCACCGGGGTGGCCAGCGAGGCGGAGTACTTCGAGATGGCGCTCGCCGAGCCCGTACCGTCGGCGCAGGTGTGCGCCGGCCTCGACGCCGCCCTGCCCGAGGGGTTGGACGTCGTGGAGGCCGTCCAGGCGGGACCGGGAGGGCTGGCCGACCGGCTGCAGGCCTCGCGGTGGCGGGTGGAGCTGCCCGGCGTCGCCCCCGACGGCGCCGAGAGTGCGGTGGCCGCCTTCATGGCGGCCGAGAGCGTCGAGGTCGAGCGGCTCACCAAGAAGGGCCGCCGGCGCTTCGACACCCGAGCGGCGGTCGTCCGACTGGAGTCGGACTGGCGCGCCGTAAGGGAACAAGACGCGACATATGCCATACTTCAGATGGTCGTCCGGCATACCGCACCTGCCGTACGGCCGGACGACGTGGTGACCGGCCTCCGTCACGCGGCCGGCCTGGCGCCGCCGTCATCGCCGATGATGACCCGGCTGGCGCAGGGGCCGTTGGACGAGGGCTCCGGAGGGATCGCCGACCCGTTCGCGACGGATCGACGGGGCGCGACCCCCGGACCCGCGGAGGGGGAGCGGCAGGCGCCGTCCCCTTCGGGGAGCGCGGGCCCGACATGAGGACTTTGCCCCGGCGGCGGGAGGCCGCCGGGCGCCGAAACAGCGACGACAGCTCTCGCGAGCCGCGGCCGGGCAAGCAGCCGGAGCCGCGCCCGAGGGCTCTGACGGGAGACCGCCCGGATGCTCGAGAACGAGCCCAACGGCGGTGCCGAGGGCACCGCGGGAACAACTGAAACAGCAGCGACCGACGCCGAGGTCAGGGTGAGCGCGCCGACCGGGCGCTCCGGGGCCGTACGGGCCGCGGGACCGCCGCCCGAGCCGGAACCGGAGGGGAGTACCGCCCCCTCCGCGCCGCTCACGCGGCCGGCCGGGGTGGTGGACGACGACGCCCACCAGGTCGTGGTCTCCGCGCCAAAGAGCGCGGGGGCGGCCCGCAGGGTGATCACCCCTGAGGATCCGCCGGCCCCTGCCGCGACCGCGCGGCGCACCCTCACCGCGGCCGACGCCGCCGGGGAGGACGCCGCCGGCGAGGCGCAGGACGCGCCCGATGCGACCGGGAAGCAGGAGAAGGCCGACAAGCCGCGCAGTCGGACCCGTACGCGCAGCCGCGCCGACAAGGCCGACAAGGACAAGGCCGACAAGGCTGAGAAGAAGGACGTGATCGACAAGGCGGACGCGGCCGCCGAGTCCGGCGAGGCCGGAGCGGCGGAGGAGCCCGCCGGCGGTGAGGCCGCCGAGGAGCGGTCCGCCAAGGCCGGGAAGAAGGCGTCCGGCAGGAGGGCCGCGGGCAGGAAGAGCGCGCCCGCCGCCGAGCAGGAGCCTGCCTCCGGCGCTGAGGGCGGGTCCGAGGCCGCCCCTGAGGAGCCCGCCGCCGAGGCGTCGACCTCCGTCGCCTTCCAGTCGCCCATGGTGCTGTTCCAGCCGCCGGTCGCCCCGCCCGCCGGTGCGCCCGCCGCGGCGTCCAACGGCACGCACGCGCCCGCCGCCGAAGAGGCGGAGGAGGCCGTCGAGGGCGAGGAGGAGGCCGAGGGCGAGGCCGACGACACCGACGTCGACGACGCCGATGCCTCCGCCGAGGACCGCCCCCTGCGCCGGCGCCGCCGCCGGGGCGGCCGCGGCCGCGGCCGGTCCCGCTCGGCCGAGGACCAGGCCGACGACGAGGGCGCCGAGGACGGGGACTCCGCCGAGTCCGGCTCCGAGGCCGCCGAGGGCGGCCGGGACCGCTCCCGGCAGGGCGACGCCGACGACGACGGAGGCTCGGCGGGTACNGCGCCGGCGGCGGGGCTCCGGCGACGGCGGGGGCGAGGAGACGCCCACCAAGGACGACCCGCCCAACACCGTGGTCAAGGTGCGCGAGCCGCGCCAGGCCGGCGACGCACAGAACGAGGTCCAGGCGGTCCGCGGCTCCACCCGGCTGGAGGCCAAGAAGCAGCGCCGCCGCGAGGGCCGCGAGCAGGGCCGCCGCCGGGCGCCGATCATCACCGAGTCGGAGTTCCTGGCCCGCCGCGAGTCGGTCAAGCGCGACCTGGTCATCCGGCGCATCGAGGACCGCACCCAGATCGCGGTGCTGGAGGACGACGTCCTCGTCGAGCACTACGTGGACCGCGCCACCCACCGCTCCTACGTCGGCAACGTGTACCTGGGCCGGGTGCAGAACGTGCTGCCGTCGATGGAGGCCGCCTTCGTCGACATCGGCAAGGGCCGCAACGCGGTGCTGTACGCGGGCGAGGTCAACTGGGACGCCTCCGGGATGGAGGGCCAGCCCAAGCGCATCGAGTCGGTGCTCAAGTCCGGCCAGTCGGTCCTGGTCCAGGTCACCAAGGACCCGCTGGGCCACAAGGGCGCGCGGCTCACCAGCCAGATCAGCCTGCCCGGCCGGTACCTGGTGTACGTGCCGGACGGCTCCATGACCGGCATCAGCCGCAAGCTCCCCGACAAGGAGCGGGCGCGCCTCAAGCAGATCCTCAAGAAGGTCATGCCCGCCAACGCCGGGGTGATCGTGCGCACCGCGGCCGAGGGCGCCAGCGAGGAGGAGCTGGAGCGGGACATCTCCCGCCTGGCCTCGCAGTGGGAGTCGATCAAGCGCAAGTCCAAGTCGGCGTCGGCGCCCTCGCTGCTCAACAGCGAGCCGGACCTGACCGTCAAGGTCGTCCGGGACGTGTTCAACGAGGACTTCTCCAGCCTGGTGGTCTCCAGCGACGAGGCGTGGGACACGGTCCGCGAGTACGTCGACTACGTGGCCCCGCACCTGTCGGAGCGGGTGAGCCGCTGGGAGGGCGACCGGGACGTCTTCGAGGCCTACCGGATCGACGAGCAGATCACCAAGGCGCTGGAGCGCAAGGTGTGGCTGCCCAGCGGCGGGTCGCTGATCATCGACCGCACCGAGGCGATGACCGTGGTCGACGTGAACACCGGAAAGTTCACGGGCCAGGGCGGCAACCTCGAGGAGACGGTCACCAAGAACAACCTCGAGGCGGCCGAGGAGATCGTGCGCCAGCTGCGGCTGCGCGACATCGGCGGCATCATCGTGATCGACTTCATCGACATGGTGCTGGAGAGCAACCGCGACCTGGTGCTGCGGCGGCTGCTGGAGTGCCTGTCCCGGGACCGCACCAAGCACCAGGTGGCCGAGGTCACCTCGCTCGGCCTGGTGCAGATGACCCGCAAGCGGGTCGGCCAGGGGCTGCTGGAGGCGTTCTCGCACACGTGCGAGCACTGCAACGGCCGCGGCCTGATGATGTCCAGCGAGCCCGTCGAGGGCAAGGGCGGCTCCGGCGGAGGCGGCCGGAAGAAGAAGGGCAAGAACGGCTCCGAGAAGGGGGCCGCGGACAAGAACGGCGACAAGGCCGGTGACAAGGCCGCCGCCGAGGACAAGGGCGGCAAGGAGGCCAGGGACGCCAAGGACGCCGACAAGGCCGAGCAGGAGGCCGGGGACGCGTCCAAGGGGTCCGCGGGATCCGCAAGGTCCAAGGGCAAGGCGGCCAAGGCCGCGAAGGCCGAGGAGCCCGCCCCTGAGGAGGCCGCTGCGGCCGCCCCTGCGGCCCAGGAGCCCGGCACCGGGGGCGGGGACGCCCAGGGCGCCCAGGAGGCCCAGGACGCGCCGGAGGAGGAGGCGCCGAAGAAGACCCGGCGCACCTCCACCAGGACTGCGACGAAGTCCGCGTCCAAGTCCGGGTCCAAGTCGGCCAAGAGCACGTCCAAGACCGGGGCCAAGGCGGAGGAGGCGGCTGAGAAGGCCGACGAGCCCGCCGCGAAGACCGGGGCGAAGACGACCAAGGCCAAGTCGTCCACGCGCCGCACCAAGAAGGCGGACGAGGCGGCCGAGGCCGCCGGTGGCGCCGACACGGGGGCGGACGCACCCAAGGAGGTTTCCGCGGAGCCCTCGGGCACCGCGGCGGCGGAGCCGGAGGCGGCCGCGCCCGACAGCGCGCAGGCGCCGGCCGACTCCGCCGAGGCCGGGGAGGCCGACGGCGGGGCCGAGCGCCCGCGCCGCCGCCGCACCCGGCGCACCAAGGCCGGCGGCACCCCCTCGGAGTCGGCGGTCGTCGAAGCCTGACGGGCGCGGGGCCGGACCGCGGTGCTGTGCGCTGCGGTCCGGGCCCCGACCGGGCGTGCCGGGCCCCGACCGGGCGGTGGTAACCTAAAGGTCGGTGCGTCGGCGCGCCCCTATCGTTCGCGCGCCCGAGACCCGACTTCGATTCCCACGCCCCCTAGCGGGAGCCCGGTGGGTATGGGGCTGCGGTCAACAGCAGCGCATTTCACTCCCCGCCTCGGCGGGGATTGTCCACGAGCAGGAAGAGAGTTCCCCGGTGTACGCGATCGTGCGAGCGGGCGGCCGACAGGAGAAGGTGTCTGTCGATGACGTCTTGAACATCGACAGGGTCTCCGATGAGGCCGGTTCGACGGTGACGTGGGAGCCGCTGCTGGTCGTCGACGACGGCAACGTCGTCAGCGACTCCAGCGAGCTGAGCACCTACAAGGTCACCGCTGAGGTCCTGGGCGAGGCCAAGGGCCCGAAGATCAACATGATCAAATACAAGAACAAGACCGGTTACAAGAAGCGCCTGGGTCACCGCCAGAAGTACACCCGGGTCCGCGTCACCGGCATCGCCAAGTAGAGGAGGGCTCCCCGATGGCACACAAGAAGGGCGCATCGTCCAGCCGTAACGGGCGCGACTCCAACGCTAAGCGGCTCGGTGTCAAGCGCTTCGGCGGTCAGTCCGTCAAGGCCGGCGAGATCCTGATCCGCCAGCGCGGGACGAAGTTCCACCCGGGCGACAATGTCGGCCGTGGTGGCGACGACACCCTGTTCGCGCTGGTCGAGGGCACCGTCGAGTTCGGTAACCGTCGCGGCCGCAAGGCCGTGAACATCGTCCCGGTCGCCGCCCAGTAGCAGGCGCCGAGCGACGGCAACACCCCGCCGAAGGGCGGGCCGGGAACACCACCCGGCCCGCCCTTCGCGTATACGGGCGTGTGGACCGACGCAGGGGCTGGACGGAAGGAGGGCCGAGCATGCAAAGTCGAGCATGCAAAGTTGCGTGAGAAGGCGTCTCCCCGGAGGAAAGCCCCAGCTCAACGAGACTGCTCCCCGCGCACGCGGGGATGGACCCCGAACCGCACCCCGCCTACTGGGACATGTGCCCTGCTCCATGCGCATCCGGGGGTGACCGTGTGGCGGCCATGAGAAGCATGTTGGCCGCCCGTGGGTCGTGTCCGTTGGTGTGGTGGAACTCTGCGGGCCCCGGCCGCCCCCGGGGGCACTGCCTGCCGCTGGCGTCGACGCCCCCGTTGATCTCGGGAAAGCCGGGG
>NZ_ANAD01000242.1 GCF_000341245.1 Nocardiopsis halophila DSM 44494
CATCGCGCTGCCGCGGTGGCACCGCTCAGATGGACGCGGCCGAAAGTTCCACCGCTCCAGCGGACACGACCCCAGGGGCGGCTTCAAGGGCGTCTTGGGCGTAGGGCGGTGAGTAATCCTCGGGCCGCGCCCGGCCCCTGGGACAGCTCCCGCACAGGCGGGCGGCGCCGGGCTGCTCCTGTGGTCGTGGAGCCGTCTTCCCGGTGTGATCGGTCTCGCTGCCGCCCATGACTTCGCCGTGGTTTGGTGCGACCGTCTAGAGTATTGGGCGGTGGATCTTTCCTCCCCGTCCGCATCGGAGCGGCGGGTCGAGGGTTTCCACGCGGCAGATTTTCCGCGCGCCGAAGTGCGCGCCGGCGCGACTCGCACGGGGAGAACCAGGCACATGCCCGATTTCGTCGACGAAGCGGTCTTGCATGTCAAGGCCGGTGACGGCGGGCACGGCTGTGCCTCCATCCACCGGGAGAAGTTCAAGCCCCTCGGCGGCCCCGACGGCGGCAACGGCGGGCGCGGCGGCGACGTCGTCCTGGAGGTCGACCCCAACGTCGCCACCCTCCTGGAGTACCAGCGCCGCCCCCACCGCCGGGCCGGGAACGGTACCCCCGGCAAGGGCGGTAACCGCAACGGCGCCAACGGCGACGAGCTCGTCCTGGCCGTGCCGGACGGAACGGTCGTCACCGGTGAGGACGGCGAGGTCATCGCCGACCTCGTCGGCGCCGGGACGCGCCTGGTGCTGGCCGACGGGGGCGCCGGAGGCCTCGGCAACGCCGCCCTGGCCTCGCCCAAGCGCAAGGCCCCCGGTTTCGCCCTCAAGGGTGAAGAGGGCGTCTCGGTCGACGTGCGCCTGGAGATCAAGACCATCGCCGATGTCGGCCTGGTCGGGTTCCCCAGCGCAGGAAAGTCCTCCCTCATCGCGTCCCTGTCGGCGGCCAAGCCCAAGATCGCCGACTACCCGTTCACCACCCTGATCCCGAACCTGGGCGTGGTCGACGCGGGCGAGGTGCAGTACGTCGTCGCCGACGTGCCCGGCCTCATCCCCGAGGCCAGCCAGGGCCGGGGTCTGGGCATGAACTTCCTCCGGCACATCGAGCGCTGTTCCACCATGGTGCACGTGCTGGACTGCGTCACCGCGACCTACGACCCCGACCGGGACCCGGTCCGCGACCTCGACGCCCTGGAGGACGAGCTGGCCGCCTACGGCGAGCTGATGGACGTCGACCTGTCCGACCGCCCCCGCCTGGTGGTCCTCAACAAGATCGACGTGCCCGACGCGCGCGAGCTGGCCGAGATCGTCCGCCCCATGCTCGAAGAGCGCGGCCTGAAGGTGCTGGAGGTGTCGGCCGCCACCCGCGAGGGCCTGCGCGAGCTGGCCTTCGCCATGGGCGAGGAGGTCGCCCGGGCCCGCGCCGACCGCCCCGAGCCCGAGCCCACCCGCGTGGTGCTGCGCCCGCGCGAGCTCGGCGAGGCGTCCTTCGAGGTCGTCAAGCTCGGCGACAACGTCTTCCGGGTGCGCGGAACCAAGCCCGAGCGGTGGGTCCGCCAGACCGACTTCTCCAACGAGGAGGCCGTCGGCTACCTTGGCGAGCGGCTGAACCGCCTCGGTATCGAGGAGGCCCTCGCCAAGGCCGGAGCCACCGAGGGCGCCGAGGTCTACATCGGCAGCGAGGAGAACTCCGTGGTCTTCGACTGGGCACCCGGCGTCGACACCGACCAGGCCCCGATCGGCCCGCGCGGCACCGACTCCCGGCTGGGCTGACGCCGCGCGGGCGAGGTGGCAGGCGCCCGGCCGCTTCGACGATCGACACAGATGGGAAGTCGTCCGCCGTGCACCAGGAAGGCACAGCAGGGCAGAAGGGGAACACCGACGGCGCCTCCGGCGCCGCCCGGGGGGAGCTGCGCGCGGCGCGGCGCGTGGTGGTCAAGGTCGGGTCCTCCTCGCTGACCACCCCGGACGGGCACATCGACACCGACCGCATCGCCGAGCTGACCGACGTGCTGGCGCGCCGCCGGGCGGACGGGACGGAGCTGGTGCTGGTCTCCTCCGGGGCGGTCGCCGCGGGCATGGGGCCGCTCGGGCAGGCCGCCCGCCCCCGCGACCTGGCCACCCAGCAGGCGTCGGCCAGCGTCGGCCAGGGGCTGCTGGTGGCCCACTACACCGGGGCCTTCGCGCGCCACGGCCTGACCGCCGCGCAGGTGCTGCTCACCGTCGAGGACATGATGCGCCGGGTGCAGTACCGCAACGCCCAGCGCACCCTGCGGCGGCTGCTCGACATGGGCGCCGTGCCCATCGTCAACGAGAACGACACCGTCGCCACGCACGAGATCCGCTTCGGCGACAACGACCGCCTCGCGGCCCTGGTCGCGCACCTGCTGCGGGCCGAGGCGCTGCTGCTGCTCTCCGACGTCGACGCGCTCTACGACGGGAACCCGGCCAAGCCGGGGACCCGGCGCATCCCGCGGGTGAGCGGCGCGGCGGACCTGGCCGGGGTGGACGTCGGGGGCACCGGCGGGCGCGGTGTCGGGACCGGCGGGATGGTGACGAAGCTGGAGTCGGCGCGCATCGCCACTGAGGCGGGGGTGCCGACGGTGCTCACGTCGGCGGCCAACGCGGGTGCGGCCCTGGCGGGGGAGTCGGTGGGCACGCTGTTCACGGCGGCGGCCACCCGCCGGCCGACGGCGCGGCAGCTCTGGCTGGCCCACGCCACGTCCGGGCGCGGCACGGTGGTGCTCGACCCGGGGGCGGTGCGCGCGGTGGCCGCCGAGCACGCTTCGCTGCTTCCTGCGGGGGTCGTCAAGGTCGAGGGCGAGTTCAGCGCGGGGGACCCGGTCGACCTGTGCGACGAGGACGGCCGGAGGGTCGCCCGCGGCCTGGTCAACTACGACGCGGCGGAGATCCCCATGCTCATGGGGCGTTCCACCCGCTGGCTGGCCCGCGAGATGGGGCCCGAGTACGAGCGCGAGATCGTGCACCGCGACGACATGGTGCTGCTGAACCGCGACCGGCGAGCGGCCGAAGGCGGGGGAGAGGACGACTGGGCGCGCGGCAGCGCGCCGGACGGCCCCTCCCCGAAGGCACCGGCCCAGGCGGGCGGCCCATCCGTGTAGCGGCTCCACCTGGACATTCCTCCACCCGGACCGCTCCGCGGACACGCGCCACGGGCCTTCCGGCACCGCTGTCGGGCAACGAGCCTCGGGGTGCCAGGGGAGGGGCGGCGACGAAGAAGCGGGGCGGTTCCCCGG
>NZ_ANAD01000243.1 GCF_000341245.1 Nocardiopsis halophila DSM 44494
CGTACCAGGCCCGCGGGGGCCCGGCCGGTGCGGTGGATGTGCTGCCACTCCACGGCCACGATCGCCAGCCAGGCGACCTCGACCGCCACCGCTACGGCGACGGCGACCGGTGTGGGGGTGTCGGTGGCCAGCTTGTCGATCAGGTCGAGGACGCTCCAGGCGGTCCAGACCATCGACAGGGCGGTGAGCAGCCCGGCTACCGCCAGCAGGACCCGGGCCGGGGTGATGCCGCCGGGGGCCTCCACCAGGCGGTTCCCGCCCCCGTCGGCCGGTGGGGCGTCGGGCTCGGGGAGGGGGGCCTCCTCGGCGATCTCCTCGGCCCCGTTCTTCTCGGTCGCGGTGTGGGTGATGAACCTGTCGAATAGCATGATGGGGCTCCTGATTTCTTTAAGCGGTCTTCCGGAGCACGAGGCCCCGACCCGTCATCGGTCGGGGCCTCAGGCCGCTTCCTCTTCCTTGATGGCGCGGTCGATCTCGGCCACGGCCTTCCTGGCCTCCTCGCGGGTCAGGCCGTAGCGGTCCTGCAGGTGCTCAACCGGGTCTTGCACCTCGGGGCCGTTTCCGAACCGGTAGCCGGGCCCTCGGCCCGGGTACGCCCCCCATCGGGTGATCTCGGGGACGGTGAAGGCCGCCAGGGGCATGGCCGCCAGCGCGGCGGCCCGCTGGGCCTGGTCGGCCTGGTCAGTGGTCAGGGCCCGGTCTATGAGCCGACCGGCGGCGCGGGCCCGCCGCTGGCCCAGGACCGCGTTCTGGGCCCGCTCCTGGGCCAGTTCCTCCTCCAGGGCGGCCACCGCGCTCTCCAGCCGCGCCTGCTCCTGCTGGGAGGCCTTGAGCCGCTCCTCGGCCTCTTCGGCCCGGCGCCGGTTGTGTTCGGCCAGGATCAGCGTGCCGTTGTAGGCGCTGGCGGCGCTGTTCTTGGCCTGTTCGGCCTCTTCGAGCGCCCAGGTGGTGCGCATCAGCTGCTGGCTGAGCTCGGTGGACCTGCGCGTCTCGGTGAGGAGCTGGTCCCACCTGGTGGCGAGGCGCCCTTCGGCCTCCTTCAGCTGTGCGTTCAGGCGCGCGTTGCGGCCCCTCATGCGGCCACCGCCTGCACCTCGGTGCGGCCGGGCCGCCGGGCGGCCAGCTCGGCCACCGTTGCCAGGAGCACCGGCGGGCCCTGGTGGCGGGCCGCGGCCAGCTCCTCGTTGCCGTCGCAGGTGTAGGGGGCCATCGGGCGGCCGGTGGCGGCGTACAGCTCCTCCACGAGCGCCTGGTGGGCGCTCTCGCGGTCGCGGGCCGGGTCGGCCGCGCCGAGCACCGGCAGGTCGAGTTCGTCTTCGAGCCGCCAGGCGATGAGTTCGGGGGCGGTGTGGTCCATGCGGGTCTCCTCGGCGTCGGTCTGCTGGTCGGTGGGGCCGTGCGGCCCCGGCCGCTCCCACTGCGGTAGGGGCGACCGCCGTCGCACGGACGGGAGTGCGCGGCCATTCCGTCCCGCCCCGGCGTGTCGGGGCGGGGGCGCCGGCGGGGCGCCCGTGGTCCGCGTCTTCCCTGCTCGGCCGTCCCGTGGTTGCGGGATAGGGGCAGGGCTCACGCTCTGTTGAGTTCTCAAACACCGGGTGCACCGGGGCTTCCACGCGCTTCCGCAGGTCAGCGGGAGCGGAGTCCGCATCCGAGCACAACACCAAACCACCTAGGTACCTAGGTTGTTAGGTACTTCGGTTGGCGACGGGAATCATGAGACCACACCCCGGCAACCAACGTCAACACCTAGGTACCTAGGTGGTATCGTGTTCCTCATGGCTTTGGATCCACACGACCCTCGCGGTGCTCGTGAGCAGCTCATGAGCCTGCTCAGGGACAAAATCGAGTCCGAAGAGATCCCTCCGGGCTCCAAGCTGCCCTCGGCGCGCGAGCTCGCCAAGATCTACGAAGTCGGGCCGGAGACCGCCCGCTGGGTGATGACTCAGCTCAAGATGCTGGGGCTGGTCACCACGCGGAAGGGGGCCGGGGTCTATGCCCGCCAGCGTCCGAGCGTGCGCAGGCACGGCATGGAGCGCTACGCGCGCTCGACATGGTCAGGGCCTGAGGGGAGGCCGATCCTTTCGGCTGAGGCTGAGCGCCAGGGCAAGCAGGCCCGCCAGGCGATGCGCGCGCTGGAGGAGACGCCGGCCCCGCCCCAGGTCGCCGATCGCCTGGAGGTTCCAGAGGGGCAGGTGGTCTGGGTTCGCCGACGGACGACCTACATCGACGAGGTTCCCAACCAGGTCGCCGACTCCTACTTCCGCTTGGAAGACATCGAGGGAACCCCGCTGAAGCAGGTGGAGACTGGTCCGGGCGGGTCGTTCGCCCGTTTGGAGGACCAGGGTTTCCGCCTGGCCGAGGTGCGCGAGGAGTTCACCGCGCGCACCCCAACGACCTGGGAGAGCGTCGAGCTGCAGATCTCCCAGGGCGTGCCCGTGATCGAGCTGTACCGGACGCTGTACGCCACGGACGAGCGCCCGGTGGAGGTGATGCACGCGGTCATGTCCTCGGCGCTGACCGCCTTCGACTACCGGTTCACCATCCCTGATTGAAGGAGGCACAGATGAGCATGACGCTGCTGAATGTCGCGGGGGCGGCAGGCGGGCCAGGAGACGATTTCGCCGCGGCCGGCGAAGGGTCGTGGGCGGTAGCGATCGACGGGGCCACCGCCCGCCCGGGGGTCGAGACAGGATGCATCCACGACCCGGCATGGTATGCCCGAACCCTGGGCGCCCACCTGGGGTTTTTGCTGACCCTCGATGAAGAGGCGCCCCTGGCCGACCTCCTGGAAGAGGCGATCGCACGGACCTGTCGAGAGCACGGTCACACCTGCGACCTGACGAATCCCGACAGCCCGTCGGCTGCGGTGGCCATCGCCCGGAGGTCGGGCGGGCGGCTCGACGCCTTGGCGCTGGCCGACTCCCCGGTGGTGGTCCAGACCCGTGATGAGCTTCGGGTGGTCAAGGACGACCGCAACGACTTCCTGGGCGACTACTCCAACGAGGGAGTGGCCCGGGCGCGCAACGTTCCAGGGGGGTTCTGGGTGGCCAGCACTGCCCCCCAGGCAGCCCATGAGGCACTCACGGCCTCGACAGTCTGGGCTGACGTCGAGCGGGTTGCGGTGCTCACCGACGGTGCGGCGCGGCTCGTCGAGCGCTTCGGCATCTGGGAGTGGGGCGAGCTTGTGCAGCGCCTGGCCGACGAGGGGCCTGCAGCGGTCATCGCGCGTACCCGCCGGGCCGAAGAGGCCGAGACCGATGAGGACCGGGCGCGTTTCAAGAGGCGTGGAAAGCAGCACGACGATGCGACCGCGATCCTCTGGGCGCCCGGCGCCCAGCCCTAGGAAAAGCAAAAGGCCCGGTTGCCGCCGGGCCCTTCACCGAACCGATGAGCTGGCCGACCGACCAGACTCACCCGCCCATTCACATATGACGCCATACTACCCGACCGGGGAAGCGGCGTTGCGGGAAGTCGGGTCTTCGTGTCGGCCTAGGAAGCGACACACGTGCCATACCGCCTGCAAACCCCCGTGGGGCCCGACGGCGAGGTCATCGTCGGCCCCGACGGGCGCCCGCTCTACTACCCCCACTTCCAGGTGCCCGGATTCGTGATGTTCGGCCCGGCCGACGCGCGGGCCCTGGGCGCCTACGCCTTCCTGCGCGCCTTCGTGAACGAGACCGAGGGCGAGCTGGTCTCCAACGTCACCACCGCCGACATCGCCGACCGGTTCGGCGTCACCGCCCAGGTGGTCAGCCGCAAGGGGGGCCGCCGGGGCAATCCGCCCGGCCTGGTGCAGCGCCTCGAAGCCGCCGGCGCGCTCCACGTGCACCGGCGCTGGAGGAAGACCCGCCCGTGCGCCTCGTGCGGGGCGCCCGTGAACTTGGAGTGCCCCTCCTCGTGCACCGAGACCAAGGGGCGGGTGCGGGCCGCGCCGCGCTACGAGCTCGCCGCGGCGCCCGCGGACGGCTTCCTGCACCAGGGGCCGCTGGACCGGTGGGAGTACCACAACCCCGCAAAGATCACTAAGCGGCTCCGGCAGGAGGGGCCCGACAGCAAGGTCCCCGCCGAGGAGCGCCGACAGGTCCTTCCCTTCAACCAGGCGATGTCCTGGATGGCCTTCTACCCTGAGGTCGGGCTTGAGCACCTGGGCGTCTACGTCTTCATCGCCGCCCACACCAGCCTGGCCGAGGGCCGGATGAACACGGGGGACCGCCTGTTCCGGGAGGTCATCGCCCGGCGGTTCGACATGTCGGTGAGCACCGTCAGCGAGATCACCCGCCACCTGGAGCACGTGGGGGCCATCAGCAAGACCGGGCTGCACCGCGACCACCGGGGGCGGCGGTTCGGAGGGGCGGGCGAGCCGACCGGCTACGTGGTGCGCGTCAGCCCGCCGGCCGGGATGGCCTACCCCTTCCCGTTGCACGTGGGGGAGTGGCGCGACCCCGATCGCCTCAGCCGACGGCAGGAGCTGGCGCTGTCCGACCGGACCCTCCAGTTTGCACACCTACCCCCTGACCTGCGAAATGTGGATAACTTCAGGAGTGGGGAGTTTTCCACAGGGGGTTGGTGTGCAACACGGAGGGAGTGGATGTGCAGCACGGAGGCTGTTGATGTGCAGCACGGAGACCTAGATACAGACCCTGCTCTACAGACCGGGGATACAGACCCTCCGTCCGTGGTCGGTCAGGTACAGGACGCGCGCGGGGCGGCCCCGGTCGCGGACGGATCACGAGACACCACCCGACAGCAGCAGGAGGGGGGCGGCGCTTCGCGCGCCCCGCAGGAATCGTCGGTGGCCGAGCGGATCGTGGACCAGCTGCTGGAGGGCACCGCGCACGCCGAGCCGCTGGGCGATCCGGTGCGGGACCGGGACCACCTGGTGGGCCTGGCCGAGCAGCACCTGGCGTCCGGCTGGAGCCCGGCCCGGCTGTGGGAGGCCGTCTGCCCGCGCCTGTACGAGGTGCGGCGCCAGTGGGCCCTGGCCACCCGCCTGGGCGACCCGCAGGGTTTCGCCGCACAGGCGCCCGGCGAGTTCGGCGGCCAGCGCCTGCCCGCCCCGCCGCCGGGGCCGCGCTGCGCCGCCCACCCCTGGTGCCAGCAGGCCGACGCACAGGGGCGGTGCGCCGAGTGCGCCGCCGCCGACCAGGGCCAGGACGCGTGGGTTTTCGACGCCGTCTCGGGCACCTGGCGCGACGGGAACGGGGTGCCGATGGAGGCGCCCGAAGCCGAGGTTCCCGCCGACGCCGTCCCGCCCCAGGCGGCGGGGGGCGAGGAGAACCGGGTGAGCGAGGAGGCGGCGCGGCTGCTGGAGCACCTGCTCGGCGGCGCCGATGACATCGACTCGGAGTTCGCCGCTCCTAAGTGCGATGACCAGCACTGCAACGCTGACAAACTCTCGCCGCGCTACCGTCACGTCGTGCGTACGGTCGGGTCCCAGCTTGTGGCGGTGCCCTGCCCTCGGTGTGGAGACAGAAGATAACCCCTGTCTTTACACTGTAAAGGTGGGGGTCTGTCGGGTGCGCGGGCACAACGTTGACGGAGCCGCCCCGGTCTCCTCGCCCCGGGGCGGTTCACACCGGCGCCGGCTCGACCGGTCGGCGCGCGGTCTGTCGGGGCACGGCGGCCGCGGCGCGGCGGTGCTCGGCGACCCGGGCCGCCAGGGCGGCCTCCCGCTCGCGGCGGCGGCGCTGCTCGGCTTCAGCCTCGGCCCGGGCGACCTCGGCTGCGAAGGCGGGGCCGGACTCGACCATCCGGGGCGCCGCAGGGGCTGCGGCCATCTGGCGGGCGCGCTCGGCCTTCTCGCGGCGGTGACGCTCCTGGCGGGCGCGCTCGGCGGCGATGGCCGCCGCCCGCCCCGGCGACTCCTGCTGGCGGGCGGCCTCCTCGGCCCGCTCGGCCAGCAGCTCGGCATAGCGCCGCCCCTGCTCGTCGGCGGGCGCGGCCCGGGCGCGCCGCCCAGCGGCGATGACCCTGCGCAGCCGCACCACCAGCACTGATGCCAGGTCCCGGGCCGAGGCCACCCGGTCTGACAGCGCCTCGACCACATCCGGGGTGGGCAGGTAGCGCAGCGCCCCGGCCACCAGCGGCACCACCCCGGCCAGCTCCGGCGGCCCCGGCGTCGAAGACGCTGGCCGCTGGGCCAGCCACCGGCTCCGGCACCGCTCCAGCACCTGGCCAGCCAGTTGGGAAAGATCCTCCCCCACCGAAGCATGGACCGCCGCTGAGCTGGAACCAGAGCGCCCGCGGCGGGGATGGGGGTTGTCCCTCGCGTATAGGGGACACGTGTGAACCCACGCCGGCCAGCCGCCCGTCTCCCGCTTCCCTGCGGCCGGGCCGTAGGAGTACATCGCCGCCCCGGACAGCGCCCGGTGGTGCTCGGCGGTGCCCGACCCGAGGCGCACCCGCCCCGGGCGCGCCGCACCCCCCGAAGACGAGGACGGACCCTCGCGGGAGGGGCGTGCCCAGGCCCGGCGCACCGCCCGCGCCAGCGACGCCGGTAGATCGCCCGGCAGGTCGCGGGGCACGCACAGCTGGTAGCGCGCCGAGCGCCCCGGGGCCGGGGCGCGGGTCTGGCGCACCAGCCCCGCCCCGCCGCCCGTGCCCAGGGCGGCCAGGTCCTTGTAGGCGGTGCGCCGCGACACACCGTGCCGCACCCGGTAGGCGCCGATCATGCGCTCGACCTCGCGCACATACCCCTGCTCGTCGGCATGGTGGGTCAGATGCCTGGCCATGCGCGCCGCGGCCGCGCCCAGCAGGCCGCGCTCGCCCAGCAGAGCGGCGATGCGGAACCAGACCGGGCGCGCAAGGCGCGGCCACGCCACCTCGTCCCCCAGCGCCGGCGTGCGCGCTCTGGGGGACGAGGTGGCCTGCGCCTTCTTCGGTTGTTCAGGGGGGCGGGCCGGTCTGCGGCCGTGCCCGGCGGAGCCGATCGGTCGGCCGGAATGAGGGCATGGAAGACCCGGCCCGGGGGTATCGGGTACGATGACCACGACCTCCGGGTCAGCAGACAGTACTCAGGGGCGCGGCGCCCGCCAGGCGCAACGCGAATGAGCTGCGGATTTGGGGTTGTCGGCGCCCCGCGGTGAGCGGGACCGCCTCTCAAAAGTCCAGATCGACCTCCTTTTTTCGTCTTCGTCCGTTCGACCCACTTACTTCTCAACTTTTTCGAGGTCAGAACAGCTGGCACTGTTTCTGGCCCCCGGGGATCCACCGGCTGGCACCGGAAGACGATCCCCCGATCACGTGACGCGGCCCGGTTGGCAGCCGGGCCTCACGTGTGTCTGGGCCCCTTCGGCGGGGCGGCTCGCCCCCGCGTGGCAGACGGGCGCAAGTCGTAGGCCATTGTGTCGCAAAACCTCAACTTCGTGGGCCCGCAGTGCCGCATCGTGTGCATTCCGCGATACCGGTCCGCCCATATCCACAGCACTGCGCACAGCCCGCACCACATCGGGGCGCAACGGGATGACCAGGGCCGGCCGCCCGCGTGCGAGCACCACGCCGGGCACGCGCACCGAGACGCGGGGAAGCCGCAGCCCGGGGGACATCCGGCGGGCCAGGAGCGGCCAGCAGGCCCGCACCGCCCACCGCGGGGCCCGGCCCAGGCGGGAGCGCGCCGCGCGGACACCGCGCAGGACCTCGTCGTCGAGCACCACGTGCCTCCCAAGGGGGGTCTGCCGCCGGTCCCCGTCCTGGACCGGCGGCATGCGGGTGAGTCTTCCAGCACGGAAGGCGATGATCAAGGCGGCTGAGGCGAAACCTTAAGCAACTTAGGGTTATCCGGGTTCGGGTTAGGAGAGTGTCGAAGTGCGGTAGATGCGGGCTACCCTCCTCTTATGCGCACATCCGATGCCGGGGCCCACCACGACAACTCGACCGGCAGCAACCGCAGGCAGGCGGCCCTGGCGAAGGTCATGTCGGCCGCCTCGGACCTGCTCCGCGAGAACCACTCGATCTGGGATGTCACCCTCACCGACATCGCCAAGCGCGCGGGCATGAGCCTGCCCACCCTCACGCAGAGCTACTTCCCCACGCGGGAGGCGGTCGTGCAGGCCGTGACCGCCAGCGCTCTGGACCAGTACACCGGCTCCATGGACCTGCGCCTGCGCAAGAGCGACACCTTCGCGACCTTCGTCGCGCGCCTGGTCGGCATGACCCCGCAGGGAGAGACCGCCTCGCCCCCCGGAGTGCTCGACATGTGGATCGCCAGCGGCCACGTCCTTCGCGCGGCCATGGCCGTGGGCGCCTCCGGGCGCCCCGAGGACGCCCAGTGGTGGGAGGAGACCCTCTACTTCTGGGTCGACGCCCTGGGGCGGGCCGCCCAAGAGGAGGGCGAGGTCGGCGCGATCCCCCAGAAGGCGCCGGCCGAGGCGATGGCGGTGGCCGCGGGACAGATCCGGCTCGTCTTCGCCGAATGCAACGCCCACCTCTTCGGTGACCACCAGCAGCGCCAGCAGAACGCCCACGCCCTCCGGGGCAGGCTCATCGCCACCGTCCGCGCCGTCTACGGCGACCTTGATGCCCCCCGGTGAGCCGGGACGCGCAGGGCCCGCCGCGGCGTTCGCCGACGGCCTATCCTGGAGCCCACGCCCCGCAGAGGAGGTCGCGATGCCCGCGCCCCAGCACCACCCGGAGCTGACCGAGGAGGACCGCGCCCACATCCGGCGCCACGCGAAGATGCGCGAGCGCGGCGAAGAGGTCCCGGGCTACACCATCCCCGCCGGCTCCTTCGCCACCTTCGAGGAGTACATGGACCAGGTGGAGCGCATCCTGGCCCAGTACCGCGCCGACCGCGCCGCCGGGCGGGTGGAGTGAGCCTTCGCGAGACCGTCTTCACCCCGCACTTCCTGGCCCAGGCCGAAGCGCTTCCCGAGCGCAGCCGGGTCCGCGCCTTTGCCTACGTCCTGGAGCTGGCCGACGAGCCCGACCCCTCCCGCATCGCCCAGGCCGACCCCGAGATCCCGCACGTGTGGATCATGTACCGCTTCGACGTCACCATCTCCGCGGCCGTCTACGAGGCGGTCCTGCGGGTCGATGCGCTGACCGTTCGCGCCAACGGCTGACACGGCCCGCCCGTCCGGCCGGTCCCGGCCGCCCTCCGGGCGGTCCCGCGCCAACGGGGGGTCGGTAGCGTCAGGGGACATGCCCCCCGAAACCACCGCATCGCCGACAGTGTCGGGCCAGGTCGAGCTCGCGGGCCGCACCGTGCCCCTCCGATCGGTGCGCTCTTCCCCCGAGCGGTACTCGGCGCTGTTCCGCCAAGCCCGCGCCGAGGAGGGGCACGCGCTGTGCCTGTGCCGCTCGCCGGGGCTGCGCCTGGTGGTGCGGGTGCGCTCGGGCCGCTACCACCTGGCGGTCTGGCCGGGCGAGGGCCACCGCCACTTCGTGACCTGCCCCTTCTTCCGCTCCGGCACCGCCTCGGGGCGCAGCGAATACGCTTCAGGGGCCATCACCGAGCGCCCCGAAGGCGTGAGCATCCGGCTGAGCACCCCACTGGAGGAGCACACCTCGACCAAGGCCGCGGGCGGTGCGCACCCGGGGGCGGCCGGTCGCAGCCGCTCGCGGCTGGGCCTTTTGGGGATGGCCCACTACCTGTGGGAGGCCGGCGGCCTGGCGGCCTGGGGGCCGGAGGTAGGGCGGCGCACCTGGACGCGCTGCCACGAACAGCTGCAGCAGGCGGCCGACCAGGTGCGGGTCAACGGCAAGGACCTCGGCGCCACCCTGTACGTGGTCCCGCCCTTCACCCCGCAGCGGGCCGAGCACAACGCCGAGGGGCTGCAGGCCTTCCTGCGCAGGCTGCGGCCTTCGGGCAAGGGCAGGCGCCGGGCCACCGGGCTGGTGGTGGGCGAGGTCAAGACGACCTGGCCCACCGCCCACGGACACGGGGTGCGCCTGGCCCACCTGCGCCAGCCCCTCTACGCCCGGAGCGCTCTGATGGAGCGGGCCCGGCGCTCCTACCCCTCAGCCCTGTCCCAGGCCGGATCGGCCGGGCGCACCGTGGGGCTGTTCGCCGTCCAGGTCAGCGCCAAGGGCTACCTGGTCGCGGTGGACATGGCCCTGATGCTGGCCACGGCCGGCTACATCCCGGTGGACTCGGCCTATGAGCTGCGCATGGCCGACCACCTGGTGCGGGCCGGGCGCTCGTTCGTCAAGCCGCTGCGCTACGACGGCCAGGCGGCGGTCCTGCCCGACTTCACGCTGGTCGACACCTGGCCCCACACCTGCGTGGAGGTGTACGGCATCCAGGGCAACCAGGCCTACGACAAGCGCAAACAGGACAAGCGCGACTACTATCGGCGCCGGCAGGTCCCGCTCATCGAGTGGGAGGTCTCCGAACCGCTACCGAGAGTGGAGCCCTTGGGCCCGTCTGCGGCGCGCAGGGCACGGGCCGCGGAGCCCGGCCGGTGACCAGGCGGTCGGGCACCGCGGCCCCGACGGCCGAGAGAGGGAGGGCTGGGGATGGGTGCCTGGAAGCACCAGCCGGACCACTGGCCGGCGTTCGTGGGCCCTCCCGGCGACGAGTGCTTCGCCGGGTCGGCCGGCCACTACCTGGCAGGCCGCGGCCTGCCGACCTACCTGGCGGCCACCGAGATCCTGCAGGCGCCGCGCGCGGCCGCGCGCCAGGCCTGGCGGGTCCGCGCCGCCGAGGCCCGGGCCTTCGAGCGCGGCATCGCCCGCCTGCGCCTGGAGCTGGGCGAGGCGGGCCTGGCCCCGCAGGTGGTGGAGGAGGCCGTCCAGATCGCCCTGGACGATGTCCGGGAACGGCGGCGCACGGGCGCCGAGATCGCCGCCATCGGCCCGCACCTGCCCCAGCGGCGCGGCGGCCCGTGAACCCCCGCGCCGCACGGGCGGGCGAGGGCCCGCAGGGGCGAGGGCCCAGGCGCGGATACGGCTGCAGGGCGGGCGGGGCGGTGAGTAGACTCCCCGGACCACCGGCGCGGACAGAAGCTTCGAGGAGGCGGCCATCGAGCACCAGGACCCCACCAAGCCGAACGAGGACGACGAGGACGAGGCCTTCTTCACCGAGCTGGTGATCGGCCAGGTCGCAGAGATGCAGCAGCTGGACAGGGGCCGCGCCCGGCGGATGGCGCTGGAGTTCTACGCGGACCCCGCGGCCTCGCCGCACGCGGAGGAAGTGAGCGAGGCGGTGCAGTCGGCCCTCGCCTTGCTGATGTCCCCCCGTCCGCAGATGATGAACGACGAGGAGGCCGAGAAGCGCCAGCGGGCGCTGGAGGAGGCCCAGGCCGCCGTCCAGGCCAAGGCCGCCGGAGGCCCGGCCGACGACTGAGACCGGCCGCGGTCCTCTCCCCTCCTCCCGGGGTGCCCGCACCTGGGCGGAGGGCTCCCTCGCCCCGTCGGCGCCGCCCCCTGCGGGCGCGATGCCCCGGTCGGTCAGGCCGGTTCCCAGGGGCGCAGGGCCCCGCGGTAGCGGACGTCGTAGTAGCCGTCGAACAGTTCGATGATCTCGACGTCCTTGCCGGTGCGGGGGGCGTGCAGCATCCGCGTGCCGCCCAGGTAGATGCCCATGTGCGAGGGGTCGCCGCCCGCGCCGCCGGTGTCGAAGTAGAGCAGGTCGCCGGGCATCAGCCGGGCCAGCTGGCCGTTGGTCAGCGGCTTGGTGCCGGGGAAGGTCCTGAACTGGTCGGCCTGGCCGAAGTACTGGGCCGTGGTGGTGCGGTTCAGCGAGATGCCGGCCTGCTGGTAGGCGATCTGGGCCAGCGAGGAGCAGTCGCAGTTGCCCTGGGTGGGGGTCATCTGCGCGTCGGTGCAGGTGCCGCCGTAGACGTAGGGGGTGCCCAGCTGCTGCTTGGCCCAGGAGATGGCCGTTGCGGCGCTGGGGTGGGTGTCGCCGTCGAAGTCGGCGGGCACCTGATGCAGGGCGTCGTAGCGGTCGAGGGCCTCCATCACGTCGGCGACGTACTGGTTGTCGTCGGGCGAGGAGCCGCCGCCGGGGTTGTAGGCGTGCACGGCGGCCTTGACCTGCTCGCGGTCGGAGAAGTCGCGCTTGGCGCTCCCGCACAGGTGGGCGGCGGTGGCCAGGGTGGCGTCGAAGACGTTCTGCGGGTCCTTCTTGCCGTCGCCGTTGCCGTCCTGGCCGAATCTGGCCCATGAGTCGGGAATGAACTGCATGGGTCCCACCGCGCGGTCCCATTCGGTGTCGTTGTCCAGCTCGCCGTTGTCGGTGTCGGGGATGGCGGCGAACTCCTCGCCGTTGAGCTGGGGCCCGTACAACGGCGGGTCGATGTCGCCGTCGGGTTTGATGTCCGAGCCCAGGTCCTGCAAGTGGTTGGACTCGACTTTGCCGATTCCGGCCAGAATGCTCCAGCGCATGTTCGCGCAGCCGGGCCGCACGCGCTCGGTGTTGGCCGCGGCCTGGGCGTAGGCGTCCAGAAGGACCGGAGGGATGCCCTCGACCTCCTGGGGCACACCGGCTGCGGCGTTGCCGTCCATGAGCAGCACAATCACCAGGACTATGCCCATGACCAGGGCGACAATGGCGCCGAAAAGGTACTTGATCAGCTTGAGCACGGGGTCACCGGGAGAACTTGGCGGGGGTCGGTCCGGGGCGGTGGCGGGGCGTGTGTGCCGGGGGAGGTGCAGCGATACGACGTTGGCACATGGGACGTATGATGCAACAATCGTAAAGGAGTTCCGAATTGCAGGTCATGATCTGTCTGCAATGCGTGTGCGGGGGGAGCATCAATGGCTCTGGCGTTCCGCCAGGTCGAGGCCGGGCCTGCGCAGGAAGGTGAACCGCGGCAGGACGAGGCCGCCACCGGCCACCAGGGCGCCGCCCGGCCCGAGGACGCGTTTCGGCCCCCCGGGGCCGGGCCGGCGGTGGCGCTGCTGGCGCCGCACCGCTCGTGCGCGCACACCGCGCACGTGGTGGCGCGCCTGCTGGACGGCCCCGAGCTTGGCGCCCACGTGCTGGAGGCGGGACAGGCCCTGCCCCGGGGCGAGCGCCCGGTGATCGTGGCGCCCTCCACCGCCCACGACATCGGCGCCGCGGCGCGGATGCTGGGCTCCTGGCAGCTTCACCTGCCGCTGCCGGTTCTGCTGGTGGCGGCTGATGCCCCCGTGCCGATGCCGCGCATCGCCGCCCACCGCATCCGCACCCTGGAGAAGCGGGTGCGGGCCGTGGTGCACCTGCCCTACCTGCCCCGCCTGCGCGAGGTCGACGACCCGCTGGAGTGCCTGACCCCCGCCCGCGGCACCCGAGCCCCCCGGGCTGCCCGCCGCGTGGCGCGGCTGCGCGCCGACCTGCTGCGAATCCTCACCGAGACCACCGAGGCGACCCGTTGAGCACCATTCCCCTGCTTGTCACCGAGGCGCTGCTGCGCGCCATCACCCTGGCCGACGGCTACCCCGACTGGGACACCGGCCCCGAGGCGCCGCCCGGCATGGACGGCCTGGCCAGCGACTGGATCGCCTGGGCCTACTGGGTCGGGGGCCTGGGCGGCTTTTTCGGCATCGTGGTGTGCGCGGGCATGATGATGATGGGGCACCGCAACCGGCACAACCTGAGCGTGGAGGGCGCCACGGGCATGCTGTGGGTGATCGCCGGGCTGTGCACGCTGGTGATGGCCGGGTCGATCGTCACGGGCGTGCTGGCCACGCCGGCCGAATAAGGGGCGGCCCGGTGAGCACCCCCAGCGAGATCGCCGCCTCGGCCCGCCGCACCCGCATCCTCATCACCGTCCTGGTCGCCCTGGTGGTGGTGTTGGCCGTCGTGGCCGCGGTCGCGATCACCACCGTTCTGCGCTCTTCGGGGCAAGGCGGCGGTCAGGCCGCCGAGTCCCCCTCGCCCTCCGCGACCCCGACGCGCGGCCCGGGCGACCCGCTGCGTCTGCCCCAGGGCCAGGACCAGGTCGAAGGGCTGCCGGTGGGCTTCGAGCGCACCCCCGAAGGGGCGGTGGCCATGGTCGCCGCCTACGCCTCCCACGACGTGACTCTGGACCCTGAGGCCAAGGCCCAGGTCCGCTCGGTCTATGCCGCCGAGCTGCAGGATCTCGGGCAGCAGGAGATGGAGCAGCTGGCCGAGGACTCGGAGTTCGGTATCGAGAACGAGCTGGACTACTACGGCTTCGATGTGGACCTGGAGGACCTGCCTCAGCAGGCCACCTACTCGGCGCTGCCGGTGGGGGCGGTCTATGAGGAGATCGATTCGGCCACCACCGAGGTCGCTCTCCTCCTCCAGGTGACGGTCTCCGACGGCGTCGAGGCCCAGTCCACCTTCCTAGAGACCCTGGAGGTGCGGTGCCTATGGGGCGAGGACGTGCGCGGTGGTGACTGGGTCATCTCCGATGAGTTCCCCGAGATCGAGGTGCCGGAGAAGGCCGAGCCCGGCACCGGGGAGTTCCGGAGCTCGGAGTGGATTCCGCTCCAAGGGGGGACGTCCTGGTGATGCGCCGCCTGGCTGCGCTGCTGGGGCTGACCGCGCTGCTGCTGCTTCCCGCCGGGGCGGCCCATGCAGACTTCGACCCCTGGTCCATGAGCGGGGAGGAGATGCAGGAGGCCGGGTTCGGCAAGGTCGCCGACGGCCGCTACTGCAAGGACCTCAACGAGGTCTCCGAGGAGGAGTTCCAGACCTTCCTGGACACGGTCGAAAAGAGCGACGAAGAGGCGGCCGAGAGGTACGAGTCGACCCTGTCCCCCGAGGGGAACATGACGGGGGAGAACCTGTGCTTTGAGATCAACTCGGGGGAAGAGGCGGTCTGCGTCGCCACGGTCTTCGACGCGACCTCGACCTGCTTCGACCGGGAGACCGGGGAGCGGGACCGCACCACCGCCCTGGAGACCAGGGACCCGATCGAGAGCATCGGGTCCAGCGCCGCCGACACCCTGGCCGAGTCGATCAACTCCGGCCTGATCTACGCGATGTACTGGCTGCTCACCCGCTGGCTGGTCAGCGAGGCCTTCCACGTCGACCTGGCCACCAACGGTGCGCAGATGTTCTACCCGCACATGCTCTGGATCGGCGGCGTCATCGCGTTCTCGCTGCTCGTCTGGCAGGCGCTGAAGATGATGTGGTCGCGCAAGCCCGAGGTGCTCATGACCACCGTCAAGGGCGTGATGTGGTTCGCGGTGTGGACCGTCTGCGGTGTGATGCTGCTGGGGTTCGCTATCAAGGCGGCCGACACCCTCACCGAGGGCTTCATCACCTACGGCTTCGATTCGGCCTACGGCCAGTCCTGGAAACAGGACCAAGAGCAGTGCCAGGCGCCCGAGGACGTGGCCGACGACGTGGACGAGGCCGTCTCGCCTGAGGACAGCGAGGCTCAGAACCAGCTGCTCAAATGCGCCACGCAGTCGGTGGACTTCGGCGACTACAACAACGCCTCCGGCACCATCGTCTTCGGGATCATCGGGCTGATCATGATGCTGATCCAGATGGCGCTGCTGTTCGTGCGCGAGGCCGCCATCCCCCTGATCGCGCTGATCATCCCCATCGCCGCCTCCGGGCAGATCGGCGGGGCCGCCACCCGCAAGTGGCTGCCCGGGCTGATCTCCCTGGCGCTGACCATCGTGCTCTACAAGCCCATGGTGGCCCTGGTCATGGGGGTCGGCCTCACCGAGGCGGTGCTGCCCGGCAGCGAGCTGGACTTCATGCGCGGCCTGCTCACCATGTGCCTGGGGGTGATCGCCCCGGGGATGATGCTCAAGGCCTTCGGGCCGCTGGTGAACAACATGGTCGAGCAGGGGGCCTCGCTCGGGTCGGCGATGAACAACGTCATGATGGTCCAGCAGATCACCAGCCACTACTCCCAACGTGCTGAGCAGCGCGCCCAGCAGCGCGCGGCCGAGCAGGCCCGCCGCACGGCCGAGCGCCAGGCCATCGGCAAGACGGCCGAGGCCGCCGCCGGGGTGGGAACGGGCGGGGTCGGCCTGCTGCTGAGCAAGAGCGGGGACGCGGCCGAGAAGGCCGCGAAGGTCGCCACATCGGACGGGACCCGCGCCACGACAGCCGCCCCCGCGGGCGAAGCCGGCGGCAAAGGCGAGGCCGAAGCCAAGGCCAAGGGCCCGGAGACAGGGCCGGGGCCGGGCGGTTCCGGCACGGAGCCCGCCGGCGGCCACCCCCACCCGGGGGCCCCGGGCGCCACCGAGCCCAACGCGGGCCCGAGCGGCGGGGTGAGCTTCCGCGAGTTCCCCACCCCACCGCAGCCGCCCCCCGCCCCGCCCGAGCCCGCCGAGCCGCCGGGCCCGGCCGCACCCGCGGACCGGCCCGCCCCGCCGCCCGGCCCCGAGCACTACAAGCCGATCCCGCCCACCCCGCACGCGCGCCGCCCCGGCGCCGACCCCGACGAGGCCCGCTTCGGTGAGACCGATGAGGGAGGCCACCGATGAGCAGGAGATACGGCGGGTGGCGCCGCGC
This sequence comes from Nocardiopsis halophila DSM 44494, assembly GCF_000341245.1. Lineage (GTDB taxonomy): Bacteria > Actinomycetota > Actinomycetes > Streptosporangiales > Streptosporangiaceae > Nocardiopsis_A > Nocardiopsis_A halophila. The sequence continues at coordinate 16,370 of NZ_ANAD01000243.1, forward strand.
CCGCTCGGTGGGCATCGGCGCCCTGGACTCGCGCCAGACCGCCCTGCTGGTGGGCAGCCTGGTCGGACCGCTGATGGTGGCCTGGCTGACCACCACCACCGTCCTGTTCGTGCTGGCCCCCCTCGGGCTGGCCGGGGCGGTGGCGGCGATGTGGATGCGCGAGGGGGTGTGGGTGGTCGACCTGGCCCTGGCCCGGGCCCGCTTCGAGGCCTCCCGCATGGCCGGGGAGACCGCCTACCGCGCCCAGGTCTGGGCGCCCTACCCCCGCCGCCTGGACCTGCCCGGCGTGCTGGCGCCCACCCGGCTGATCGAGACCACCGACCCGCGCGGGCCGGTGGGGCTGGTGTGGAACCAGCGCAACGGCCAGCTGACGGCGACCTACCTGCTCTCGCCCGCCGGTGCGCTGCTGGCCGACAGCCAGACCGTGGAGCACCAGGTCGCCTCCTGGGGCAACCTGCTGGGGTCCCTGGCCAATGACGCGATGGCCAAGCACGCCGCGGTCACCATCGAGCTGCAGCCCACCTCCGGCACCGACCTGGCCGACCACGTGGCCGCGCGGCGCGACCCCGGCGCCCCGGAAGGGGTGGCGCGGATCATGGACGAGGTGATCGCGGCCGCCCCGACCGCCTCCACCCGGGTACAGGCCCGCCTGAGCCTGACCACCGACCCCTCCCGCGTGGGGGGCAGGACGCGCCGGCTGCCCGAGGCGATCGCCGAGACCCTGCGCAGCCTGGGCGGGCTGGCGCTGCAGCCGGCCGGGGTCGACGTGCTGCGCCGCGCCTCGGCCAGCGACCTGGCCCACATCGTGCGCGCGGCCTACGACCCCCAGTCCGAGCAGACCTCGGGGTCGGCGGCCTGGCAGAACGTGAGCTGGGGCGAGTCCGGCCCGGTCTCCGCCGAAGAGCACACCGACCACTACGCCCACGAGAACGTGCACTCGATGACCTGGTGCCTGCTGGAGGCCCCCCGCCAGCAGGTGGACCACGGCGTGCTGCTGCACCTGTGCTCGCCGGGCAGCTTCCCCCGCCGCGTGACCCTGCTGTACCGCACCCTGAGCCGCGACGAGGCCGGGGCGGTGCTGGAGCGCGAGGCCAACACCGCCGCGGCCCGCCAGGCCTACCGGCAGCGCACCGGCCGCTCCCCCACCCAGCGGGAGAACGCCGACGCCGAGCGCGCCAACCTGGCCGCCATGGAGGAGGCCCACGGCGCCGGGCTGGTGCAGTTCTCGCTGTTCGTGACCACCACCGTCGCCGATGCCGAGGACCTGCCCGAGGCCCGCCGCGAGATCGAGCAGGCCGCCGGGAACTCCAAGCTCAAGCTGCGGCTGTGCCGCGGCGGGCAGGCCGCGGCCTTTGCGACCGGACTCGGGGTGGGCGGCATCTACCCCGCCGACCTCTAGGAGGGGCCCAGTGAGCAACGCCAAGGACACCCCCGCCGAGCAGGAGCGCCCGCTCAACGCCCGGGTCATCGCCGGCGCCCGCGGCTGGAAGGGCCCGGCCGCCGGCCGCGCCGGGCACGTGGAGACCGGCAGCATCTACCTGGGCACCACCAACCAGGTCGCCGGGCTCTACCCCTGGATGCAGGCCGCCGGGCTGCCCGCAGAAGGCGTGCCCATCGGCCCCGACCTGCTCACCGGGGAGATGGAGTGCATCGACCCGGCCGGATGGGTCGGGCGGCTCACCTCCAACCCCGGGGTGTGGATCCAGGGCCAGCCCGGCGTGGGCAAGTCCGCCATCGCCAAGCGCATCGCCACCTGGCTGGTCGGCTACGGCTACCAGCTGCTGTGCCCCGGCGACGTCAAGGGCGAGTACTCCGAGCTGGTGCGGCGCATGGGCGGCCAGGTGGTGCGGGTGGGCCGCGGCATGGACCGCATCAACCCCCTCGACTCGGGCCCGCTGGGGCGCAAACTGCACACCCTGCCCCACGCCGAGGCCGAGCGGCTGCGCGCCGAGATCAACGGGCGCCGCGGAGAGTTCCTGCACGCCCTGCTGGCCACAACCCACGGGCTGGGCCACCGCCCCGTGGCCGCCGAGTCCACCGCCCTGTCCAGCGCGATCCGCCTGGCCGACCAGCTCTCCCGCGACCGCGACCCGGTCATCCCCGACGTGATCAGTGTGCTGCGCGCCCCCACCGGCGAGCTGTTCGACCGGCTCATGGTCAGCGACGAGGCCGAGTACATCTCCCTGACCCGCCAGCTGGTGGCCGCCCTGGAGAACCTGTGCGACGGGCCGCTGGCCGGCCTGTTCGACTCGGCCACCACCACCCCGCTGGACCTGGACTCACCCGCGGTGTCGGTGGACCTGCAGCCGCTGCTGGGCGCCGGGGACGCGGTGGTGGCCGCCGGGCTGCTGGCCACCTGGTCCTACTCCTACGCCGCGGTGGACACCGCCCGCGCCCTGGGGCGGGCCTCGCGCCCGGTGGTGCTGCCGCTGGACGAGCTGTGGCGGGCGCTGCGTGCCGGCCCCGGGATGGTCGACGCCCTGGACGGCATCACCCGCCTCAACCGCTCCAAGGGCGAGGTGTCGATGATGGTCACCCACTCCCTGCGCGATTTGGACGCCCTGCCCACCGAGGAGGACCGGGCCAAGGCCTCGGGGCTGATGGAGCGCTGCGACACCCTGGTGCTGGCCGCCATGCCCCGCTCGGAGCTGGAGCGCGTGGACGCCCAGCGGCCGCTGACCGACGGCGAGAAGGACATCGTGGCCTCCTGGTCCTCCCCGGCCACCACCGGCGCCGACGGCTCCACCATGGTCCACCCCGGCCGCGGAAAGTACCTGCTCAAGATCGGCGCGCGGGTGGGGGTGCCGGTCCAGCTCATGCTCACCCCCGCCGAGCTGGACCTCTACGACACCGACGCGGCGATCCGCGCCCACCGCGAGAGCCCGAGCACGGAGGTGGTGGCGTGAACCGCGACCGGCACGGCGGAGGCGGCCCGGCCGACCTGACGCCGCTGTGGGTGCTCATCCCCGTAGCGGCTCTGGTCGCGGTGCTGGGCCTGGTCTGGCTCGGCGGCACCCTGGGGGCCTGGGCCTCGGGGGCCGGGTGGGACCCGCCGCCGTTCTCTCCGGCCACGCTGATCTGGGCGCTGCGCGGCACCGACCCCTGGCCCGGGGTGGCCACGCCCTGGATCGCCGGCGGGATCATCGCGGTGGTCCTGGCCGCGGCCGCCCTGGCCCTGGCGGCGGCCTGGACGGTCCCCCCGCTGCTGCCCCGCAGGGACGGCTTCGCCAACCGCCGCCAGGCCAAGCGCCTGACCGTGCCCGCCCAGACCGCCAAGGCCCAGCGGCTGCGCCCCTCCCTGAAGGACCGGCGTGCCAAGGACATCGCCCCGGCCGACGCGGGGTTCGCCCTGGGCACCATGGACCCCGAAGGGGTTGAGCTGCGCGGCTCCTGGGAGGACACCGCCCTGGTGATCATGGGCCCGCGCGGCGGCAAGACCAGCGCCATCGGCGGGCCCGCCGCCCTGGAGGCCCCGGGGGCGTGCCTGGTGACCTCCAACAAGGCCGACATCTACACCCTGACCGCCACCAAGCGTGCCGAGAAGGGGCGGGTGTGGTGCTTCGACCCGCAGAACATCACCCACGGCCACCGCGACGACGAGTTCTACTGGGACATGATCACCGAGGCGCGCACCCTGGAAGGGGCCGGGCGCCTGGCGATGAACCTGTCCAACAACGCCTCGGCCGGCGGGAAAGGCGGCAAGGGCGAGTGGTGGGGCAAGGCCGGCCAGAGCGTGCTGCGCAGCCTCTTCCACGCCGCCGCCCTGGACCCCGGCCGGGGCCTGGAGGACGCCATGCGGTGGGTCTTCGACGCAGCCGACCGCACCCCGGTGGAGATCCTGCGCGCCCACGAGGGCCTGGAGGTGCTCGCCGACAGCCTGGAGGGCACCATCGACGGCGCCTTCGAGACCCGCGAGGGCATCTACGAGCACGCCCGCCAGGCGGTGGCGTGCCTGCTCGACCCCGACATCCGCGCCTGGGTCACCCCCGGCCCCTACAAGGACGAATTCGACCCCGCCGAGTTCGTGGCCAGCACCGACGCCCTGTACCTGCTGTCCAAGGACGGCGGCGGGTCGGCCGCGGGCATCATCACCGCCCTGACCGACGCGTGCCTGCGCGCCGGGGTCGCCGAAGCCGAGGCCTGCCCCGGACAGCGCCTGGACCCGCCGATGGTGCCGGTGCTGGACGAGGCCGCCAACGTCTGCAAGATCGAGGACCTGCCCTTTTTGTACTCCCACTTCGGATCGCGCGGCATCACCCCGATCACCATCCTGCAGAACTACGAGCAGGGCACGGGCGTGTGGGGCCGCGGCGGGATGAACACCCTGTTCAGCGCCTCCACGGTCAAGGTGCTGGGGTCGGGCGTGGACGACGACGCCTACGCCGACCGCCTGTCCAAGCTGGTGGGGCTGCACTACGTCACCGAGACCTCGGTCTCGCGCTCGTCCGGCAGCACCAGCACCACTCGATCGCGGCGCCGCGAGCGCATCCTCGACATCGCCGACGTGCGCGAGATGAAGGAGGGCACCGCGATCGTGCTGGCCACCTCCATGCGCCCGGCCAAGGTGCGGCTCAACCCCTGGTACCGCGGCCCCGCGGCCGAGGACATCGCCCGCGGCAAGGACGCCCTGGACGAGGCCATCGTGCAAAGCGCCCGCGCGAGCAGGAGGATGCTGCGGTGAGCGGAGCAGACGACGACCGCGCCACTGGACCGGGCGAGCCCGGCGCCGAACCGGAGGGCCCCGGCCACGACGGAGGGGCGCCCGCCCCCGAGGAGCCGGTGGCCCCGCACGTCGACCACCCGGACTTCGACCGCTCCACCTACGTCACCGTGGTCAGGGAGCTGGGCCACTGGGTGGACACCTACCTGGTGCCGGTGTGGGTGCACTCGGTCTCGGCCTCGGCGCCCTGGTGCACCCAGTGGCCCCAGCACCGCGACGCCGTCAGCATGCTGCACGCCCTGTGGCTGTCCTGGCAGTACTTCATCGACACCGAGCAGGCCGGATCGGTCGGGCCGATCACCTGGATCAACACCCACCTGTTCCCCACCATGGAGCGGCTCAGATCGGCCAAGGGGCCCTTCGCTGCCTGCATGCGCGCCACCGGCCGTACCGACCACCGGATCCCGTCGCCACCCCTGGAGCAGCGATGAACACCTACGGGGAGCAGGCCCGGCGCTACTGGCAGCAGCAGCGCCCCCGGGCCTACAGCCAGCTGGAGGACCCCCAGGCCTTCTTCACCGACTTCGGCCTGCGTCTGGAGGCCCAGATCGACCGGCTCCAGCAGCAACTGCTCGACACCCGCCCGCCCGCCGAGGCGGGCGACCCCTTGGCAAACGCCCGGCGCATCCGCACCGCCCGCACCGACGCCGAGGAGGCGGTGATGCGCCAGCAGGTCTACGTCGAGGCCGAAGAGGACGAGGACCCCTGGACAGCCGAGCACGACGAGCTGGACGGGCGCATCGAGGCGGCCGAGCAGGAGGCCGATGACCTGCTGCGGCGCCTGGAGGAGCGCGACTGACCCACCCCCCTTTGGAAGGGAGCCGCATGGAGGCGTTCCGCCCCCGCAGCCAAGCCGACCTTGCCCCCTCCGGGGAGAAGGCCCGCCTGCGCGCCAACCTGGAGGCCATCGCCCTGGTGCGGCGCCTGCGCGCTGAGGCCCGCCCGGCCGCCCCTGAGGAGCAGCAGGTCCTGGCGCGCTGGTCGGGGTGGGGGGCGGTGCCGGCCCTGTTCGACAAGGCCCGCCCCGAATTCGAGAGCGCCCGCCGCGAGCTGATGGACCTGGTGGGCCCGGCCGCCTACGCCAGCGCCTCGCGCTCGACCACCAACGCCCACTACACCGACGCGGCCTACACCCGCGCGATCTGGAAGGCCGTGGCCGAGCTGGGCATCACCGGCGGGCGCGTCCTGGAACCCGGCTGCGGGTCGGGCACCTTCATCGGCACCGCTCCCCAAGGCGTGCACATGGTCGGCGTGGAACTCGACCCGACCACCGCCGACATCGCCTCCCACCTCTACCCCCGGGCCCAGGTCTTCGCCGACTCCTACGCCAAGCTGCGCCTGCCCGAGAACGCCTTCGACGCCGCGGTGGGCAACGTCCCCTTCGGTGACTTCCGCCTGCACGATCCGGTGCACAACGCGGGCAAGCACCGCATCCACAACCACTTCATCATCAAGGCCCTGCACCAGGTGCGCCCCGGCGGCGTCGTCGCCTTCATCACCTCCCGCTACACCATGGACGCCGAGAGGGCCGACGCCCGCCGGGAGATGGCGCGCCTGGCCGATTTGGTCGGGGCGGTGCGCCTGCCCACCGGCGCCCACCGGCGCGCCGCGGGCACCGACGTGGTCACCGACGTGCTGGTGTTCCGCCGCCGCGAGGCCGACGCCCAGCCACGCGCCACCGACTGGGTCCACACCCGCAAGGTCGAACTCGACGGCGACAGCGCCCGCATCAACGCCTACTTCGCCGACAACCCGCACCTGGTGCTCGGCGAGCTGGCGCTGGGCCAGGGCATGTACTCCGAGCACACCCTGCAGGTCAACGGCGACCCGCAGGCGGGCCCGGCCCTGGAACAGGCCCTGGAGCAGGTCGTGGCCCACGCCCGCCAGCAGGGCCTGGAAGCGGCCGGGCCGCTGCAGGCCCCCGAGCCGGTGGCCGAGGAGCCCGAGGACCTGTCCCAGCTGGAGGGGCGCATCATCCAGCGCCCCGACGGCGGCTTCGACCAGATCCGCATGGGCCAGCGCGTCCACCACCTGGGCCCCAAGGCCGCAAGCGCCCGCGCCCTGGGGCGCCTGTTGGGCATCCGCGACACCTGCAAGGAACTGCTGGAGGCCGAGGCCGCCACGGCCGAGGACACCGACCACATCGCACGGCTGCGCGCCGATCTCAACCGCCGCTGGGACGCCTTCGTCGCCGAGCACGGATCGCCCAACCGGCCCGACATGGTCAAGCGCCCGGGCACCGACCCCGACACCGGGCAGAAGACGACGGTGGAGGTGGCGGTGCGGCCCCGCTGGGGCGGGTTCGCCTCCGACCCGGACTCGGCGCTGGTGTTCGGCCTGGAGAACTACGACCTGGCCACCGGCACCGGCACCAAGACCCGCATCTTCACCCAGCGGGTGATGAGCCCGCGCCCCCCGGCCCAGATCGAAACGCCGGCCGACGCGCTGGCGGTGTGCCTGGAAGAGCGCGGCCGCGTCGATGTGGACCACATCGCCCACCTGCTGCAGACCACCCCACAGGAGGCCCGCCAGGCCCTGAAGGGCCACATCTTCCACGACCCCCAGCGGGGCCTGGTGGCGGCAGGGGAGTACCTGTCGGGCAACGTGCGCGCCAAGCTGGCCGCCGCGCGCGCCGCGGCCGAGCGCGATGAGGCCTACACCGAGAACGTGGCCGCCCTGCAACAGGTGGTGCCGCCCGACCTGGAGGCCAACCAGATCCGGGTGCGCATGAGCTCGGCCTGGGTGGGCACCGGCTACATCCAGCAGTTCCTGGCCGAGATCCTCAACGATCCGGATGTGGCGGTCGAACGCAAAAACGGCCGCTACAAGGTCAAGGGCGAGCGGGTCAAGGCCGCCGAGGTCACCCAGAAGTGGGGCGTCAAGCAGTTCAACGCCTACAAGGTCGCCGAGGCCGTCCTCAACCAGGCCACCATCGCGGTCTTCAACGACAAGGGCGTCTTCCAAGAGCAGGCCACCGAGGCCGCGCGCGCCTGCGCCTCGGAGATGGACAAGGCCTACTACACCTGGCTGTGGGCCGAGCCCGAGCGCAAGCGCGAGCTGGTCACCCGCTACAACGACACCTTCCGCGCGCACCTGCCGCGCAGCTTCGACGGATACCGGCACACCCGGCCGCCGGGCATGGCCGAGTGGTTCACCCCCCACCCGCACCAGAACGTGGCCGCGGCGCTGATGGTCTCGGGCCCGGGCACCGGGCTGTGGCACGCGGTGGGCTCGGGCAAGTCCCGCGCGGCCGCCATGGGGCTGATGGAACAGCGCCGCCTGGGGCTGATCGGCACCCCGGCCTGGGTGGTGCCGCCCTCGACCCTGGAGGGCGCGGCCAAGGAGTTCTTGAACGCCTACCCCAACGCCCGGGTGCTGGTGGCCGACACCGTGGACGTCAACGGCTCGCCCACCGGCCGGGGCGACACGGAGGCCGAGCGCAAGGCCGACCGGCGGGCCAAGGTCGCCGCGAACCGGGCCGCGTTCCTGGCCAAGCTGACCACCAACGACTACGACGTGGTCATCCTGTCGCAGAACGCCTTCAAGGCCATCCCCATGTCGGGCGAGGCGATGGAGGCCTACTGCGACCGCAAGCTGCAGGGCCTGCGCGACCGCCGGGACGCGGCCGCCGCCAAGGCCGCGGCCGACGGCGACGAGCGGGCCGCGGAGACCGTCAAGGAGCTGGAGTCGCGGCTGGCCGACATCCGGGCCAACTACGACGAGAAGATCGAGGCGATCCACAACGAGGCCGGCGGGCTGGTCTGGGAGAGGACCGGGCTGGGCTACCTGGTCGTGGACGAGATCCAGGACTACAAGAACCTGCCGATCGAGTCGGCGCTGGTCGAGCGGTCCGGTTCGCAGCGGGCCGTGGACCTGGACATGAAGCTGGAGTGGATGCGCGAGCGGTTCGGCCCCCGCGTCATCTGCGGTATGACCGGCACCCCGCTGTCCAACGACACCTGGGACAACTGGGTGATGATGCACTACCTCATGCCCGAGGTGCTGGAGGAGATCGGAGGCGCCCACTTCGACGACTTCCACTCCAGCTTCCACGTGCGCGGGGAGGTCCCAGAGCTGAAGGTCGACGCCAGCCGCTACCACATCAAGCTGCGCGACCTGGGCTTTCAGAACCACCCCGACCTGCACGGGATGCTGCGCACCCGCGTGGACATCCTGATGGACCACGGCCTGCCCGTGCCCGAGGTGGCCGGCGGCAAGGCCACCAACATCCTGGTGGAGCGCCCGCCGGAGATGGAGCAGCTCCTAAAGGAGCTGGCCGACCGCGCCGACAAGGTGCCGCCCCGCCCCCAGAAGGGCGACGACAACCTCCTGAACGTCCTCAACGACGGCAAGCTCGCCGCGCTGGACATGCGGCTGATCGGGCGCGAGGCCAGCGGCGACAACAAGGTCTCGGCGTGCGCGGCCCAGATCGCCCAGATCTGGCGCGAGAACCGCGACAACGTCTACGCCATGGCCGACGGCAGCGGCGACTCCCCGCACCCGGGCGGCCTGCAGCTGGTCTTCTGCGACCACGGCACCCCCGCCGACAAGTCGCGCAAGCGCAAGAACGACTTCGACCTGTACGCCGAGCTGAAGGCCCTGCTGGTCGCCGAGGGGATGAACCCCGAGCGCATCCGCTTCATCCAGGAGGCCAAGAACCCCAAGAAGCGCGAGGAGCTGCTGGCGGCCGCGCGCGACGGCCACGTCGACGTGCTCGTGGGCTCCACCCCCACCATGGGCAACGGCGTCAACGTGCAGAACCGCGCCGTGGCCCTGCACCACCTGGACCCGGCCTGGCGCCCGGACTGGCTGGAACAGCGCGAGGGCCGCATCCTGCGCCAGGGCAACCAGAACCCCCAGGTGCAGATCCTGCGCTACCTGGTGCGCGGCTCCTTCGACGCCTTCATGTGGCAGGTGCTGGAGCGCAAGATCACCTTCATCTCCCAGATGCTGCGCACCGACCACACCAGCTCCGAGCGCGAACTGCTGATCGAGGCCCAAGAGGTGCTCTCGGCCGTGGAGATCCGCGCCCTGATCCTGGACGACCCCAGGGTGGTGGAGCACCTGGTGGCCAAGAAGGAGGTGCTGCGGCTGGGCGACGTGGAGGCCGAGTGGATCCGGGGCCAGCAGGCCGTGCGCGACGGGCTGGAGAGCAACACCCGCACGCTGGAGCGCTACCGCAAAGACGCCGCCGCCCTGGAGCAGGCCCAGGCCCGCGCCAAGGACATGCGCGGTGAGGCCTTCACCATGGACGTCTTCGGCCAGTCCTTCACCGACCGGGCCCAGGCCGGCCGGGCGCTGCTGGACGAGGTCAAAGCCTCCAACGCCCGCTGGCGCACCGAGGCCGGCCGTGGCCTGACCGCCGAGGCGGCCTTCCAGACCCTCAACGCGGGCCACCTGGGCGGATTCGACGTGCTCGTGGGCCTCTACGGCCGCGAGGGCGTGCACATTTCCCTGCAGGGCGTGCCCAACTCCGGGTTCTGGGTGGAGGCCAACGACCTGGCCGGGACCGACCCGGTGCACCTGCTGCAGCGCCTGACCCGGTCGATCACCGACATCGCCAAGGAAACGGAGCGCCTGCAGCGCCAGATCCCCGGCCTGGAGGCCGACATCGCCAGTGCCCAGGCCCAGCTGGAGGAGCCCTGGCCCTACCGGGACGCGCTGATCGAGGCCCGGCGGCGCCTGGACGAGCTCAATGCCGAGCTGTTCGGGAACGACGCCCAGAAGGCCGAGGAGCGCGGCGAGGGCGAGCAGGAGGCGCCCGCCCCCCGTGAAGAGGGCGCTGTCCCCAGCGCGTCGGGCGGCGCGGCGGAGAGCTCCGGGCCCCGGCAGGGCCCCGGGGGGCGCACCGCCGACGGCGGCTCCGCGGNAGCCCGACCACGCCCCCGGCCCGTCGGGCACTGACGCGGCCCCGAACAGCCAGGGCGCAGGGGGAGGCGGCGGCGCCGGGCCCGCGGCGGGCCCCGGCCGCGAAGAAGGCCCCGAGGGCCGCCTCGCCCGCATCGCCCGCCCGGGCGTGCAGGTCATCGCCGCCCCCGGCCAACCGGTCGGCGACCACCCCGGTCCCGCCAGCCCGACCGGCCCCGCCCCGCCGCTGGTCGGCCACGTGAGCGGCCTGGATCTGCAGGCCCGCACGCTGGGCATCTTCGTCGACGGCGGCCCGCTGCCCGTGCCGCTGGAGGGGCTGCAGCTGGCCACCGCCGACGGGCACCGCTGGCAGGACGATGCCGCCCAGCCCTGGCGTCTGGACGCCGCCCTGTCGGCCTGGGTGGAGCTGCCCCACCGCGTCACCGCCACGCTGGCCGACCTGGAACGGGTGAACGACCAGACCAGCCCGCAGCGGGCCGAACAGATCCACGGCGCGCTGGCCCAGGAGGCCACGGACGCGACCCGCCGGGGCGAGCACGCCCAGGCCCTGGCCATCGTCGACCGTATCCAGGCCATCACCGGCGAGGACTCCACCCTGCATAACGCGGCCCTGAGCAACGCGGCCGAAAAGCTGCAGTCCCGCCTTCCCGCAGGCAGCTCCTTCCGCCACCGCCAGGCCGAGAGGATCATCGAGCACCTGGAGGCCGCCCAACAGCGCGGCAACCCCCAGATCGCCCGCCAGGAGCTGGGCACCGCCATCGACACGATGTTCGCCCTGGACGACCTGCGGACCGCCCTGCACTTCTGCAACGAGGCCGCCTACGCCGAGACCGACCCCGCCCAGCAGGCCCGGTGGCGCGAACGCGCCTCTGCGATCGCCCACCACGTGCGCCTGCCCTACTACGGCCTGACCGGCGGCCCCCAGCGGGAGGAGCTGACCGCCGAGGGCTCCGGCCCGCCGCTGGTGGAGCGCTCCGCCACACCGATGGCGCGGTTCGACAACCGCAAGATCGCCGCCACCTACTTCGAGGCCGCCGACCAGGGCCGGCCCCGGGACCCCGGGACCGCGTTCGGCCCCGGCCAGGGCTGGCTCGCCAAGACGGTGAAGGAGGACGCCGCCGAGTACCGGGTGCGCCGCCAGGTGCCCGACGCCACCGGAGCCCAGGCCGAACAGGCGGCCACGCGCGCCCGCCTGGCCGTCGACGACCTGCTGGAAAACGGCGAGTCCCGCCGGGCGGCGGCCCGCCGCGCGGTGCTCGCCGCCGTCGACGCCGGCGTCTACACCACCGCCATGGACCTGGCCGCCCTGGCGGCCGCGGCCGACGGCGGAGGCTACTGGGCCGACGCCCACTACCGGGCCGTGTGCGCTCGCCACCAGGCCTGGCAGCAGCGCCCCCACCCCCAGGAGCGCCAGGATCCCACCGGGCGGTGGAAGGTGCTGCAGGTGCCCAACGGCGCCGACGCCTCCTGGGCGCTGGTCTCGCCCACCGGCGATGTGGGCCCCGGAGAGTACAGCCGCTCCGACGCCGAGCGGCTGGCGCGCACCTGCAACAACGCCATGGAGACACCCCCCGGGCCCGCACAGCCGCCGGCCGAGGAACCCCCGCAGGCCTCTGAGCAGGAGCAGCCCACCGGAGACGGCGCCGGGGCGCAGCCCTTGGCCGAAGGAGTGCGGGAGGCCGGGGAGGGGCCGGGCGTGCCCGCAGCGGCACGGGGCAATGCCACCGAGGCCGAAGGCGCGGGTGGGCGAACCGAAGGCGGACAGCTGCCGGTGGCCGAGCCGGGCCGCGAGGTCAGCCCGCTCAAGGCGCTGGCCGACTACCGCAACGCCGACCCCAAGGGCGGGGACTGGCAGGACTTCCTGCGCGCTCGCGACGCCCTGGCCGGCGTCGTGCAGACGATGGCCTCCGAGGGCAGCTTCGACAACGCCCTACGGCTGTGCTCCAACGCGATCAATGCCCACGAGGAGCAGCACCGGTTCTGGACCCAGCAGCGCGGGGCCGTTCGCCGCGCACAGGTCAAGAGCAGGGACGAGACCGGTGGGGCCGCCTCCGAGCAGTTGGGCCGGTTCCACGAGCGCTTCGGCGACCTGGTCGGCGACCGTGTGGCCGTCCACGGGCCCGGAGGCCTGATCTTCGCCGGGAACCTGGAGGAGATCACCGGCGAGGGGCTGCGCCTGCACGCCGCCGACAGTGGCCAGGACTATACGGCCCCCCTGGACCAGGTGGAGATGGTCTCCTCGGCGGGGCAGCGCCGGTGGGTGGATGCCAACCTGGAGGCCTGCGAGCGGGCCCTCACCGGGGCCCGCCGGGCTCTGGAGCGGGGCGACTACCCGATGGCCCGGGCTCACCTGCGCCGGGCCCGCCCCGCCCTGAACACGGGCCCCGAGCACATCGAGCAGGAGTGGAAGGACACCTACACCACCCTGCTGGACAAGGCCACCTTCCCGCGGGATGCCCAGGACCGGCCCGTCCTGCAGATCGAGCAGAGCCACCAGGGCAAGGTGCGCCTGTTCGGCGCCGGCGGGCGCCGCGCCCCGGCCGACCAAGCCCTGGCCAAAATCCTGTACGCGAGCCCCAAGCTGCTCAAGTCCCCCACCGAGAACGCCTACGTCACCAACGCCAACTGGCGCCCCCAGACCGTCCAAAGACGGCTGACCAGGCTGCGCGCCGCCCTGGAAGAGGCGGGCTATGCCTACCAGATGGTCACCGAGCCCGACCCGGACGAACCCCCCGAGCCGCAGGAGGCCGCCCCGCCGCAGCCTGCCGAGACCGAGGCTGCCCCCGCGGCCGCCGAGTCCGAGCCCCGGGCGAGCCGCCCCGCCGACCCCCCCGAAGACGGCGTGCTCGCCTTCACCCACCGACCCTCCGGCTTGAGCTTGGGCGATGCGGACATGCGCGCCCTGGAGGGGCGCAACGTGGCCCTGGCCCCGCTGGGGGAGTTCGACGACCCCACGGGCGGCGGCGAACTGGTGATGGGCCCCCTCTCGCGCACCGGATTCCTGGAGGAGCCTGTGGAGGGCACGGTGTTCGTGGACACCGGCCGCCCGGGGGACGACCGGTGGGTCGCGCTCTCCCCGGGGGCGATCACACAGGCGGCCACCACCGACGGCCGGTGGACCTGGAAGGCCCCGCACGCCACGGGCCCTGACCTGGAGGAGCGCCTGGCCGCCTACGGGCACCGCTCGGCGGTGGCCGCGGTGCCGCTGCCGGGCCATGTGCGCGAACTGCTGGACCTGCTCAACCGGGCCGAGGCCCTCGGGCCCCAGAACTGGTACTTGGACCAGGTGCGCGGGTTCTGCGAGCGCGCACGCCGCGAAGGCCTGTACCGGGAGGCGGTCGCGGCCCTGGAGCAGGTGCCGCACGTATGGGCCCCCTACCGGGCGGTGGACGCCGAGGTCGACGAGCAGCGCACCCAGGTCCTGTTGGACTGGGCCGAGGGCCTGCCCTCCTCGCCGCGGGCGGTCGGGGACGAGCGGGCGGTCCAGGAGGCGGTGCGGACCCTCGAACGCAAGCACCCCCGCTACGACCAGCGGCGCAAGAACCAGCGCCCCGTTCCCGAGGAGGTCCGCCGACAGCTCGCCCCGGCCCGCCAGGAGGCCCACCGGGCCATCCAGGCCCTGCTGGCCCAAGGGGAGTACCACACCGCGCTCACCTGGGCCGCCCAAGCCCGGTCGATCGACTGGGACGACGCCGCCGGGTGGCACCAGGCGATGGAGCAGGTCACCGGCGCGGCCGTGCGCCAGGCCCTGGACCTGGACACCGTCCCCGCCCCCGCCGATCACCTGGGCCGGGCCCCTGCTCCGCAGGGCGCCGAGGAGGCCGCCGAGGCCGGGCGGATCTGGCGCGATGCGGCCGACGCGCTGGGCCACCCCGGGGCGGCCCAGCGCATCCAGGCTCAGGCCGAAGGACTCATCGAACAGGGCCGGCACGGCCGGGCCCTGGAGCTGCTCAAAGCCGCCCGATCCGATGCGCACCTGGCCCGCCTGTACTGGGACCTGCGCGACCACCTGCTGCAGGCCGAGCCCGCCCACGAGGCCAGCGCCGAGTTCCGGGCATGGGCCGAGCAAACTCAGCAGGCCCGCGGCGAGCTGGCCCGGGCCGCGGCCGAAGGCGACACCGAGACGGCGCAGCGAGCAGCCGAGGACGCCTCGTCGCTGGCGCACCGGCTCGTCAACGACCTCGCCGAGCCGGCGGCCTACCGCGAGGCCATCGACCTGGCACGCCAGGCGGCCCGATCCGCTCCCCGGGTGCGCGGGAGCGGATCGGTGCAGGGCCGGGCGGCCGCGCTGTGCGAGCGCTACGCCGCCTACCTGGCCGAGCACCCCGACGCGGTGCAGGGACCGGACGCCCCGCCGTGGGAGCCGGCCGCCCGCGCCACAGCCCAGGCCTCTGCGGGCGAAGGCGAGGCCGCAGCACCCGCCCAGGAACCGGCGTCCCCGGAGCCCCCGGCCCAAGCGGGGCCGATCGTGTTGCCGCCGCAGGACCAGTGGCAACAGGCCGAGAACGCACGCGAGCTCGGCCTCGGCGAAGGCCAGCGGGCGGTGTTCCTGCTGCGCAACGGCTGGACCATGGAAACCGGTCGCGACCAGCCGCGCCTGGTCATGGGAACCGTCACCGAACTGAGCAGCGGCGGCGTCCGCGACCGCTGGGTGCGCGTGGCCGCCGCCGACACCGACCGCCACATCGCCACCAACGACCTGGAAGAGGTCGTCACCGCCGACGGCAGGGCCTGGCGCTACCACCCCGAGCGGCCCTGGGTCCTGCAGGACCTGCTGGCCCTGCACCGCGCCGCCGCCCGGCCCGACGCCCCCGAGGACCTGGTGCGGGCGCTGCAGGCCCTGGATGGGCTGCCGCGCGATGCCCAGCGCCTCCGCGACTACTTCACCCGGGACCGGTCCGCTGCCCGCAGCGCGCTGGAGGCCTGTATCGACGGGCTGGCCGAGGAGGCCCCCGAGCAGGCGGCGGCCGTGATCGAGGTCGCCGACCGCCTGGACCCCCTGGCCCGCACCCGTCGCCTGCTGCGCTACTCCATGGCGGCCTACCCGCCCGAGGAGGCGCTTCCCGACAAGCTGCTGCGGGTCGAGCACCACGACCAGGGGCGCACCCGGCTGCGCGGCGTGCCCGGCGACGCGGACCTGCACAAGGTCCTCAAAGCCCACAAGTTCGGCGACCGCGGCGGCGGCGAGTGGGCGATGCCGTCCAACCACAGCGCCGAACTGCGCACCACCCGCCTGAACCAGGCCCTGGCCCAGGCGGTGGAGGGCCTGGGCTACGCGGTGATCCACGAAGGCCTGCACGGCGCCCGCACCCACCACGAGCGCCCACAGGACCGGCAGGCCGACCGGCCCCGGCAGCAACAGGAGCAGGAGCCGGTGGACACCTCCCCGCTGGGCAACCACCGGCCCGACCCCCAACAGGAGGTGGCCCCCGGGCGGCGCGGCTTGGAGGCCGGGGTGGCCCTGGGCCGGGGCGAGCGCATCACCGGCCTGCTGACCACCGGGAAAACCCCCGACCGGTCGACCCGGCCCAAGCTGGTCACCGGCACCGTCACCGAGGTCGTCGAGTCCGGCCCGGCCCGCTGGGTCACCATCGCTGCCGGCGCCGAGGAGGCCCGCTTCCTCGAAAGCGACCTGGAAGAGCTCGTCTACGAGGACGGGCGCGCCTGGCGCCTGCACGGCGACCGCCAATGGGTGCTGCCCGACCTGGCGGACCTGCAGCAAAAGGCCGCATCCGCCACAGCACCCGAAGCCTTCGGGCCTGCTCTGGAGGCCCTGGACGCGCTGCCCCGCCGCCAGGACCGGCTGAAGCCGCCGCGCCCGGCCGAGGAGCGTGTGATCCTGGGCGAGCGCACACGCCTCAACCGGGCGGCAAGAGAACTGGCCCAGCACCCCGGCGGAGGCCCCGAAGCGGCGCTGGCCGTGCTGACCCTGGCCGACCGCATCGACCCGCTGGGACGCCTGGACCGGCTGCCGCTGCGCTCCGAGCTGGTCTTCCCGGAAGGGACCCCCATGGGGGCCGAACCCCCCGCAGGGGTGCTCGCGCTCAGGCCGCAAGCCCGAGGCCAAGTCTGGGTGCGCGCCCCGCGCGGGGCTGGAGACATCCGTGAACTGCGAGAGGTGCTCAAGGAGCACAAGTTCGTCGACCACGTGGCCGCCCGCTGGACACGTGGGGCGCGGCTGGGCGGCAAAATGTGGCGGCTGCCGGAGAACTGGAAGCCCGAGACCTGCCGGCGCCGCCTGGCCGAGGTGGCGGTTGTGCTCGAAGAGCGCCTGGGCTACCGGCTCATCGACCATGAGCGCGGAGCGGTGCTCTACCAGCAGGAACAGCGCACCGCTCGGGCCACGCCCCAGGAGCAGGCCGCCGCCCGGCAGGACGGTGCCGGAGCCGAGGAGGAGGACCAAGAGCGCACAGCGGCGCACAACGCCGGCGACGCCGACCGCCCGGTGAAGGACCAGGAGGCCCGGCCGCAGGCCGAACCGGATCCGGCCCCCCTGGACTTCGAGGCCGAGCCGTCCACGGCGCTGGCCCGGGCCCCCCGGTACTGGCGCAGCGCCGATCCGGCCGGCCGCCGCCCGGCCGCCCGGGCTATCCACGGCTACCACTGGCACCTGGACTCCGCCGACCTTCCCGGCGGCCCCGGGCGGCGGCCCATGCGCGCCGAGATCTTCGGGCGCAGCGACGGCATGGTCCAAGCGCGGCTCCACCGCTACTCGGCGGCCGCCGACGAGTACCTGGTGCACGACCGCGCCCTGCCCAGCTACGGCATGGCCCTGTCGGCCGCGGCTGAGGACCTGGCCGCCGCAGGGATGGAGCAGGCGCGCCAGTGGTGGTCGGAGGAGATCGACCGCCTGATCAACACCACACCGCGCTCGCTCCTGCGGGCCGCCGGACAGGACGGCGCGCCCCCGCCCCCGCTCAACGCCCGCGGCGCCGTGGAGGTGGACTCCCCGCGCGACATCGGCGTCGCCCTGTGCCTGGTCAAACCCCGCAAGGGGCACCCGTTCGTGGCCCCGATGTGGCTCGACGCGCGCCCCAAGCTGTTGATGTTCCCGCCCGACCTGGGCAACGAGGTCGAGGCGGCCATCAACACCGGGTGGGTGCGCATCTCCGACGTGCAGGAGATCACCACCCTGGGGCCCTACTTCCGCTACCGGTGGCGGGCGGACAAGAAGCGCGACTGGGACCTGGACCCCAACGCCCTGACCGACCTGGCCGCCCTACCCGAGGGGGACTCCGAACGCGCCCGGCAGGCATACCGGGCCCTGGGCGATGCGGAGATCATCAAGGAACTGCAGCTGAGCCTGGTCACCGTGGTCGACCCGGGCCTGGAACCCCGCACGCTCCCCGCCACCGAGCCCGCGCCGGTGGTCATCGAGGGCACGGTCACCTCGGTCTCGCCCACCCACATGATGCTGAGCCTGCGCAGCTCCTGGGGTGAGGAACACCCCACCGAAAAGCCGTTCACACTCAGGATCCCCCTCTCCCAGCTGCTCGCGGTCACCGCCTCGGATGTGCGCTGGCGCGCCGAGGACGCCCCCGCCCCGCCGCAGCGGCCCTCGCGCCTGATGAAAGGGGAGGAGCCCTGGACGGCCGACCCCC
This sequence comes from Nocardiopsis halophila DSM 44494, assembly GCF_000341245.1. Taxonomy (GTDB): domain Bacteria; phylum Actinomycetota; class Actinomycetes; order Streptosporangiales; family Streptosporangiaceae; genus Nocardiopsis_A; species Nocardiopsis_A halophila. Next base: position 34,559 of record NZ_ANAD01000243.1, read on the forward strand.
AGACCCCGGCGGCCGAGCGCGCCCAGGCGGCGCTGGAGGTCCTGCGCCGCACGGCCGCCCGCAGCCGCAAGCTGGAGGGCCAGATCCGCCGGGCGTTCAACGAGGCCGCCGGACAGATGCTCGACCAGGGCGAGCACACCGCCGTGGCCGAGATGATCAACAAGCTCGACGACCGCGACTCGGCGGGCATCTGGGGGCGCGCGCATCTGCGTAGCCGCGCACTCTACATCGAAGGGGAGCGGGACCCCGACGGGGCGGTGAGCATCCGCCACGACGGCGACCGCCGCACCGAGGTGAACGGGGTCGCCCCCCATGACGAGCCCCTGCGCGCCGCCCTGGCCGAACACAAGTTCGTCGAGCGCGCCCCCGGCACGTGGAGCCTGCACCCGGGGCTGTCGGCCCAGGCCCACGAGCGCCTTCTGCGGCTGCTGCTCAGCGACCTCCACCGAATCGGCATCGCCTACATCCATGCCCAGGTCCACGACGAGCTCAATGCCGCTCAGCGCCCCCAGACGGCCACTGAGAGCAACGGGCCGCAACCAGCCGACCCCGAGCAGCCGCCCCAAGACTCCGCCGACCAGCCCACCCCTGGAACGCCCGAGGAGGAGGACATCGCCGAGGCTCTCTCCCGCAACATGGACAGGGTGCACGCCCTGATCGAGCAGGCCCGCCACAACGGCTCCTACCGGTCGGCGATCCGGCAGATCAGCGCCATCGGACGCGAACTGCGCAGCCCAGAGGTGAGCACCCCCTGGGAACAGGACCTGATCGACCTCATGCAGGAGGCGCGCGAGCACGCCCGCGACCTGGAAGGGCGCATCAGGGGCCTGTACAACCAGCAGGGCGCCCTGGACCTGGATGAGGCCCTGGCCCTGCTCGGGCGCTACGAGGACGCCGTCCCCCCGTCGGTACGCAGCGACGACGAGCTCGAACAGGTCCTGCAACGCGCCCAGGAGACCCTGACCGCCCGCGCCCAGGAGATGCGGCCGGCCGGGCGCCTGCAGCGCGACCCCTTCACCTACACCCCGCCCCCGGACCAAGGTGCCGGTCCCGACGGCGGCGGCACCGGGCTGGGCAACGGCCAACCCCCCGGCGGGTGGACCGAGCACGACCGCGTCGTCGCCGAGCCCGACCCCACCGTGGCCCCGGAGGGGGCCGATGCCCTCACCCGCGCCCGGGCAGCCCTGGAAGGCGTCAAGCGCCAGCGCTATCACCAGCACGAGGAGTTCAACCAGGCCCTGGAAGAACTCGTGCTCACCGGTGAGCGCGCCCAGGCGCTCGACCTGGCCGCCGAGGCCAGCGCCCACAGCATCTACGGGCGCTGGGACTGGGAGCGCGCCCGCAGCCTGGCCGCCTACGGCAATAACCCCGAGGCGCTCGACGGCGCCGTGCGCATCGAGCACGCCGACGACGGGCCCACCCGCGTACTCGGCGTGGACCCCGGCGACGAGCAGCTGCACCGCATGCTCAAGGCCGCCAAGTTCACCCGCCGCAAGGACGGGACCTGGCGGCTCAACCCCAACGCGGGGCCGACCACCCGCCGCAACCGCCTGGGCGAGCTGCTGGACGCCTTGAACGAGCAGGGCCGGGGCTATGTCGACGAGCACGTGCGCGCCGAGCTGGCCCCGCTGCGCACGAACGGGGCGGCACCGCCCCGACAGGCCCCCGAACAGCCCGCCCCCACGCCCGAGGAGCCTGCCGCCCCGGCAGAGGAGCCGCGGCACCAGGGCCCGGCGGCGCTGCCCGGCGCCGTCACCGCGGCCGCCGACCTGGCCCTGACCCCGTCCGGGCACATCGGCGAGCCCGGCGACGTGCTCGACCTGGAAGGGGTCACCGTCGCCCGGGTGCGCCCCTTCACCGCCCGCTTCGGCCCCCGCAAAGGCCAGAGGGCCTGGACGGTGGTCTACGACCTGGGGCAGGGCCGCGAGGCCGTGCGCTTCGCCGACACGGACCCGGGCCTGGACCAGGGCCAGGTCCTGGAGCGCTTCACCGCCAAGATCACCGAGCACACCACGCGCCGCGGCGGCCAGGCCCAGACCCAGGTGGAGGTCATCGAAGCCCCTGAGCCCTCCCGCTTCACCCTGACCGAGGAACAGCAGGCCATCCGCCGCCACGCCCTGGCCGGCGACAAGATCGTGGTGCAGGCCGGGGCCGGGACCGGCAAGACCTCCACTCTGGAGCAGGTCGTCGAAGCGCTGGCCGAGCAGGGCCGAAAGGGCGCCTACGTCGTCTACGGGCGCGCCAACGCCAACGAGGCCCAGAACAAGCTCGCCCACCTGCCGGTGCGCGCCAACACCATGCACGCCTTCGCCCGCGAGGCGGTCGGCCGCCCCTACGCCAAGCGCATCAACGGCGACAAGGCCCCCAGATGGAGCGATGTGGCGCGCCGCCTGGGCCTGGAGGACCTGGAGCTGCCCGGCGGCACCGTGGTGCCCGCGGCCG
>NZ_ANAD01000244.1 GCF_000341245.1 Nocardiopsis halophila DSM 44494
TGGACCGGGCCGTGCGCGCNCGACCGCCAGATCACCGGAGAGCACATCGCCCGGCCCGCAGGTGTGGAGGCGCGCGACCACCGCGCCCTGCGCCAGCGCCTGGAGCCGCTGCTGCGCCGGGCCTGGGAGGACATGTGCGACCCGGAGGGCACGCTCTTCCGCTTCCGGCACGACACCTACGTCAAGATCTGGCAGCTCTCGCCCGAGCCCCGCATCCGCGTCGGCGGCCAGGGCCGCGGGTACGTGCTGGTCGACGAGGCCCAGGACATCAACCCGGTGGCCGAGGACATCCTGCGCCGCCAGGACCACCTCCAGCAGATCTGGGTGGGCGACTCGGCCCAGGCCATCCACGCCTGGCGGGGCGCGATCGACGCCCTGGACCGCCAGGGGCCCGACGTCACCCTGTCGCTGACCCAGTCCTTCCGCTTCGGCGGCGCGGTCGCCGCCGAGGCCAACAAGTTCCTGGAGCTGCTCGGCGCCCCGCTGCGGGTGCGCGGAACCCCCCAGCTGGACACCCGGGTCAGCGACGGGCCGATGGAGGAGCCCGAGGCGGTCCTGTGCCGCACCAACGCCGGCGCCTTCACCGAGGCCCTGGCCCAGCTGCGCGCCGGGCGCCGGGTCGCCATCGTCGGCGGCACCGACGACCTGATGCGCCTGGTGGAGGCCGCCGAAGCCCTCCAGGAGGGCAAGCGCACCACCCACCCGGACCTGGCGCTGTTCGGGTCCTGGGGGCAGGTGATGCGCTGCGTGGCCGAGACCCCCGAGGACCTGGGGCAGCTGGCCACCTTCGCCCGCCTGGTGGACCAGCAGGGCACCGAGGAGGTGCGCCGGGCCCTGGAGCAGATGAGCGCGGCCGACCCGCAGGTGTGGATCTCCACCGCCCACAAGGCCAAGGGGCTCGAATTCGACCGGGTGCGCATCGGCGACGACTTCCCCGCACCCCCCGGCATCGACCCTGAGGCCGATGAGGGGCGCCGCCAGACGTTCGACCTCAAGGCCGAGGCCCAGCTGGCCTATGTGGCCGTCACCCGCGCGCGGGCCGAACTCGACCGCGGCAGCCTGGCCTGGATCGAGGAGATGCAGCCCGCCCACACGGCAGACGCCGGCGGCGAGCAGGAACAGCGCGCCGAGCGCGAGCAGGCGCCCGATGCGGCGCAGGACGCCGAACCCCCGGGCGAGCAGGAGGCGGCCCAGCAGGCGCCGACGGAGCAGGAGGCCCGAGCGGAGCAGACGGCGCACGAGGACCAGGAGGCGGCCGAGCCGCCGCGTGAGGCGGCGCCCCCCTCGCAGGAGCCGGGCCGCGAACAGGAGCCCCCGGCAGCACAGGACCGGGAGGCCGAGCCGCAGCCGGGTGTTGCAACCGCCCGCGGCGCCCGCCGACTGCGCGGGCTCCGCGGAACCCCGGGGCGCCCGTCCGGGCTGTCCGCTCCCGAACAGGAGCAGCCCGAACCGGTACAAGAACACGCCCCGGGCGGCGACCCCCGACACGAGGCCGCCGAGGCGGACACCGCACAGCAGGACCAGGAAGCCCCCGCCGACGAGCCCCAGGACGCCGAGCCGCTGCCGCTCTTCGACGAGGAGCTGCAACAACAGGCCCCGCTTCAGGGCGCCGCAGCGCACGACGGGGACAAGGAAGCACCGGCCGCGCAGCAGGAGCAGCCGGTGCGCCCCGCCCCAGAGCCCGGCGGCCCGGCCTCCCAGGACGAGCCCGCCCGCGAGGAGGCCGGAGGGCAGGACCAGCAAGCCCCCGCCGACGGGCAGGAGCCGCAGGCCGAGCAGGACGCACCCGAACCGGAGCCGCCCGGCCACCAGGACCAGCAGCCCCTCTGGGAGACCGATCCGGAAGCCGCACCGCGGGAGGAGGACCAGGCCGGGGAGGCCGGCGCCGGGGGAGACGGCACCGCCCCCGCGCTGCCCGAGGGCGGACCGGGATTCGGCCTCCAACCGGGCGACGGCGCCGCCGTGCTGCTGCGCTACCCCCAGGAGGACCTCCCCGGGCCGCTGCCCCAACTGCTCATCGGCACCTACCTGGGGGGCAGCGACGACGCCGACGGCTTCCTGCGCCTGCGCCAGGCAGACCAGGACCACCGGGTGGCCGCGAACAACGTCGAAGAGGTGACCACCACCGGCGGGACCACCACCTGGCGCCGAGAACCCGAGCGGGAACCCCTCATCGAGGACATGCTCGGCCTGCACGCCCTGACCCTCGCCCCCCACGCGCCCGAGCAGCTCGACGAAGTGCTCGACGGGCTCAGCAGGCTCGCCCCCCGCCTGCCCACCCTGGACTTTCCCACCCAGATCGACGCCCTGTCCCGGGGCCAGGCCTCCACGCACCAGCGCCAGTTCACCCACGCCCTGCTGGACCTGCTGTCCGACGGCGACCGCGAACAGCCCCTGACCCCCACCGACCCGCGCATCGCCGAGGCCCCCGCCCAGCGCCGCGACCTGGCCCGCACGCTGATCGCGGTCGCCGACAAGCGCAGCCCCCTGGGGATGTGGGAGCGCAGCGCCCTGCGCTCGACCCTGGCCTACGCCGACACCGCCCACATCCCCGACGACGTGGTGCGCATCGAGGCCTCGCTCAGCGGGGTCACGGTCCGCACCGCCCCCGAGTCGCCCTCGATCAGCGAGGTCGACGAGGTGCTGCGCTCACGAGGGATCGGCTTCCAGCGCCTGGGGGCGACCGCGGCCTGGGTCGCACCCCAATCAGTGGGGTACGAGGCGCGGCAGGTGCAGCTGCGCAAGGCGCTCTACGCCCTGCACCGCCGCGGTGTTCCGGCCATCACCGAGGAGCGCTGGCAGCAGATCGCCACCGGCTCGGTCCCCGCCCCCGAGGCCGCGCGTGAACAGGACGGGCCGGCGCCGCTGGCACAGATGCTCCCAACCGGCCAGGAAACCGCAGCCGCGCGCGAGCGCTCCCCCGAGGGCACCCCGGGTCCCGTCTCGCCCGCCGACGAAACCCCCGACGCACAGCCCGCCGACGACAGCGGGGCGGCCGCCCCGCCCCCTGAGGCCGCCCGACCGGCGCCCCCCACGAACGAGGCCCAGCAGCCCCAGCCCGCGACCGCCCGGCCCCAAGAGCAGGCGCCCACCGCCGAGGACCGCGGCCGCCCCGACGCTGAGGTCCAGGCGCACCGCGCCCGCATTGAGGAGCACATCACCGCTCTGGAACGCGCCGGTCGACGCACGTCCGAGGAGCGCCGCAGCGCTCTGCTGCGGGCACTGCACGAAGGCGCCGAGGCGCTCCCCCCTGCCGACCTACGCCAGCTGATGGCGCGGGCCGACGCCGGCGACTCGGCGGGAGCGTGGGAACGCGAGCAGCTCCGCAGCCGCCTGCAGGACCTGCAGATCACCCCGGGGGTGGTGCGCGTCGAACGCGACGGCCGCAACATCGTGGTGCGCGGTGTGGCGCCCCAGGACCGCCAGCTCGTCGGCGAGCTGGAACGGCTGGGGTTCAGCAGGTCCCACGACCTGTGGGCGTCGTCCAGCCTGATGGCCAAGTCTCAGGACAAGCGCCTGGTCGAGCTGCTGCGGAGTCTTGAGGCGATGGGGCGCGAGCGCATCACCGAAGACCAGCACGAACGCCTACACGGCCCGGAAAAGTCCGCTCAGTCGACCCAGAAGAGCGCGGGAGAGCCCATGGCCGAATACGGTTCCCTCCAGTCCAACTTCGCCAGCTCCGACCAACAGGACGAACAGCGTTCCTCGCGTGTGAAGACCAACGGCCCGGGGCGGCCGCCGCACATGAGGATCAACGTGGTCAACGACCAATCCGACCACGAACCGCAGCGCTCGGATGCGCCCGCCCCGCAGGCGGGTGCCCCCCGGCCCGCCCCGCAAGCGCCGAATCCGGCCCCGCCTCCGGCACAAGCACCGCAGCCCGCACCCGAGGCCCCTGCCCCCGGCCCCGGCTCCGGAGGCGACGGCGACAAGAACACGACCGGCCCCGTGGTGATCGACGCCCGCCAACTGCGAGTCAAGCACAAGGAATGGAAGGACACCCTGGTCAAGGAAGGGCGCGCCGCGGCGATCGCCAAGGTCGACCCGGACATGCACAAGCGGGCCGAGGAGATGAGCACCAAGGCCATGAAGAAGGGCCAGGACGTGCACCTGGTCCTGCCGAGCAACGACCCCAAGGCGATCGCCGACCACATCGAGCGGGCCAAGGAGGCCGGCTACACCGTCACCCTGGCCGTACGAGTCACCCCCGAGGCCGAGCGACTGATGAAGACGCTGGACAACCTGGAGGCCCACGCCCGCAACCGCACCGCCCACCAAGCGGTCTGGCCCGGCGAGCAGGAGCGCGAGGTCGACAACATGCAGACGCTGCTCAAGCGGGCCTACCAGGAGAAGGCGGTCGACTCCATCCAGCTCTACCCCGCCTCGGGCAACAAACCCGCCTACACCGCCAACCTGAACCACGACCACGACGCCAACGGCAACCGGACCGCCAGCACCTGGGACAACCCCCACCCGGTGGAAGAGACCATCGGCGCCATGCGCGACGCCTCGCTCTCTCCCCAGCAGCAGCAGGAGCTCCGCAGCCGGGTGGTGGAGATGGGCAAGCGCCTGCCCGCGCCCGAGACCTGCGACGGGGTAGGCCTGACGGCCCGCAACGAGCTGGCCAAAGGCCTCAACGAGCTGGCCCAGGCGATGAACATGGACCCGGTCGACCCGGAACTGGCGCGCAAGTCCACCATGGCCACCTCCGACCAGCCCCACCACGACGGCGCCCACCAGCAGCCGCCCCAGCACGACCCCTACGCCAACATCCCCGACATCAGCGAAGGGGCGTCGGTGCGCAGCACGAACGGGGGAACCTGGGGCGGCCCCGAGGGAGGCCAACAGCCGCACCAGGCGCCGCCCCAGCCCCAGCACCGGCAGACCGCCGGGGCCGCCCCCTCGATGGGCTGATGCGCCCCTCGTCCGCTAGGAGGGGCCCGGCCCCCGGCGCGGCGCCGGACGGTGCTCAGCCGGGCCCGGGCCGTGGCCGGGAGCCTGCCCGGGCCCCTCGCCGCCGGGGGAGGGGCCAGAAGCGGCGCCGCCCGGACGCGCCCGCAGCCCCCGGCCCAGGGCCGCGTCCAGCTCGGCCGGGGGCAGCAACCGCTCAGCCTCCTCCACGCTGACCCCGTGCGCGGCCGCGGCCGCCTCCAGACGCATCCGCCTGAAGTGCTCGGTCTCGGTGCGGGCCTGCTCCACATCGGCCCGCACCGCCTCAGCGGCCGTCTGCTTGATCCCCCGGCGCGCCTGCGCCAGGTCGGCCCGGGCCTCGGACAGCTCCTGCCCGGTGCGCCCCAGCTCCTCCTCCAGGCCGCGGCGCTCGCGCCGCCGGAACCACCCGCCGGCCTGCTCGACCCGCTGCTGCAGCTCCTGGCGCCGCCCGTCCAGCCGCCGCACCCGCTGGGCCGCCTCATCGGCCTGCTCCTGCAGGGCGGCGATGCGCTCCTGGGCGGCCTGGCTGGCCGGGCCGCGCCCGGCACGGGCCTCCTTCTCGTCCAGTGGCCGCCACTGCGGAGCAGCGTCCTCGGAGGCCACCGGGCCCGCCCGGCGGCCCTTCCGGGCCTTGTCGAGCTCGTCGGTGACCATGCCCTCGTCGAGGTAGGACAGGGTCTGGGCGTAGGACTGCAGGGTGCGGGCGGTGCGCTCCTGGCCGGTCTTGGGCGCCCCCAGACGCGCCCGCTCCTCGGTGTTCTCCAGCTCGGCCGCGCCGAAGTGCCAGTCGACCCGCTCAGAGCCCCGGGAAGCCGCCGAGTAGCCGTCGTTGGCGCTGGCACCCTGCCCCAGCAGCTGGATGCGCCGGGCAGTCAGCCCCTGGGCGGAGGCGATCGTGAGCGCATAACCGTGGGTCAGCTTCTCCTCGGCGATATCGGCCGGGGCCATCCAGGCGCGCTGGACCTGTTCGGCGTGGCGCCACTCCACCTGCGCCCCCAGCCGCGGATCCACCGCCACCACCACGCCGCGGAACCCGTTGAGCACGTCCACATCGCCCTCGCCACGGCGGGCCCGGTAGTCGTTGGCGCGCACCCGCACCTGGTCGCCCACGGCCATCTCCACGTGCCCACCGCGCAGAAGAGGGAACTCCACGCCGCTGCCCAGCAGCCCGTTCTCGCGTGCGAGTCGGCGCATCCGCGCGTTCAGCAGGTCGACCTGCTCGTTGTAGGTGGCCATCACCAGCAGGTCCGACACCGCCTCGTGGGCGTCGGCGATCGCGGACCGGTCGGCCCACCACCGCTGGGCGATCTGGTCGTAGGCCCCCTGCAGGTCGCGCGAGACGTGCACCCGGCCGGCGGTGTTCCAGGCATCCAATGCCGAGCGGAAGGCGCCCTCGCGCCATGCGGACAGCGCGGCCCGGTCAACCGGATCGCGCTGGCGGCGGTTGCCGGTCATGTGCGGCCCGCCCACCAGCTCGTGGAGCCGCTGGAAGGCCCCGCCGGCGCCAACCGGGCGCAGCTGCTTGGGGTCGCCGATGGCCACGACCTTGGTGCCGGTGACCTCGGCGGCCTGGACCACCAGCGCCAGGGCGCGGTCGGAGACCATCGCGCCCTCATCGATGATCAGCACGTCCACCCCGGCCATCCCGGAGTGCTCGGCGACGGCGTGCTGCCAGGAGGCCAGGGTGCGCGATTCGATGTCGGCCTGGGCGCTCAGGTTCGCCGCGGCCACCGCGGCGGTCGCACCCCCGGCGACGGTGAGCCCGGCGGCCTGCCAGGCGGCGCGGGCGGTGGCCATGATGTTGGTCTTGCCCGACCCGGGAACGCCGGTGAGCGCCTCCACACCGTGCCCGGCGCCCACCAGGCGCCGCACCACGGCCTCCTGTTCGGCCGACAGGGCGTGACCGCGGCGCTGCTCCTCCTCCTTCAGCACGCGCTCGACCTGCACGGCGGGGACGGTGCCTGCGCCCTCGCCGAGCCGGGCCACCGCCGAGCCGGTGATGGTGCGCTCGGACTCCTCGACGTCCTTGGAGGTGAAGCGCTCGGAGTTGGCCAGGTGGGAGGCCCCGGCCTTGGGCATGCGCACGGCCCTGGCATCGCCCTGGGCCACATCGGTGAGCTCTTCGAGCTGCTCTTGGCCGCTGACACCGTCCTGGCAGGCGTCGGCCACGGCTGCGAGGATCTTGGCGCGCTTGGTGACCTTCCTAGCGGAGGTCACCCCGTGCTCGGGATCCCACACCCGCGCCGCGACGGCGTCCGGGTCAGGCGCCTGGGGCCCCGGCGGGCCCGGGGCTGCGGCGTTGGAGTCGGGCGGGCGCTTGCGCAGCGCCTCGTGGACCAGCCGTTCGGGATCGATGCGGGCCTGGCGGGCGCGCTCGTGCCAGGACGCGCGCTCCTCGTCCCGAGTGAACTCCTTCTTCGCAGCGGCGGTGCGCCGCGCAGCCTCCCGCTTCTGGGTCACCGAGGCGCCCTCCCCGGCCTCGGCCTCGACCTGGGCGGAGCGCCGGGAGTACACCCGGCGCACGCTCGGTCCGATGCCCTCGATCTCCCACCGGCCGGTCTTGGCGTCGCGCTGGTAGACCAGGCCGGGGAAGGCCTGGCGCATCATGTTCCGTGACAGCGCGCGGGCCAGCTCGCCCACGGCCGGGGCGTGGAAGAACAGATCGATGCCGCCGGCGGCGACGGTGCGCCACTCGCCGTCGTCGCAGTAGACCATGTTGGCCAGCATCACGTGGGCGTGGCCGTGCGGGTCGCCGGGTGTTCCGTCGACCGGGCGGGCGGTGCGGTGCCAGGTGATGGTGCCGATGAAGCCGCTGGTGTCGACCTTCTTGGCCGCACGCCCCTCTCCTTGGTGTCCTGAGAGGCCGTAGGCGCACCAGGACTCCAGGGCGGTGACGGCGCGGCGCACCGCCTCCAGATGGATCTCCTCGACGCGGGCCGCGGTCGTCTCGTCGGCCAGGGCGGCCAGCACGTTCTCGCTCTTGGGAAAGTCGATGGTGACGTCGTATCCGCGGTTGCCCACCCGCACGCGCTCATCGGCGTAGGAGCGGGCGTGAGCCAGCTCCTCGGCTTCGTAGACCTCCTCCAGTGACACACCCGCCGCGTGGGCAACACGCTGCAGGTCGGCGACCGGGGCCCGGTGCCGTTCTGCGCCGTCGCGCTGAAGGCCGTTCTCCAGGCGCTCGAAGCGTTTGAAGGCCCAGTCCTTGTGCTTGCCATTCTTCTGCTCGCGCAGAAGCACCGAGACCGGCTTCCCGCGGCGCTCGGCCTCGGCCCTGACGGCCGCGACCAACAGGTGGGCGGGAAGAAGCGATTCGGGGTGGGCGGCCATCTTCGGGGCCACCAGGACCTCGCCGGTCTCGGGGTGGGACCCGGCCATGATCGTACGCACCGCCTCGACCGCGGCCGCGTCCTCCAGCACAGTCCGCGGGGCGAGGCCGAACTCGTGCCAGCCGTCGCCGATGCGCTCGATGGGGTGCACGCCCTTGAGTCGGTAGTTGACGACCGCGTCCTTGCCTCCGACCCGCGATTCACCGCAGGTCTGTGACAGTCGGTAGTCGACCTGTTCGGCGTCGGGGCCCAGCTTGGTCACGTTGCTCACTGCGGCCCCTCCCCTCGCTGCGCTCTCGATCGGCCCCTCTAGGGGCCGATCGTATCGTAGATACGTGCGTACTCACGGAAATCCTGTGATGGGATCATCACAGGATTTCCGTGAGTAGTTTTCTGTTGCTGAACGCAGCGGTGATGTCAGTGGAAACGCGGTGAAGTTGTCGCCGGTCTCACGCAGCGGAGTTGTCAGTAGGCATCAGAGTCGGCCACTTTCCTGCTCGGGTCGAGTGCGGAGGCGGCGTCCTCCTGCGGCTCTGCAGGGTCGCCTTCGGTGGGTAAGCCCGGCCGCCCGGAGCTGCGCCGGCCCCCCCACGCGGCCGTGCGGAACGGAGCACGGGCCCGGGGGTGGGATTGCGGGGCACTGGCCCGCCCGGGGCGCCCGAAAATTCCATGGAAGCCCAGGTCATAACCCTCTATCGGGTTGACTTCTACCATTTTTATTATATTATGTATGTAGTTGGGAACGGGGGTGGAGCCCCACCCGACCGAAGCACCCGAACCACCAACAGGAGAATCGCATGGACACCGACTTCCTGGCCTTCCTGCCGCACACAGGGCTTGAGATCCCGATGGACATCTGGGTCATCGCGCCCGGCATCCCCGTCGACGCGGAGCTGCCCGACGGCGACCACCCCGAGGAGGAGCGCTTCGGGGTGACGGTCGCGATCGAGGGCCAGGTGGTGACCCTGGTCGGCGCCGACGCCGACCCCGGTCTGCCGCCCCGGGTCGAGGTCACGCCCCGGGGGAACATCGACGCGCGCTCCGTGATCCGCAAGCTGGACGAAGTCGCCGCCCTGCCTCCGAACCCCCTGCACTACGAGGGGAAAGACGTCTTCGACGATGCAGACCTGGCGCGCGCGCTGCACACCGAAGCCGAACGGGCGCACCGCGCCCGAACCGGGGGACACGCCGCGCGAACCGGCGCCGTCCTGCACGACGTGCTGGACGCCGTGCACCGCGCCAACATCGCCGCCTACGAGGAGAACTACCACCTCGGCCCCGAGATCACCGTCCCCCAGAACGGCGGCTACACCGTCGTCAGCGGAGCCGGAGCGTGCAACGAGAACCTCGACTACCCGGAGGAGGCCCACGTCGGGCTGACTCTGCACAGCTTCACGTCCCACCACGAAGAGATCGGCATCCTCGATCTCACGGCAGGCGATCGGGCGGCCGACATCGCTGCGGCGATCGCCCGCCTGAAGGGGGTGAAGGCGCCGGGCGACTGACGCTCAGGCCATAGCCCGACGCGCCCGGCCCAGATGCAAGACGGCCGACCAGGGGCCCAATCCCCTGGTCGGCCCCGACATCAACACCGATCCAGTCACAGAAGGGCAGTCGAATGCCGAACTCCATTATCCCATCCGCCGGCACGCGGGACCCCCGGCTGGACGCAGATGAGCGCGATGCGCTTGTCCGGGCGGCCGCCGCGCCCCTCGGGCAGCTCCCGGCCGATGCCTGGGAGATGGGCGAATGGCTCGTCCACGAGGGGCTGCTGGAAGCCTTCGACGTCCACGAGGGAGATGGTGAGACGACCACGGTGTGGTGGCTCACCGAGAAGGGGGCCCGGACCGCCACCGGCGACCCCGAAGCGCTGGCGCGCCTGCGCCGGGCGCGCCAGCTGATCGAATACGTCATCGCCTCCACGCAGGACAAGGCGCGCAGCGCAGGACACGAGCGGCTGTGCGTCGATGTCCACCGGGCCGCAGACGCCATGCGCAAGGACGGCAAGACCCTGCTCGCGCAGCTGCGCTGCGCCACGATGGCCAAGGAACTCAGCCGCCGCGTCAGCGCGGACCCGAGCTACCCCGCCATCGAGTCCCAGGGGGGCGATACGCACCGGTTCCTGGCCTACCTGGGCGCCCTGAAATGCCCTGAACACGATGTGGCCCAGGCGGTCGCCGCCCGGCTGGACCGCCCGGAGTGGATGGCCGAGCGGAAAGACGACGAAGGGGAGCGCGAACAGCGGATGATCCACGGGCTCCACCTGGAGGAGATCGGCCGCTACCCCGCCGAGGGGCCGAGCGTGCTGGCCACTGTCCTGATCACACTGCGCCTGGCAGGCCTGGAGGCCCGAGAGCGCGACCTCCACCCCGGCCCCGGAGTGGAGGTTCAAGTCCCCGGTGGCTACGCGGTCGTCAGCGGCTGCGGCCGCCACGAGGGCCTCGACCACCCGCAGGGCCAGCACCAAGGCGGCCTGGCCGTGCACCGCTTCACCACCGACCACCAGCAGGTCGGCCTCATGGAGGCCTCCACCGGTGCACTCGGTGGCGCCATCGAACAGGTGCTCGCGGAGCTGCGGGCGATGAAGACCAGCGCGTCGGCCTAGACGCCTCACGGCCCGCCCCTATTCGGGGGCGGGCCCCTTGAATCCTCTGGTCGGAGGCCCTTCCCGGGGTTGACACCACCCCAATATATTATATTATGTATGTAGTTGGGAACGGGGGTGGCACCCCACCCGACCGAAGCACCCGAACCAGAAGGAGAAGACATGTGTGCCGGCGATTCCCCGACCTGTACCTGCTGCGCTCCTGAGCAGGAGTATCGCCCCATGGGCACGGCGACCTGCCAACCCTCCGCACCAAGTACCCCTCCGATGGGCCTGCTCATCCCCGGCGACGAAGTGGTGGTCGGGGACCCCGGCGACGAGCACGTCGTGCTCCGGGTCCTGAAGCGGAGCCCGGAGAAGGGCGGAACCGTCCGCCTCCTCATCGAGGAGGCGGAGGTGATTCCTGCGGGGTCCTTTGCCGACGGCCTCCTCCTGGAGGTGAAGGTCGGGCTAGACGTGGCGGGTGACGTGTCCTTCGGGAGGTACGCGGCCGTCCGCTACGGCCGGAGCGGGACGTTCTTCCCCGCCTAGAACCTGGTGGCCCGAAAGAGGCCGGACGCCTAAGGAAATGCGGGGCTCCGTCGGAGCCCGACTCACCCGGCCTAGGCGCCTTGCGGCCCGCCCCTGCTCGGGGCGGGCCTTTGTGATTCCCGAGGCTAGAACATACGACTCTTGAATTACCTGGTCAGGGCTCTTGTTCAGGATTGACATTAACTATATATCTTATATTATGCATGTAGTTGGCGATTGGGGGTGGCACCCCACTCCAACCGAAGCGCCCGACCGACGAACAGGAAGAAGACGGGCATGCACGAAGTGATCAACCTCTTCGCGGGGCCTGGAGGCTGGGACAAGGGGGCCGAAATTCTCGGCCTCACCGGCGTCCTCGGGGTGGACATCGACGCCGAGGCCTGCGCCACCGCCCGCGCCGCCGGGTACGCGCGGCACCACGGCGACATGCGGGACTTTGCCCCCGCTGCCTCCACGACCGGGATCATCGCCTCACCGCCCTGCCCGACCTGGTCGGCCGCAGGCAAGCGAAGCGGCCGATCCGACCTCGGGGTAGTGCTGGAGGCGATCAACCAGATCGGGATCACGGTCGGCGGTGACGCATGGAAGTCGGCCTACGGCCGCATCGAGGACCCGCGCACCGCGCTGATCGTCGACGCCGTCCGGCTGGCTACCGAACTGCCGACCGTGGAGTGGGTGCTGGCTGAGCAGGTCCCGGCTGCCGATCCTGTGTGGCAGGAGCTCGCGGCCGNAACTCGCCACCGACGGGTTCGCCACCTGCCACGTGGCCACGATCAACGCGGCCGACCTGGGTGTGCCCTCGCGGCGCCTTCGCACCTTCCTGGTCGCGACGCGGCATGACTACATCTCCCTGGACGGGCTGCCGACCCGGCAGCGGTGGAACTGCGGCCGATGGGACCCGCCCGCCCTGTGCCCGTCGACGAGCGCGCCGTGGCCGCAGAGGAGCATGGCCGCCGCGCTCGGCTGGTCGGCCGGAGAGCGCATCAACACCCGCGGCAACCGCCGCACAAGCGGAGGGAACGAGTTCAGTGCCGACGGGCTGTCGTGGTGCCTGACGGAGAAGGCGCGCAGCTGGAAGCGCGTCTCAGACGGCCAGCGCCTCACAGAGGCCCAGGCCGGTCTCCTCGCCGGGTTCCCCGGCGATTTCCCCTGGCAGGGTTCGCGCACCAAGGCCTTCTTGCAGGCCGCTGACGTGGTCGCCCCGCCGGTGGCCGCCGCCCTCCTGGGAACGGTGCTCGGGATCGAGTGGGGCGACCACGTCGCCGAGTACATGGAGCGCATCTACCAGGCCCCGGCGCCTCCGTCGCCTCTGCCGCCCCGCAGGGCGGTCCAGGAAGAGCTGTTCGCCCTCGCCAGCTGAACGACCGATCGGGAGCTTCGGGGCCGCACGGGATCTCGCCGGATGCGTGCGGCCCCGCCTCCGACCCTTCTTGCGAAAGAAAGGCATCCTCATTTCTACTGCATCTAAGCGCACCGACGGCGTGACGCTGACCCCTGGCACCGCCCCTGCCCTCACCGCCTACGACGTGGTCCTGGTGAACGTCTCCGGCGGGAAGGACTCCCAGGCGGCGTTGGACGTCACCATGGAGGCCGCCCGCACCGCCGGCGTGGCCGACCGGGTCGTGGTCGTCCATGCCGACCTCGGTGAAGCCGAATGGCCCGGAACCCGCGCGCTCGCCGAGGAGCACGCCGCGCACTACCGGGCACGCTTCGAGGTCGTCGCCCGCCGGAGCGGCGGGGCGGTGGAGACCATCCTGGAGCGCACCGAGAAGCGGGGGAAGTGGCCCGACGCGGCGCGGCGGTGGTGCACCTCGGACCACAAGCGCGGCCCTGTCCGCACCCTGATGACCCGCCTGGCCGCCGAGCTGAGAGAGGGCGGGGCGGTCACCGACCGGCCCGTGCACTTTCTCAACGTGATGGGGATGCGCGCACAGGAGTCCCGCGCACGAGCCCGCAAGACCGCCTATGCCCACGACGCCGCAGCCAGCAACGGGCGCCGCCACGTCGACGAGTGGCGGCCCATCCACGCCTTCACCGCCGACGAGGTCTGGGCCCGGATCTGGGCGGCGGGGACGCGCCCCCACTGGGCCTACTCGGCGGGGATGTCCCGGCTGAGCTGCCGGTTCTGCGTGCTGGCCTCGCGCGATGACCTGGTGTGCTCCGCGCGGCTCAACCCGGATCTGGCCCAGCGTTACGCGGAGGTGGAGGCCCGCATCGGCCACCGCTTCCGCCAAGACCTTTCCATGGCCGAGATCATCGCGCAGGCAGACAAGGCTGCTCCGGCCGCGCCGGAGCAGCCCGCCCTCTGGTGACCTCCCCTGCACTTGTGGGGCCCGGCCTGCCCGGCTGGCCCCACATTTTCGTCGCCGCAGAGCCCATGCGCTGGCGGCTCACCCGTCCGAACGGCGCCGACGCCCCTTGCCGGGGCGGCTGTTGCGCCAGTCGAGCAGGTCGCCGCGGCGGAACCGGGGGCGGGCCCCGCCGTCGACGGGGCGAGGGAAGCCGGCCGACCCCTTGTGCTGGTTGATCGCGTTGGCGCTCACGCCGATCTCTTTGGCGAATCGGTTGATGCTGACGGGCTCGTCGGGGTCGAGGCCGGGCAGCGCGACGGGTTCGGGGTGCTTGCGCTCGAAGGGGCGCAGGGCGTTGCGGGAGTACAGGTACTCCCGTCCCCCGCCGGTGGCGACGGGGCCCTCGGGGGTGTCGATGGTGCGCCGGGCGGGGCGGTCGCCGGCGGGGGAGGGGAACCCCGGCTGCTTGGCTACCCTGTTCACCACATGGAGGTAAGACCAGTCCTGCTCCGTGGCCCACGCGCGCAGGGTCACCAGGTCGTCTTGCTCCTCAGCGTCCATCGGGCCCTCCTGGTACGATGTGCTCTTCCTGAGCCTGTTCCAGGCTCGGGTGCTTCGGGGCGGTCCGGTGCCAGCCCGCGCTCTTGCGCGGGTCCCCAGTGGGGACCGGACCGCCCTTCATTGTACATAATGTAATGCATATAGTTCACGTCGCGGGCCCCCTGGCGCAGCCCGCACTCCGGGCAGCGGTCGGCATGTCTGAGCGTGGGCCTCGGCCCACCGACGAGCTTCGCCCTCCTCCCGGCACCCGGGACTCCCGAAGCCACGGCGAGCCGCAAAGTAACCCGCGGGTAGCTTAGGGGTCCCAGGTCAGGGGGCGGTTCAGCTCCCTGTGGGCCTGCGCAGGACGATCGCGCTCGCGTCGTCGCGGTACAGCTCCCCGTCCTCCTCACCGTCTTCGGCGGCGGCGACGAGGGCGTCGGCGAGGGCCTGCGGGTCGTCGGCGTGCTCCCGGAACAGCTCCTCGGCCGTCTCCAGGTCCACCTGGTCCGAGACGCCGTCGCTGACCAGCAGCACCATGGGGACCTCCTCGGGGACGGTGAGCTGGCGCACCGTCATCTCCGTGGCCTGCGCGAGGCCCAGCATCGCGCAGTTGTCGTGCTCCTCAGCGATCTCGACGGGGGTTCCGTTCCAGCGCAGCCACTGCCCTACGGTCTGGTCCGTGGACCAGAGGGTGAGCGCCTCGCCATCCCAGGCGTAGGCGCGGCAGTCGCCGATCCAGCCCACGGTCGTGTCGCGCCCGGGCTCCATGGAGGCGTAGACGGCGGACATGTGCGGCGGGTCGTCGTAGGCGCCGGCCATCCGCCCGGCGGTGGTCAGGCCGACCAGCCCGCCCATGTCCATCGCGAGCAGGGTGATCGCCTGCGGCGCGATCCCGGCGAGGGCGGTGGTGTCCGGGCTGTGGCCGGCGCCGTCCACGACGGCCGCGCACACCCGCTCGCCGCGCCGGTGGACGTGGGCGCCGTCCGCGCACGGCGGCTCGGTCCCGGGCCGCTCCAACGGGCTCGGCGGAACCGGATCGGGCGCTACCTAAACGGCACGTTCCGTTTAGGTAGCGCGGGGTTCCGCTCCGACACCCCGCCGCCCCCTTCTGGTGCCCGATAATCGGCATTATCGGGCACCAGACGGGAGGGGCGGGCCGCCGCGTCCCGGTACCCCTGCGCGGGTATGAGCCCCATGCGGCCCACGGGGCCTCCCGCGCGACCGGAGGAGGGGGCCGACGTCGCCCGCCGACGCCGAGGGCATCGGCGGCCTTCGAGCGGGCACCGGTGTCGGCCACGAGAGGAACGGGGGACCCGCTGTGCCCGTCACGCCGTTTCAAGCCGCCACTGATGTCCTGGAACGAGGACGTGGCTTCCTCGCTCTCGACGTGGAATCCACAGAACCATTGACGCGCGAGGACCTGCGTCGGGCGGCGCTAGTGTCCGGAGTCGCGGCTTTGGACACGTACCTGCATTGGGAGATCAGGAAAATCAAACTCGCCTCTCCGCTGCCGCAAAAGCTCGCCGAAGTCGACGTCCCCTTCAGCGACCTGGTCGCGATGGGCGAAAAGTCGGTGCGCTCCCGAAAGAGAGGCGTCCGCGATCGCCCCAGAACCTCGGCTAGGGACACCCTGAACGACAGGCTGCTGACGATGACCTTTCAGGACCGAAAGGGCGTTGAGAGAGCTTTGCAGATGCTGGGGGCGGAAAAACCCTGGAGGAAGTTGTCCAAAGCCATAGAACCGAGCACTTCTCCGGAGGCTCTCCAGAGAAGACTAAACGAGATCTCGCACCGCCGAAACAAGATCGTTCACGAGGGGGATCTCAGGCGGCTCGTCAAACCTCGTGCTATTACCCACGAGAAGATCACGTCAGAATCGGTGCGGGCGGACCTCGATTGGATCGAATCCTTCATCAGCGCTCTGCACTCCATCGTCGATTAGACGCGATTGCTGCGTCTGCTTGTCAGGGCGCGTGCAGACCGACGATCACTCAGTTCCTGACCTGGTGATCGTCGACGCCGGACACGTCCGCATGAGCGAGATCGGCCCTCAGGGGGTCTTTCTGGCCTCGTCGCGCCGTTGCTGGCGCGCTTGGGCCTTCCGCTGGCGTTCGGCTGGCTGGACGTAGAGCACCAGCGCCATCTCCTCGATCATCTCGGCGACATCGGCGATCTCGTCTGCAGAGTAGGCGATACCCTGGTGCAGGGTGTCGTTGCCGACCATCCGCACCTCGTGCAGGTCATCAATGAGCTTGTCCGGGAGCCGTCCCTTGAGCTCATCGATCTTGGCCATGAGGGTGCGGGCCGTCGCGCCCTGGTCCTTGCAGATCTCCTCGATCGTGGCCCGGTAGCCGGCGCCCGCCAGACGATAGGGCGGTACGCGCTCGGCATGGGCGGCCTCCACGAACAGATTCCGGATCCGCTCGGGAACATCGGAACCAAGAGTACGCGGGACGGGGTCGGGCCATACCGTCCTACGCCAGCATTCCTCAGGCCCGTTCTCCCCGTAGGTCCAACCGACCAGTTCCAGGATCGTCCGTTTGCACATATGGCACTGCCAAGCCTCCTCGTGGATGTAGGCGTTACCCAACAAGAAGGAGGGGCTGGTCTGAAAATCAGGATGGATCCTGCGGTCACTGCGGAGCGTCATACCGGAACCGACACCGCACTCGGAGTGGGGGCAGATCCGGGCCTTTATGATCGGAGAAGAAGCCATGAGGAGAGTGAGCCATAAGGCGGGGATCTTGTCGAACGGCGAAGTCGACTTCGCCGCTGGCGTTGCAATCCCTCCAGGGATGATGAAGTACCGCCGCGCCTACGAGGAGGCCCCGTGCTCGCAGCTGTCAGCAGCTTAGCCCGTGTTGGTGACAGCGCCAAGGGATCCGCTGGGGCGGCGGCTCAGGCCGGCAGGGGGGTCCGGCCGCCTCCATCGATCCGCTCCAGCAGACCGGCGACGTCGGACTCCTGCGACGCTAGTCGCGATTCCTGACGGGCCTGCGGGGTGCGTCCGGTGGGCCGGGGCGGCGCCGAACCGGGAAGGGCCCCGCCCCGGGCTCTCCGGGGCGCCGAG
Source organism: Nocardiopsis halophila DSM 44494 (assembly GCF_000341245.1). Classification (GTDB taxonomy): domain Bacteria; phylum Actinomycetota; class Actinomycetes; order Streptosporangiales; family Streptosporangiaceae; genus Nocardiopsis_A; species Nocardiopsis_A halophila. The sequence goes on from NZ_ANAD01000244.1 coordinate 17,302, forward strand.
GAACCGGCGTTCGCCCCCGCACTCGTGGAAGATCAGTCCTCACTCTGGAGAGGACCAGGGGATCCCCATCGTGCCCCATTGGGCCAGAGCCTCCATTCCAGTGAGCCACCCGTGGGGATTGTCGCGGGTCGCCTTAGAGGTGGTAGCGACGAGTGCGGCTAGGCCCTGAGGGGTGAGTTCCTCGGTCGGGTGGACCAGATCCTGCTCCGGCGTGCCCTCGACCTCCCGAATGTCCTCGTACACCTCGTTGAGGTGTTCGAGGGCGCCCTCGTAGCTCTCGGCGTCCTCGAATTCCAAGTGCTCGCCTTCGGTGTCGACCCCCCACACCATGTACGCGTACTCGCTTCCCTCCCTCATCTCGATGATGTACAGGGCGAGCCGAGGGGGGAGGGGCTTGTATGCCTTGATTATTCCGTCAGGGATGTCCATCACATCTCCTCAGTGGTCTTGATGCCTGCGATGGCGTCGTGCGCACCCCGCATAGCGCTCGTGGAGCTGCCCGAGGCGGGCAGGGACCCGCTGCGGTGGACCTGGCGCGGATGGGTGCCGTGAGGCCTCAGCCCTGCTGCTCGGCGGCCGCGCAGATGTCGCAGTCGCACACCGCCTCGTAGCCCAGCTCGGCCAGGCACTCCTCCTCCGGCACGCCCTCCCTGGCGCGGATTCGGGCGGCGCGCGCCCTGCGCTTGGCGTCGTCTGTCATGGTTCAGCCCTTCCGTCGTTCGTGCAGTTGGCCCTGGCGTGCGCGCAGGAGGTCGGCCCACAGCCGGGTCAGGTCGTCGTAGGTCTCGCCGGGGCCCACCTCGAAGGCGTGCTCCACGGCGCGCTCGCGGCCGTGGGTCTCGATGAAGGTGAAGAAAGCCGGGGTCGGCTCCACGCCCGGCTCGAAGGGGTGGATCGCGGCCATGTCGAGGATGTCCCTCGTGGCGCTGGACATGTCGAGGATGTCGGGGTCGGCCCGGTCGGGCCACCCGGGGTAGGTCATGTCCAAATAGTGGGCGCCCTCATCCACGCGGCGCCGGAGCTGCCGGTCGTGGCGGCGGTACCGGTCGGAGAGGGTGGGCTGGGAGATGCCGAGAATGCTGGCGGCGCTGATCTGGCCGTGGCGGACGGCGAGCCGGTAGGCCACGGCGTCGGCGTAGGCGGAGGCGATCGCCTTGGCGTCCTGGGGGGCCTGGACGGCGGCGGCGTAGGCCTCTGCGGCGTCGAGGGCGTCGAGGGCGTCGGTGTCGAGGTGGATGTACATGGGGTTCCTTTCATCGACACCCTCATTATAGGGGTACCCCTATAATCCGTCTAGGGGTATCGGGGAGATAAAAAAGGGGGGCGCCGTAGCGCCCCCTCGACCCCGCGTGCGCGGGGAAAGGACATGCAAACCTACTACGTTTCA
>NZ_ANAD01000245.1 GCF_000341245.1 Nocardiopsis halophila DSM 44494
CAAGCGTATGGGCCACCCCCGCGNTGCGCGGGGCGCTCGCGCGCTTCCGCCACCACCGTCTCCGGCGGAACGGAACCGGCCGATGGGCGCCACCTTAGCGGGCCGCCGGTGAGGGCGCCACCAGTTCGCGGGAGCCACCGGCCCCTGCAGGGGCCGGTGGCAGACTGGCGCCCATGCTGCTGACCACGATCCACCTCGACCCGGACGCCGCCCCGGACCCGACCGAGTCCGCGACCATGGGGCGCCTCGTCGGGCACGTGGCCGACGCCGCAGGCGCAGAGGAGGGTCGCGTGCTGTGGGCGCGCCGGGGGCGGGACAGGCTGATCATCTCCTCCGACGTGCCCCCCGACTGGCACGAGCTGCCCGGAGCCCTGCGAGCCGAGTCGGTGAAGACCCCGAGGTACGAGCAGTGGGACCGGATCAGGTTCTCGCTCGACACCAAGCCGGTGCGGGCGGTGCCCAAGCCGGGGGCGCAGGGCAAGGGGAAGAGCCGTCGCGTGGCGGTGCCCGAGGACCGGTGGGACCAGTGGCTGACCGGCCGCCTGGAGGACGTCCTGGTGGTGACCGCGCTCAGGCACGCGAGGATCGGCATGGGGGGAGCCGCCTACGGACGGTTCCGCGGCGAGGCAGTGGTGCGCGACGCCGATGCCCTGTACGAGCTGTGCATCCGGGGAGTCGGCCGCGGCAAGCACGAGGGGCGGGGGCTGCTGCTCACGGAGCGGGCCTGAAGAGACCCCGGACCGAAGTCCGGGGTCACCGCCTACCCACGAGGCCGGTCAGGCGCCTCCCACCGGTTCCACGGCACCCCCAGTTCGGCTGCCCGCCTGCGCACGTCCCGCTCGTCGGCCTCGGCGCCGGCCACGTCCATGCCCAGGACGCCGGCGGCCCGGGGCAGGGGGGCGAT